>NZ_JBEOSM010000011.1:0-50155 GCF_040302945.1 Microbacterium sp. NPDC096154
CTGCGTGAACCCGCGCACGCGCGTGAGGCCGTGCAGGGCACCCGACAGCTCGTTGCGGTAGACCGTGCCGTTCTCCGCGAGGCGCAGCGGCAGGTGGTACATGCCGACGAGCAGCCCAGCCCACGTGAAGGCCTCGATGAACGCGATGGCGGCGAAGGCGCGGCCGATGGTGCTCGTGCGAGGGGCGGGCGCGGTGTGGGCGGGCGCGGTGTGGGCAGGGGCGGTCATGGGATGCTCCAGGGCGAGTGGGGGATGGGCGATCCCACACTCTCAGGCCACGGCTATGAGAACGCTCCGCGCCATCCGGAGCCCTGGGGCACGACGGTCAGCCGGTGGGCCTGCTGTGCCGCAGCTTCTGCGTGAGGTCGCGGAGCGTGCGCAGCTCGTCCTCGCTCAGCACCGACATCCGCTCGGCGATCGAACGACCGTGTGCGGTCGCGATGAGGCGGAATTCCTGCGCGCCCTTCTCGGTCGCGGTGACCAGCGCACCGCGCCCGTCTTCGGGATCCGAGCACTTCGTCACGAGCCCGCGCGAGACCATCCGGTCGACGAGGCGCGAGACGCTGGGCTGGCTGATGAGCATGTTCGCGGTGACGTCGCGCAGCCGGGCCGACATGCCGGGGGAGCGCGTGACGGTGAGCAGCACGTCGTACTCGGGCTGTGTCAGCGCCGTGTCGCTGAAGTCGGCCGCGACCTCCGAGAACACCTCGTACTGCGCACGGAACAGGCTCTCCCACGCCTCGACGGCGAGCCTGCGATCAGCCATGACTCCAGCGTATCCGGGAGCCACCTTTTCGTCTCTCATCAGGTGCGGGGACGCGAGGAGGGCGGCAGGGCGTGCGATCGTGCGCGCAGATCGCGAAGCCGGGTCGAGGGATCCGCGACTGGGGCGAAGGCGCTCCCCGCGGGGAGAGCCGCACGGTCCGACCGCAAGAAACCCCCGGCCGGAGAGGCATCCGACCGGGGGTTCTGTCCCTTGCACCAAGAGTGTCCTGCAATCACATGTCCGGCGTCCGCCACAGCAAAACGGCTGCCGGTGGAAGCACTCTATAACGGTGAGGTAACGGGACACAAGGGTTCGTCGTTACTTTTTCGTGATCGCCGAATATCGGCGTGCGCCCGTTCAGTGTCCCGTCTCACGGAAGTTGGCACAGTCTCACGTGGTTGGCACGAATCTCATCGACTTGGCAATTTCTCACGGTTGTTGGCATCGACGTCGGTGTGTCGCGCCGCTAGATCCGCAGAGCGCGCCCTAGCGTCGGTCACGAGTCGGGCATCAACTACTCTCGCCTCGGACGGGCTTCCGGACCGAGGGGCGCGGACCGCCTCACTTCGTCTCGGCCGCCAGGCGATCACCCTTTGGTGTTCGTCGATTGGTGTGCAGATGCTTCTCCTCAGTTCGATTTGGACTCCGCCCAGCGGTGCTGCTGACCACACGCCGCGACGCGTCGAGTACCAGCTCGGAGGTCAACGCGTTGAAGTAGACGCGGACTGGGAGAACGCGACCATCGATGCGATCGGCTCCTTCCGACACCTCGTGGGTGACGACATCACCGACGCCCGCGCTGTCGAGCTCGTGGGGGAGCTCTCGATGGCCAGTGCACGCTTCCGGTCCATCTGGGCTCGACAGGACGTGCGCCAGCTCGCCGGCAACTCCGCGGTCATCCACCACCCATTACTCGGGACGATGCGGTTGCACCGAGAGAAGTTGCCCGTGGACGGGCTGCTCCTGGTCTTGTACTACCCCGACGCCAGTGGCGACGAGGCAGAGAAGCTGCGTCTACTGGCCACCATGGCTGCCAACCATCCTGCAGAGACGGTCCCCGAGACGCCAGGTGCGGGTAACCGCAGCTCGAGCGTGAGGGACTGACGGTGCCAAGCGCCCACAGGGGCCTCGCTTGACACCGCCGGCGATTCCTCCAGCCAGTCAGGCGAGCTGACCACCGTCTACCAGCAGCGATGCTCCGGTGACGAAGCTCGCCCCGGGACTGCTGAGCCAAAGTGCTGCGGCGGCGATCTCCTCCGCTCGCCCCAGGCGCCCGAGGGGAATCGCGGCGACGGACGCGTCGTGATCGAGAGCGCCCGTGCGGACCATGTCCGTCACCATGGGCGTCTCGATGGTGCCAGGAAGGATGGCGTTCACGCGGATGCCGTAGGGGGCGAACTCCTTCGCGGCGCTGCGGGTGAGACCGATGACGGCGTGCTTCGTCGCGTGGTACGCGGCGCGTCCCGGGCCGCCCATGACGCCGCCGATCGAGGAAGTGTTGACGATGGAGCCGGATCCCTGCCCGCGCATGTGGCGCAGCTCGTGCTTCATCGCCGCCCACACGCCGAACTGGTTCACGCCCGTGAGGCGCTGCACATCGGAAAACTCCTCGTCCGCGAGGCCGGCGTAGGGGATCTGGATGCCCGCGTTGTTGAACGCGAAGTCGAGACGGCCAAGATCGGTGATCGTGCGGTGCACGGCGTCCGCCATCTGACTCTCATCCGAGACGTCGCAGGCGACGGTCAGTGCTCGGTGCCCGTGGTCGGCGAGCTCCTGCCCGATACTTTCCAGCGCCGCCGGATCGAGGTCGACGAGTGCCAACGAGGCGCCCGCCTCTGCCCAGGCCTTCGCAGCTGCGAGTCCCATCCCGGAGGCGGCGCCGGTGATCAGTGCGACGGAGCCGGTGAAGTCGTACGTCGGGTTCATGAGTGCTTCTTCCGTTCTGAGAGGGCGGAAAGAGAAGGCGCCGTCACCGAGCATCTCAGTGACGGCGCCTCGCGGTCAGTTCGTCTTGGCCAGCTGACCGGCGGGGTCGAGCGCTTCGGTGAAGAACGACTCGAGCTTGTCGAATGGGATGAGCGTGACATCGTCGTAGAGATCGATGTGACGCGCTCCGGGGACGACGACGAGCTCCTTCGGCTCCGCGGCCTGCTCGTGCACCTTCTCGCTGAACCAGGCGGAATGCGCCTGGTCGCCGGTGATCAGCAGGATCGGGCGAGGGGAGATGGTGTCGAGATAGCGCGCGGGACCGAAGTTGATGTGCGCGAGCCCGCTCGTCGCGGTGAAGGCGCCGATCGACCGCGGGTGCCATCCCCGGCCCTCCCCCTCGACATAGAACTCCCAGAACTCGCCGACGATGGGATTCGGCGCCCCTTCCGGGGGCACCTCGCTCGGGAAGAGCCCGCCATCGAGCGCGGGCTCGCCGGCGTCGACGTCCGCCCAGCGCTGCTGAGCGAGACCGTCCAGCGCCGCGCCGCGGTCCTCGTCGCTGCCCTGATAGAACCAGCCGTCACGGGCGACGCCGGAGATGTCGTACATCGCCGCCGTCGCCACCGCCTTGATGCGGCGATCCATCTGCGCAGCGTTAAGCGCGAAGCCTCCAGACCCGCAGATGCCAATCGCACCGATCTGCTCCCGGTCGACGTAGGGCAGCGTGCCGAGGAAGTCGACACCTGCGCTGAAGTCCTCCGCGAAGATCTCAGGGGACGTGACGTGGCGTGGGGTGCCGCCGCTTTCCCCGTTGTACGACGGGTCGATCGCGAGGGCGACGAACCCTCGCTGCGCGAGCTGGTTGGCGTAGACGCCGGGGCCCTGCTCCTTCACTCCGCCGTGCGGGGGCCGATGACGAGAGCCTTGTGCGTGGCGCTCTCATCGAAGTCCTTCGCACGGTAGAGGTCTGCGGCGATCTCGATCCCGTAGCGGTTGGTGAATCGCACGGCAGTGCGCTGCACCGAATCGGCGAGCGGGAAGATGTATCCGTCTTCTCCAAGAGGCATGTGAGTCCTTTCGCTTCCCCCTGTTGGGGGCTGATTCCAGGTTCGCCGCCGGCTGGGATGCCAGCCAGGGCTCTGCCGCGAGGGGTTTCGCGAGAACCCCTTCTGCTCGCCGCGAGAGCGCGCGAGCTCTCGCGTCAGAAGGTGAGCAGAGCTTTGATCGCGCGGCGCTCGTCCATGGCGCGGTAGGCGTCCGCGGCCTGTTCGATGGGGAGCGTGAGGTCGAAGACCTTTCCGGGGTCGATCTTGCGGTCCCAGATGAGCTGGATGAGCTCGGGAAGGAAGCGGCGCACGGGGGCCGGACCGCCATGCAGGTGCACGCCGGAAAAGAACAGGCTGAGGCCATCGAGGCTCACGTCGTGCGAGACGCCGACGTATCCGACGTGTCCGCCGGGGCGGGTGGACTGGATCGCCTGCATCATCGATTCCTGCGTGCCGACGGCTTCGATGACGCTGTGCGCCCCGAGGCCTCCGGTGAGCTCCTTGATCTTCGCCACGCCTTCGTCGCCGCGCTCGGTGACGATGTCCGTCGCGCCGAACTCGCGGGCGAGCTTCTGACGGTCTTCGTGGCGGCTCATGGCGATGATGCGCTCGGCGCCCAGCTGCTTGGCCGCGAGGATGCCGAGCAGTCCGACAGCGCCGTCACCGACCACCGCGACGGTCTTGCCCGGTCCGGCTTCGGCGGCGACCGCGGCGAACCAGCCCGTGCCGAGGACATCCGACGCGGCGAGCAGAGACGGGATGAGGTCGGCGTCGGGGACACCGGGGGTCTTCACCAGGGTGCCGTCGGCGAGAGGAATGCGGGCGTACTCGGACTGTGCTCCGGTCGGCGCGCCCGGCTGGCGATGGACGCAGTGCGTCTGGTAGCCGGCCTGGCAGATCTCGCAGGTGTTGTCGGAGGCGAAGAACGAGCCCACGACGAAGTCACCGACACGGAGATCCTTGACATCCGAGCCGATCTCCTCGACGACGCCGATGTACTCATGACCCATCGGCATGGGGTTCGTCGCCAGCGGCTCCAGACCTCGCCACGGCCAGAGGTCCGATCCGCACACGCACGCGGCGGCGACGCGGATCACGGCGTCGGTCGGCTCCTCGATGGCGGGGCGATCGCGCTGCTCTACGCGCACGTCGCCGGGGCCGTACATCAATGCTCCACGCATGGTTTCTCCTCTTGGTCAGGGGTGTGGAAGTGGTGGTCACTCGGCGAAGACGCGCTTGGCCACGTCGATCGCGGAGAGGGCTTTGGGCCATCCGGCGTAGAACGCCAGGTGGGTGAAGGCTTCGATGATCTCGGCTTCCGTCAGGCCGTTCTCCCGCCCGATGCGGATGTGCGACTCGAGCTGCACGAAGCTGCCGCCCGTGACGAGGGAAGAGAGGGTCAACAGGCTGCGGTCGCGCTTGGCGAGTTCCGGTCGCTCCCAGATGTCGCCGAACAACACGCTGTCGGTGACCTCGACGATCTTCGGAGCGAAGTCGCCGATCATCTCGCCCAATGCGCTTGGTCCGTTGTCGGTCATCGCTGATTCCTTCCGAATGTCAATCGCATCGGCAGGGCGGACGACGCCTTCGTACTCCGCGTCGGTAATGTGCTCTTTCCACACGGTGGTGGTCGAGGGGTCGTCGCCGCTTTCGAGCATGGCGATGTGCTCCATGAACGTCTCGCCTGCCGCGGCGTGCCAATGTTCCTGCCCAGGTGGCATGTAGAGGGTCTGCCCGGGATGAACTTCGAGGACGTTGCCCTCGCGGTCTCCGAATCGGGCGACGCCCTGGGTGACGCGTAAGTACTGGCCGCGCGCGTGCGAGTGCCAGGCTGTTCGGGCGCCGGGTGCGAACTTGACGATGGCGACCGACATTCGCTGGTCGGCTTCGTGGGGGACTGCGACCATGTCGACCCAGACATCGCCGGCGAACTGCTCGGGCGGGTTCTTCGCCGTTGGGCTTGCCGGTTCAACGTTCATGACTGCTTCCCTTCGCAGTGAGCTCAATGTCTCCCGTCGGACCCCTCGAAAGGGAGGGACAAGAGGTTCGCTCTCATCCACATTGAGCGCGCCTCCGTGCTCGATGGGAGTTCCTGGGTAGACGGGTACCGACAGGGCCCCCCTTCGCTCGACACGCGGCGGTGCAGAGTTGTCGTGACCGTAACGGGGCTGGGCGAGAGCTGCCAGGTTCTGCGAAAACCCGTCGCGACAGCACCCCTTTCGCGGCACTGAGAAGCGGCCGACGTGATCCGCGGCGCCCTAGCGTGAAAGGCGGCAACCGACGAATGGAGCAACCATGCGCACAGTGCCTTTCGGCAGCGACGCCCGACCGGTATCGAACATCATCGCGGGGATGATGCGCATCGCCGGCAGCAGCGACGAGGAGATCCGTGAGATCTACTCCACCGCCCGCGACGCCGGCATCGACTTCTTCGATCACGCGGATCTCTATGGCTTCAACCACCCCGGCGGCCGACCGCATCTCTGCGAGCAGCGCTTCGGCGAGGCGCTGCGGCTGACCGCGTCGGAGCGTGAGCAGATCGTTCTGCAGACGAAGACGACGATCGTCGATCAGGACTGGCACTACGACTCGTCCTACGAGCACATCGTCAACTCCGTCGAGGAGTCGCTGCGCTCACTGGGAACGGACTACATCGACGTGCTCCTGCTGCACCGGCCGGACGCCCTCGTCGAGCCGGAGGAAGTCGCCCGCGCGTTCACCGATCTCGAAAGCAGCGGAAAGGTGCGCTGCTTCGGAGTGTCGAACCACACGCCGCGACAGATCGATCTGCTGAAGACAGCGGTCACCCAGCCCATCGTCGTCAACCAGATCCAGCTCTCGGTGACGCACTCGACCATCGTCGCTCAGGGGTTGTCCTCGAACATGGCGGACGAGGATGACTCCGTCACTCGCGATGGCGGCGGCATCGTCGACTACTGCCGTATCGCGGGCATCCGGATGCAGGCATGGTCGCCCTTCCAGAAGGGGTTCCAGGATGGCGTCTTCCTCGATTCGCCGGAGTACCCGGAGCTGAACGCGCGGCTGCGGGAGCTGGCGGAGAAGTACGACGTCACGCCGACCGGCATCGCGACCGCATGGATCACCCGGCACCCGGCGCAGATCCAGGTCGTCCTCGGCACCACCACGCCCCAGCGGATCCAGGACGCCGCGGTCGGGTCGGATATCCCGCTCACGCGAGCCGAGTGGTACGGGCTCCTTCAGGCCGCCGGGCACAACGTCCCCTGACCCTCCCGGAGGGCTCAGGTCAGACGGGTTACGTCAGGCCCTCCCACCCTTCGCGGCGCAGACGTAGCGTGGAACGCATGGATAACCGATCCGAGGTGCGGGAGTTCCTCATGTCCCGCCGAGCACGCGTCACGCCGGAGCAGGCGGGCGTGGAGACGTTCGGTGACCGTCGACGGGTCAGCGGATTGCGTCGTGAGGAGGTGGCGCGGCTCGCGGGTGTGAGCATCGACTACTACACCCGACTCGAGCGCGGAAATCTGAAGGGCGTCTCCGACGCCGTTCTCGACGCGATCGCGCGAGCATTGAGCTTCACCGCTGCCGAGCGGGACCACCTGTTCGACCTGGCACGTACGGCCAACCCGGTCGGGGTGCAGCCGCAGCGCGCACAAAGGGATACCCCCTTGCGCCCTCAGCTGCAGTATCTGCTCGACGCCATCACCGCGGCGCCGGCCTTCGTGCAGAACAACCGCATGGATTTGCTCGCGGCCAACGCGCTCGGATACGCCATGTACGCTCCGATGTTCAAGGGCACCACCCGCCCGGCCAACTTCTCGCGCCACATCTTCCTCGACCCCTCCGCTCACGACTTCTACCCGGACTGGGATCGCGCGGCCTGGACGAATGTGACGATTCTCCGGCGTGAGGCAGGACGCAACCCGCACGACAAGCGCCTGCACGCGCTCATCGGCGAGCTCTCCACCCGGAGCGAACGCTTCCGCGAGCTCTGGGCGGCGCACGATGTGCGGCGACACTACGCCGGGCAGAAGGTTTTCCATCATCCGGTCGTCGGTGAGCTGGAGCTGCACTATCAGACCGTCGAGCTGGAAGGTGACCCCGGCCTAGGGCTGACGGTCTACCTCGCGGCACCGGGATCTCAGGCCGAGGAGTCGCTGCGCCTTCTCGCATCCTGGGCCGCGTCAGAACGCGTTGCGGACCAGGAAGCACCGGGGCGCCTCACCGCCTCCTGACTCCGCTTCGCGTGCACGTACTGCGCTTTGCGGAGCGTTGACTCCGGCCTCCACCGGCATATCGAAAGGATCCTCATGACCACTCTCGCCATCGTCGGGGCCGGACCCGGCCTCGGACTCGCAGTCGCTCGCCGATTCGGTCGTGAGGGCTTCTCCGTCGCCCTCATCGCGCGCAACCAGGAGAAGCTCGACGACCTCGCCGACAAGCTCGCCAGTGATGGCGTCCGGGCATCCGGCTTCTCGGCCGACGCGCGCGACCGCAGCGCCCTTCGCGCAGCGCTCGACCAGGCCGCCGAGGAGCTCGGGCCCATCGAGGTGCTGCAGTACAGCCCTGTTCCGGCGCGGGAGTTTATGAAGCCGGCTCTCGAGACGTCGCCCGACGATCTCCTCGGACCGATCGAGATGTCGATTCTCGGACCGGTGACGGCCGTCCAGCAGGTGCTGCCGGGTATGCGAGAACTCGGCCGAGGCACGATCCTGTTCCCGAACGGAGCCAGCGCCGTTCGGCCGCGCGGAGCAGTCACGGGAACGTCGGTCGCCTTCGCTGGGGAAAGCGCCTACGCGCACGTCCTTCACGACGCTCTGAAGCCTGAGAACGTCCATGTGGCTCAGCTCATCATCCCGCTCGGCATTGGCGGGGGCGAGCCGGACCACGAGCCGGCGGCGCTGGCGAACCGGCTCTTCACGCTGCACCAGGAGCGGGGCCAGTTCCGCACTTTCGTGCGTCCGCTGGAGAGCTAAGCCGACATCCCGGCGCGTCCTGTCGACGGCTCTCCCCGCGGACGCACCGCCACTGCAACCACAGGAGGATTGTCTTGTCCATCAGCTTCGACTTCACAGACAAGACCGTGTTCATCACCGGGGCGGGATCCGGCATTGGACGGGCGACCGCCGAGGCCTTCGCCCGCGCCGGTGCCGACGTCGCCGTGACCGGCACTGCCGAGGAGCCGTTGCGTGAGACTGCGCGGCTCGTCGAGAAGCACGGACGCCGTGCGCATGTCGTGCTCTGCGACGTCACCGACGGCGAGAGCGTCCAGAAGGCAGTGACCTCCACCGTCGACGCGCTCGGCCCGATCGACGTCGGTGTGAACAACGCGGGGATCGAGCAGCCTCCGAAGCCACTCGCCGAGACGAGCGACGACGAATGGGATCGGCTGATGGCCGTGGATCTCCGAGGCGTCTTCGTGTCGATGAAGCACGAAATTCTCGCTATGGGGGACTCGGGCGGATCGATCGTCAACATCTCCTCTGGAGCCGGTGTCGTGGGCATCAAGGGCCAAGCCGCCTACGCGGCGGCCAAGCACGGCATCTTGGGGCTCACCAAGTCGGCTGCGCTCGACTACGCCGACAAGGGCATACAGATCAACGCCATCTGTCCCGGAATCATCGAAACCCCGATGATGGATCGATTCTCCGGCGGCACTCCCGAGGGGCGCGCCCGCGTGATCGCTCAGGAGCCGATCGGACGGATGGGCACGCCCGAGGAGATCGCCTCAGCCGTCCTCTGGCTCTGCTCCGACCTGGGCGGCTTCACCATCGGCCACGCCTTGGTCGTGGACGGCGGTCAGACCGTCGGCATCAGTTGACCGCGCCCGAGCACGTGGTCGGCCGCTCCTCCGAGACGACCAGCTAGGGCGTGCCTTTCAACTGACCTGGCTGACATAGGGATGCCGGTTGGATGTCGTTTTTCCGGTTACTTTCGGACGACCAGTTCACGGTGATCGCTGACCTGCAGTCCAGCCCCACGGGGGCCGAAAGGGCGACCATTCGCGGACGGTGGAAGCATGGCCGGAGGCGTGAGCTACCGGTACCGGACGGCATCGAGTGGTGGGATCTGCCGCGCACGTTTCCGCCGCGGCAAACGGCGTGGGCATGGCATCGACGGCTTGCTGCCGCCGGCACGTGGGACGTCGTGCTCGATCGGCTGCTGACCGCGGCTGGCACGGTGGATTGGCCGGTGTCGCGGATTCCACGACCGCTCGGACGCATCAGCACGACGAGTACCATCCGCACCACAGGGGGCTTCAGCGAACAACTATAGGGCGCTTGTACGGAGTATGTCCGCTGTGAACGAGGGCGAACCGCGCGACAGGATCACCTCATGACCGGAACTTCTCGTCCGGAGAGTGACGGTTCGAGCACCTGTCTTGTACACGGGGTGTCGCGCTCCGCCCGTGGGCATGGCCGCAGCGATGCATCTTGGCCTAGCCATTCACAACTTCGGCATCCAGGAATACATGCGACACGGGGAGAATACAGACAGCGTCTTCCAGCAGAGCCTCACTTGGTCGGACGGCTACCTGCATCCAGGCGACGAGCCGGGACTCGGCGTCAACCTCGATGTGGACGCCGCGGGCAGGTACCCCTACGTCCGCGCCTACCTGCCCTACAGCCGGCTTGCCGACGGAACCGTCCATGACTGGTGACGCGCCCTTCTTTGCGTTCCGCACGATCGCAGAGTGTCTGCGCAAGCGCGATTCGCAACTGTGTGCTGTGCGACACCGTCCCTTGAGCTCGGAGTGAGGTCGGCTCGAACGGCGGCTGGCTGCTGGGAGAACCTGCGTGTGACAGTGAAAGCGGTGGAACGGGAAGAGCGCGGCGCTTCTGAAGGAGCGGATCTATCTCACCCTCACGGCTCTCGGTCGTGCTCACGCTGAACAGCCACGGGTCCCTGGACCCGGGGGAGGCAGCTCTGACGCTGCTGGTGACCGTCTTCGGAACCCTGTCGGTCGTTTTCACCGCGGATCTCATTTCGCACCTCGTGGCGCATGACCGGTTGATGACGGCAGCGGAGCTACGCCATGCCGCCGCGACGACGTTCGAAGCGTGCCATTGACCATTGAGCGCTCGACTGTCTATCGAGCCCTAGAGCGCCCAGACAACAAGCAGTACAGTCACCGTCATGACGACCGAGCCGCGCGCCGAGGGCTTACTGTCGGCTGCTGAGGCGGCATACCTGGTCGAGTAGAGAGAGGCCGCCATACCCCTTTCTCGGGTCTCCCGCTCTTGCCCGGCGAGTTCGCCACGCGCGACCGCCGCCAGCGTCTCGGCTAACTCCTCGGCCGTGAAGAGTCCCCTCCACCCCGCCGCGTACTGGCATCAGCGGTTAGCCGCGCGCGCGTTAGGCGCGATGCCGGTGTTCGCTTGAGCCCGGCGTTAGCGCGTTCCTCGCCTAGTAGCGGACGAGCGAACGCCGCTAGCTGCTAGCCGCTTGTTCCTGTCATTGGAGGCGCCGGCGGAGAGTCGCGGCGGCACAGCATTGCTCTCCGGCAATAGCATCGCGCTAACGAAAGGGCGCGCGGCAATGCAGAAGGAAATGTCTTTCCTCATCGACACGAATGTGTTATTGCTGCAGAGCCATTCGCCGGCAACCTGGAGTCGCTCCACTCGTCGGTCGGGCAGTTCCTTCGGACGGCCAGCGAGCACGGCCACAAGGTCTATGTGCACCCCGCAACGCTCGATGATCTTCGCGAGACGAAGGACGCTACACACCGTGCCCAAAACATCGCCGCATACGGGAAGTACGCCGCCCTCGCCGAAGTTGAGGTCCCTAAGATTGTGCGCGCCGTTTTTCCGGAGCAGCCGGGCCTCAACGATCGACGAGACGCGAGGATCCTCGCGGCGCTCCATGCGGATGCGGTTCGATTCCTAGTCACGAACGACGAAAAGCTTCGACGACGTGCGATTGCTCTAGGGCACGAGCCCCGGGTGCTGCGCCCCGGGGAAGCCGCGGCGCAACTTGCGGCATGGCATCCATCAGCACCACCTCCGCCGCCTTCGGTCGAAGAACTGAAGACTTACCAGCTCGACACGACGCAAGGCATCTTCGATTCGCTTCGCAAGGATTACGCCCCTCATTTCGACAGATGGATCGCGACGGTGAAGCAGGAATCCGCCGCGCGGCGCGCGTGGGTGGTCCGTGACGCGGAGGGAGCGTATGAAGCGATCGCGCTCGTCAAGATGCGCGACGCGCACCCGACCAAGCCGGGTTGGGACGCGATCAAGTTGTCCACCTTCAAGGTCGGCGAGCAAGCATCTGGGAGGCGGCTCGGTGAACTCCTGCTCAAAGCCGCGCTCCGCTGGGCCGCCGCGGAACCGGGGGCACCGAGCGAGATGTTTGTCGAGGTCAAGGACAAGCAGGACCGACTCGTCGAGTTCCTCGGCGATTTCGGGTTCGAACGCGCATCTGACAAGGCGGAGGATGAGGGTATTTACTTGAAGGCGCTCAGGCCCGGCAAGCCCACGGCCTCACTCGACGGACTCTCGCATCACATCGCATACGGCCCGCCTGCCATCCGCGCCGGTCAGCCGATCTTCGTCATCCCCATCACACCGCAGTGGTACGAGGATTTGTTCCCAGACGCGACGTATGTCAGTCCCTCTCGAACCGTCCTTCCGGGAACGTTCACGTCGCCGAAGGCCCATGGCAATGCGATCCGCAAGGCATACCTTTGTCACTCCCCGACGAAGCGCATCCCTCCGGGAGCGACGCTCCTCTTCTATCGCTCACAGGGCAACGTCCCTGGTGACGGAGCTGTGGTCGCCGTCGGCGTGGCAGAGCGGTCCCTACGCTCGGACGATCGGAGGCCACAGCCGAGGTCACGGTGTCCGGCTTCATGCGCACGGACGAGTACACGCAGGAGTACTCCGACGTCGTCGAATGGACGCACGGAGAACTCTACGAGCCGATGATCGGCGTCGACGTCACCGAGACTGTCCGTATCGAGGCCGAGGTGCTTCTGTCCGTTGACGGCGAGCAGGCCTGGGTTGAGACGTACACCCTCCAATGGGTGAATTAGCGGGCTTCGCGTAGCGCAATCTGACGAGGAGCTCCGAGCGTACATCCCCGACAAAAGCGAGCCCGAGTTCCTTCGAGACGCAGTCGAGTCAGAGCGCGTTGTGCACGACTTTCTGCGGGATCTGTGCACACTCGGGACCTGCACAAGCACTTAGCCCTCCGTGGGCGTCGATGCGCGGCGTTCGTTCAGTCGGAAGTGAGCGCGCGGGGATGTCGGTAGCTGCCGTTACCTTCAGGAGCCCGAGCTAAGGAGACGCCGTGTCGTCAGTGTCTTACAACTACCCGGTCGCGATCTCACGTCTCACGGACGGCGAGCTATCTCGTGAGCCGCAAAACGCTCGCGCAGTCCGTTGGCTGCTGGAGCAATCCGGCGGCGCGGTGGTCGTGGTGACTCCCCGGCGCGAGGTGGATAGCCCGGTTCTCCAGCAATTGATCGCTCAACCGAGCGTGCGGCACGTGACCTGGCGGGGATTCTCCATCGGCATGCTGTCGGGGCGAGTCCTCCACGCCTGGCCAAGTCGCGAGCACTTCCAGAAGCTCTGGGGTCACGACCTCGACGCGCTTGCCGTGATCGAGTGGAACGAGGACGAGGCTGCTGAGTGGATCGAAGATGCGAATCCCGTCCAGTTGTTCGCGGACCGGACCGTGGAGCCGGTCGCGAGGCGGGATGAGGTCGAGTGCGAACCGCTACCGAACGGCGTCGACGGCATCCTCGAGTACGTCGCGGCGATGGCGGCCGGATACTCGACCGGTCTCAAGTGGAACGAGGAGGACAAGCTGAAGGCGGACATGATGAACCGGCCCGATCGCTGGGTGCCGATCACCGTCGACCAGGTGCGCGCGAAGTGTCGTGCGCTGAAGATGCGTCCCGATGACATCGACACGATCGCCGGCTTCCTGCAGCGACGCAAGGAAGGGCGACGATTCAACGTCCGCAGTAGCTACAAGACGTTCTCGTTCAACTAGCTTGTGCGAGCCCCGAACACAGTTGCTGACATGTTTCGTGAGAAAAATCGCGGCGGGCCGCTGCCGTAGCGCCCGCGTGATTCCGCGCGCGATCCGTCTCACTCATTGCCAACCTCCTTGAGAAGGGACATTCAGGATGCCGGGCCGCTCATCGCCGGCACGGCGGCCCGGGCGGCCCCGGCGGGGGAGTGCTCCGCGGTGCGCGAGCGCTGGCGACGGGCGATCAGGCCCTGGCGCGGGCTGAGGAACCAGGCGGCCAGGAAGACGACCGTCAGCACCAGCACGATGGTGCCGCCGGTGGGCAGATCCCAGGACCACGACACGTAGAGACCGACCAGCGCGGCCAGGCCGCCGATCGCCGGGGCGAGCGCCATCATCACGCCGAGCCGATCCGTGAGCAGCCGCGCGGTCGCGGCGGGCGTGATCAGCAGCGCCAGCACGAGGATGTTGCCGATCGTCTGCACGGAGATCACGACGGCCAGCGTCACCAGCACGTACAGCACCAGGTCGAGCCAGAACACCGGCACGCCGAGCGCGCGCGCCGACTCGCGGTCCAGAGAGATCGTGACGAACTCCTTGTGCAGGCCCAGCACGGCCGCGATGACGACAAGGCCGGTCGCCGCGACGACGATCACGTCGGAGTCGGGGATGCCCGTGATCGCGCCGAACAGGAACTGCTGCAGGGAGCCGGCGTACCCGGGGGCCTGCGAGATGATCACGATGCTGAGGGCGAAGGCGGCGACGAAGAACACGCCGATGATCGAGTCCTCCTTCAGCCGCCGGTTCTGCGAGAACACGGCGATCAGGATCGCCGTCGCGATCCCCGCGACCGTGCCCCCGAGGACGAGGTTGCCCGAGACGACGAACGCCACGGCCAGGCCGGGGAACACCGCGTGCGCGACGGTGTCGCCGATGAAAGCCATGCCGCGCAGCACGACGTAGCTGCCGACCACGCCGCACACGATCGACGACATCACCGCGACCGCGAGCGCCTTGGGGAGGAAGGCCAGGTCGGGATTCAGCAGGTCGGCGAGGAAGTCCAGCGGGTTCATCGGGCCACCGCCGTCATCATGCGCACGAGCGCAGAGTCGGCGCCGACGCCGAACGCGGTCATCCAGGGCGACGGATCGGCGACGAGCTCGGCCGGGGTGCCGTCGGCGATCACGGTGCGGTTCAGCAGCACCATGCGGTCTGCGGAGTCGGCCGCGTTCAGCAGGTCGTGGGTGGTCATCAGCACGGCGCGTCCTTCGTGGGCGAGGTCGGCGAACAGGGCGGACAGCAGCTCCTGCGTCGGGATGTCGAGGCCGGTGAACGGCTCGTCCAGCAGCAGCACCGACGGGCGCAGGGCGAGGGCCCGTGCGACCAGGACGCGCTGGCGCTGCCCGCCCGACAGCTGCCCGACGGGGCGATCGGCGAGCGTCGTCATCCGCACTCGGTCGAGCGCGTCGGCGACGGCCTCCCAGTGCGCGGCGCCGGGACGGCGGAGGAGCCCGAGCCGGCCCGTCAGACCCGTCGCGATCACGTTCGCGACCGAGATCGGGAAGTCCCACGCGAACTCGTGGCGCTGGGGCACGTAGCCGACGGGCACGCGGCCCGGCCGGGCGGGGCGTCCCTCCACGAGCAGCCGGCCGCGCGCGGCGGCCTGCAGCCCCAGGATCGTGCGCAGCAGCGTGGTCTTGCCGGCGCCGTTCGGGCCGATCAGCGCCACGAGCTCGCCGCGGTCGACTGTGAGTTCGACGTCGTGCAGCACGCGCCGGCCGCCGAGATCGACCGCGACGTCCTCCACCCGCAGCGCGATCTCGGACGGGGTCATTCGCCGCCTCCGCCCGGGGCCTCGCGGATATCGCGGCTCCCGGCGGTGCGCTCTGCGAGCACGCGCCGCCGAAGGCGGCTGCCGCGCACCAGCGCCACCACGACGACCACGATGGCGGCGGATGCGACGACGATGGCGACGATCGCCACCGGGCCGAGCGCATCCTGCGACACGTCCCCCGTGCCGTGGCCGGTATCGCTGCCGGCTTCGGCCCCGGCGGACGGCGCATCCTGTGCGGTCTGGCCGCTCCAGCTCTCGGCGAGCGCGTCATCGGGCGACGTCGCGCTGCCGACCGCGAACCGGATCCGCTGCGCGTCGGAGACGTGGCTGCCGTCGATGAGATCGGCCTCGGCGGTGAGCTCGAGCAGGTAGACGCCCGGCTCGGTGAACACCCAGTTCGCGTGGGTGTGCGTGTTCACATCGACCCAGACCGGCTGCGGCTCCGTCACGCGGGAGTCCCACAGCAGCTGCGGGTCGCCGAACGAGCCGGACTGCAGGTACGTCGTCACGACGCCGGGTCCCTGCACGCCCGTGAGTGACAGGGTGATGCCGCGGTCGATCGTCTGCATGACCTCGGGGTCCTGCGTGTTCCATCCCAGCCAGACGACATCTGGATTCTGGGTCTGCGGCACGACGTACACCTCGCTGCCCGCGTCGGCGCCGATGAAGGCGTAGGCCGGATCATCCGGCACGGTCAGTCGCGCGGAGTCGATGACATGGAGCACGGTCTCGTCGGGGTAGCGCCAGACGCTGGTGGCGTCCGCATCGGCGCGCGCGACGTCGTCGTGGATGAGGAAGCGCCAGGCGCCGTCGTCGAACTTCGGCCCCATGTCCACGTGCCCGACGTCGAGCACGCGCTGGCCGTGCACGACCTCCAGCTCGTCGAGCGTCTGGTCCAGATCGGGCTCGTCGGTCGCGCCGAACGCGGCGGAGGGTGTGAGCAGGAGGGCGGCTGTCAGCGCAGCGGCTGCCATGGCGCGGCGGGATCGCGGTGGGCGGGTCATCGGGGCGGTGCTCCTCGGTCGTCGGGGCGTTCATCGGGGGTCGGTCTCGGTCAGGCAGTCGCGGAGCGAGTCGGCGTTGGCGCGCATCATCTGGACGTAGCCCGTCACGGCGGAGTCGAACGTGTCGCCGTAGATCGGGCAGACGGCGATGCCCTGCTCCTCGGCGACCTGCGTGAGCGTCGAGGAGCGAGCCGCGAGGTTCGGCTCGAGGAACACCGCCGGGATTCGCAGCGTGCGCAGCGTCTCGGTGAGCTTCTTCCGATCCGACAGCGACTCCTCGGCCGACGGGTTCGGGGTGACGAAGCCGGCGACGTCGAGGCCGTAGGCGTCGGCGAGATAGCCGAACGCGTCGTGCGTGGTCACCAGGCGGCGATCCTCCTCGGGGATCGCGGCGAGCGTGTCGCGCACATACGTGTCGGTGTCCTCGAGCTCGGCCAGGTAGGCCGCGGCGCCCGCCGCGTAGTCCCGCGCGCCGTCGGGGTCGGCGGCGATCAGCGTGTCTCGGATCAGCTGCACGTACGCCATGGCGTTGCGCACGTTCTGCCAGAGATGAGGATCGATCTCCCCGTGCACGTGCTTGCCGAGCACGGCCTGCGCGAGCTGGTACACCGGCTGGCCCGCTCGCCCGAGGAAGGAGAACTGTGTGCCGCCCGGGATCTCGGCGAGCGCCCTCGCCGGAACGTCGATCACGACCTCGTCGGCGGCGTACGCGTGCTGCGTGTGCTCGCCCCCGCCCTCGGGGTCGAAACGCACCTCGAGGCGGTCTTCATCGACGTTCGCCGTGAGATCCGCGTGTCCCTCGTCGAGGATCACCGCGTCGGCGATGCCCTGCTGCCTCGCGGCATCCGACGGGTCGACGCCGACGGCGAAGGTGAAGGTCGCTTCCGAGAGGTCGATCGGCCGCTCGGTCTCGGCGACCTGGAGCTGCGCTCGCAGGGTGAGCGTGTACACGCCCGGCTCGGTGAACGCCCAGGAGAGGTGCGTGTGCGCATCCGCGGGCAGCGACATCGTGTCGTCGCGGTAGCCGTTGGCTGCATCGAACCCGTCGGACGAGTCGAAGTAGACGTCGGTGTCGCCGAACGAGCCGGTGAGGTAGGCGTACACGTCGCCTGGACCTGTCGCGGAGGTGGCGGACAGCATCACCTCGGACGTGCGCGTCGCGCCGTGGCGGGCTCCGTCGCCGTGCGCGCGGAGGCCGAGCCAGACGGTGTCGAGGTTGACGTTCTCGACGAGCGGGATGATCTCGGCCGCGTACTTCACGGCTTCCTCCGCGAGCGACACGCTGACCGCGTCGTCGCGCAGGTTCGCATCGAGCGTCTTGATGACCGCCTGCTCCTCGAGCATCGCGTAGTTCGAGAAGGCGACGTCGGCGTACGCGACGTTGCGCGCGTCGCGCAGCGTCGGCTCGTAGGTGTGGGGATCGCCGTTGTCCGGCACGAGCGAAACGACGTCGATGCGATCCCCTCCCACGTTCTCGACGAGGTCGCGCAGGATGCCGGTCGTGGTCACAACGCGGACGCCGTGGGAGTGCGCGGGCAGCAGCGGCTTGGTGGCACAGCCCGCGAGGAGCAGGGCCGCGGCCGCGGCCGCGGCCGCGGTCGCGGCTCTGCGCGCACGCGGGGACATCCCACCACGGGTGGACGTGAGGGCGGATCGGATCATCGCGGCTTTCGGTGTCGGGCCGCCGGGCGCGTGGGCCCGGACGGATGTGCGGAACGTGCGGCCGCTCCGTCCGACCCCGACAGCAGGGCGGAGCGGCCGCTCCCCGGCGAAGGTCCCCACCTGTGCCGGCCCCGGGCGGTCGGGGCACGCAGAGGTCGGCCACCGAGGTCTAATGAGAATCATTATCATCTGGATGTGGCGATTCGGCAAATGCGGCAGGCCGCGCTCGAGGGGAGGCGGTTCATGCGCGCGGAACGGATTCCGGTGATCGGCGTGACCGGTTACCTCGGGGCGGGGAAGACGACGCTGCTGAATCACCTCCTGGCCCGGCCCGGAGCGCGCCTCGGGGTCGTCGTGAACGACTTCGGGGAGATCAATGTCGACGCCGCGCTCGTGACCGGGCAGATCGACGAGGCCGCGTCGATCGCGGGCGGATGCATCTGCTGCCTGCCGGATGCGGGGGGCCTCGACGATGCTCTCGCGCGGCTCACGGACCCCCGGCTGGGCCTGGATGCGGTTCTCGTGGAGGCCAGCGGGGCCGCCGACCCGCTGGCCCTGGCGCGTCTCATCCGATTCAGCGGCGTGGAGCGGGTGCGCCCGGGCGGCCTCATCGACGTGGTCGACGCGCGCGAGCATGAGCGAGCCGTCGACACCGGCGCGGTCGCTCCCGCGCGGTTCGCGGCGGCGACGCTCGTCGTCGTCAACAAGCTCGACTGCGTGCCGGCAGCGCGGGCTCGTCGCGATCGGACTGCGACTGGACCAGGCGCAGGTGCACGCGCGCCTGCAGGCGGTCCTGCGCCCCGTGGGCTCGAATGCCGTCGGCGTGCAGGAGGGGGTGCGGCGCCTCGAGAGGCACCGTCGGCTGAGCGAGTGGGCCGCGCTCGGGGACTTGCTTACGGCGGCTGCAACTGATAATCATTATCAATAACGTTTGCGTTCCCTGGCAATCGTGTGCGTCCGATCGATGACTAGAGAGACCCGTGCATGTCCGTGGTGAGTCGCCCATCCCTCCGTTCCGCTTCTCGCCGGCGCTTCCTCGCGCTGGTGGGGGCAGCCTGCGTGCTGCTGTCGTCGGTCACGGGTCTGGCCGCGGCCCATGCCACCGAGAACCGCCTGGTGCTCGACAAGCAGCACACCGACGCGCTGAGCGTGCGCTACGACGACGGATCGCTCGTCCTGAAGACGCGCGCCGACCTCGATTCGGGCTCAGGCCAGGTGCTCGACCCGCAGAGCGTGCTGTTCCACGTGACGGATGCGCTGAAGGACACGGCGCCCGACCTGCCGGAGTTCTCGTTCCTCGGTGAGCCGGGGACGCCCATCTGGAAGATCCCGCAGACGTATCAGCCGGGTGTGCTGTGGGCCGGGTGGGAGACCGAGAGCCTGCCGCGGGGCGAGTTCACGGGCGAGGTCGTGCGGATCGCGCTTCAGGATGTGACGGGGCCGGGGCGCGTCGAGCTGTACGTGAACGACGTCGAGGGGCCGCGCCGCGTGCTCAGCTCCACGGAGACGAGCCTGCGCACGATCACGGAGAACGTCGGCGCGCACACGCACGCGAACTGGGTCTTCACCGCGGCCGGGACGTACGTCTTCACGTTCGTCGCGGAGGCCGACCGCGTCGGCGGCGGCGTGGCGCGATCGCAGCCGCAGACGTACACGTTCCAGGTCGGGACGGCCGACGCGTCTCCGTCGCCGGCGCCCACCTCCAGCTGGTCGGCGACACCCGTGCCCACGCCGGGCGCCACGGAGACTCCGACGCCGAGCCCCACGGCCTCTTCGCCGACGACGCCGACTCCGTCGGCTCCCGCCCCTTCGCCCAGTGTGCCCGCCCCCTCGGCGCCGGCCGATCGGGATCCGATCGCGATCGACCCGACCATCGCGCCCTCCGAAGCACTGCCCGCGTCCGATCCGGCATCTCTCACCGAGGGGTCGCGCGGCGATGTCAGGCTGTCGGCTGAGAGCGTCGCGCCCGGCGGGCAGATCACGGTCACCGTGCCGACCGCCCATGCCTCGCACTGGGTGTCCGCCTGGCTGCTCTCGACCCCGACCGACCTCGGGTGGAAGCAGGTGAACGACGCCGGGACGTTCGCGGTCGCCGTGCCGCCGGACGCCGAGCTCGGCAGCCACCGTCTGGTCGTGCGCGACCGCACGGGCTCCCTCGTCGGCTGGAGCGAGCTGCAGGTCGTCGCCGCGCCCGCCGCGGCCGCCGCGCAGTGCGTCGCCGCGCCGGCGGCGACCACGACCGTCGAGACCGGCAGTGTCGATGTCGTCACCTCGGGGCACTACGACTTCGGGCCCGTCGCAGACGGCTCGGGCCTGCGGGCGCTCGTCAAGGACGACCGCACGTCGCCCGCGCAGTGGGTGGATCCGAGCACGCTGGTGTTCCACCTGACCGACGATGCCTCGGCGCAGGCGCCTGGTGGGGCGTTCGACTTCCTCGGCTCGGGCACGGTGTGGCAGATCCCGCTGACGCAGCAGCAGGGGGTGCCGTGGCTCGGCTGGAACACCCAGCACCCCTCGATCGCCGGCAACGCCGCCGGTCCGGTGACGCTCACCCTCGACGGCCTCGAAGGGCCCGGCGAGCTGGCGGTGTACTCGGTCGACTCGTGGGGCCAGATGGGGGAGCGCTACTTCGGGACCGTCAGCGGTTTCCCGCGCAGCACCAGCATCGAGGTGGGTGCCTCCGGCGTGCACGTGCACGGCATCTGGGCGTTCACTCAGCCCGGGGCCTACTACGCGGATCTGACGTTCGCGGGCACGATCGGCGGACAGCGTGTGAGCGCGACGTCGACGCTGACGTTCTTCGTCGGCCCGGGCGACGCGAGCTCGGCCGCCCGGCAGCAGACCGTCACCACGCAGGCCGCCCCGACCGCGGATGGAGCGGATTGCGCGCCGTCGCTCGCCCAGACCGGATTCGCGGACTCGAACCTCGCCGACGACCTGATGAGCGTCGCCGGGATCGCCATGCTCGTCGGCCTGGCGCTGCTGGGCGCCTCCGCGCTCGCCCCGCGGCGCCCCGAGCGCCGCGTGGTGTGAGCCACCCCACGAACCGAGAAGTACGTCACCACCAAGAAGAAAGGATGTCGCACCATGACATCGCTGTTGACCAGGCCGCGCCCTGCCGTGGCCACGGGGGTCGGGCTTGCCCTGGCCGCCTCCCTGCTGGGAGCCACGGCCGCGCACGCGGCGGGCCCCTATGACGATCGGAATGTCCTGTCGCAGGGGCATGCGGACGCGTTCTACATCGAGAAGGACGCCGCCGGCGAGCCCGCGCTCGCGATCCACTCCGACGAGTTCGGCACGCACGCACCCGAGGAGTTCGTGATCCAGGGCAAGCCCTCGGTCGCGTCCCGCACGGCCGGCGCATCGGTCGCCTCCGTGCTCGGCATCGAGTCGGGCGCGAGCTACTACCTGCTGCCGCAGACCAACCAGCCCGGCCAGGTGTTCCTGGGCTTCGGATACGACACGGCCGACTACCCGGCGGGATCCATCGAAGTCACGCACACGATCACCGACTTCGAGGGCCCCGGCACCTTCGCGGCGTGGCAGAACGGCGACGAGGGGCCCGTGGAGTGGCTGAACAGCGCCAAGGACGACTGGTCGTTCACGAGTACGGCCAACCACGAGCACCTCAACTGGGGCTTCACCGCCGAGGGTGAGTACACGTTCGACGTGACGTCGACGTTCAGCGACGGCGGCGTCGAGAAGATCGCCGGCCCGCAGACGTACACGTTCTTCGTCGGCGAGGACCTGCCGCAGGACGCCGAGCCCGAGCCTGGCGCCACGAGCCTCAGCATCAGCGGAGTCGCGGCGCACTACCACACGGGCAATGTCGCGTCGCTCACGGCGGTGCAGTCGCCCGAGCCGGTGTCGGACCACTTCCACTGGTTCACGCGAGCGAGCGCTGACGCCGAGTGGACCGCCGTTGACGGCGCCTACACCGACTCCTACGGCTTCGTCGTGACCGGCGAGCAGCAGGTGAAGGCCGTCGTGTACGACCACGACCACAACGCGATCGCCGAGAGCGACCCGGTCCAGATCCACGTGGACGACCACGGGAGCACCCCGGGTGTGGGGCCGGAGATCGCGGTCAGCCTGAAGGACACCGAGGGTGCGCTGGTCATCAGCGTCGCCGCGGACAGCAAGCGCAGCGAGCTGAGCGACCTGAAGCTGAACCCGCAGGCCGACCGCTACGTCTCGGACGGCGCGATCGGCGGCATCACCGTCGCCGACACGCGTGCGGGCAGCCCTGGCTGGTCCGCCTCGGGTCGTGTGCGTGAGCTCGGCACCGTCGACGGCGCCGTGCTCAGCGGCAAGTACCTCGGCTGGACCCCCAAGGTCGTCAGTGCCTCCGACGGGCAGCAGGTCGCTGCGGGCCCGTCCGTGAGCACGGGCTTCATCGAGGGCAGCGGCATCAGCGGCTGGAGCGTGCTGGGCTCGGCCGCGGCGGGCTCGTCCACGGGTACCGCGGTGCTCGGCGCCGATCTGCACATCGAGGCGCCGACCACCACGCAGGTGGGCGACTACGCGGGTGTCGTGCTGATCACCGTCATCTGAGCACCGTCATCTGAGCACCGTCATCTGAGCACGTCCATCAACACCGTCGTCGGGTGTCAGCGAGCCTCCGGGCCGCTGGCACCCGACGCGCACGTCAGGAGCACCCCCGCGATGTCCCTCTTTCGCACCGCAATCTCTCACGTCGCCGTGACCGCCGCGATCCTGAGCTCTGCCCTCCTGCCATCGGCGGCGGGTGCCGCGACGCACGTCGCGACCGGTCTCGCCCCAGCGGCCGCCGGTGCGATCGAGGAGGTGGCCGAGCCGGAGGGCCCGGAGGCATGGGCCGTCGCTCCCGCGAACGCCGAGGGGCCCGATGGGCGGTCGAGCTTCGACTACGTCGTCGAGGCCGGCGACACCTATGAGGATCACGTCGCCGTCCGCAACTTCGGCGAGGAGCCGATCACGGTCGAGCTCTATGCGCAGGATGCCGTGCAGACCGTCGAGAACGCGTTCGAGGTGCTCACTCCGGATGAGCGGGGTCGCCGTGTCGGCGCCTGGCTCACGCTGCACAGCACGGAGGTCACCGTGCCGCCTCGGGAGAACGTGGTCGTGCCGTTCGCGATCGCCGTCCCTGCGGATGCCGAGCCCGGCGATCACGCCGGCGGCATCGTCGCGGTGAGCGAAGCCGTGGAGGGCTCCGGCGCGTCGATGCAGTACCGGGTCGGTGCCCGCATCCACCTGCGTGTCGCGGGCCCCGTCGAGGCGGGGCTCGAGGTCGACAGCCTGGCGGGCCGGCACGACACCCGGCTTTCCCCCTTCGCCGCAGCCCCTCTCCACGTCGACGCGACGCTGGAGAACACGGGAAACGTGCGTCTCAGTCCTGACGCGCTGGTGCGCGTCGACGGGATCTTCGGGTGGTGGTCCGCCACCGCCCCCGTCGAGGGCATCGAGGAGATCCTCCCCGAGGGAGCCCAGGCGGCCTCCGTGACCGTCGACGAGGTGCCGCCGATCGGCCCGCTGTGGGTGACGGTCGAGGTCGCCGGCGTGCAGTCGACGGGACAGGATGTCACCGAGCTCGCCGAGATCACGACCCGCACGATCGTGGTCTGGGCTGTGCCGTGGGTGCTGGTCGTCGCGGTCGCGCTGCTGCTGGCCGCGGTCGTCCTCGCGATCGTCAACCTGCGCAGGCGTCGCCGTGTCGCCCGCACGGAACAGGCGGAGCCGGGGGAGTCGTCCGAGCCGGGGGACTGAAGAGCATGGCCGCGCGATCCCGCGACGCGGGGTCGCGCGGCCATGGTCGCGATGTCAGCCCTGGCGCCCCTTGAAGCGCGGGTTGAGCTTGTTGATGACGTAGACCCGTCCCCGGCGGCGCACCACTTGCGCGCCGGGCTGGTTCTTGAGCGACTTGATGGATGCTCGTACCTTCACAGTTACCTCCTATTGATAATGGTTATCATTAGACCATGTGTGTCGCGATGACGCACGCGTGAAGGGGGAGCTGATGGATCAGACGGATGTGGTGGCGGTCGTAGGGACCTGCGGTGCGGAGCGCCTGCGGCACGCGAAGCGCCTCGCGGTCGGCAGCGGCCGCGCGTTCGTCCCTGCGCAGCGGCTGCGCAGGGCGGAGGATCCCATCGCCGAGTCCCTGGCGCTCGCGCGCTGGAACGCGCGAGACGACGGAGTGGTCGTAGAGTTCCCCGACGACGCGCCTGTCGCGGAGATCATCGGCGCGTTCGCGGAGGACGACGCGACGCGCCTGACCGGCATCCTCTGCATCGTCGACGCCGCGCACCTGCTGGCGGACCTCGGCGCCGGCGTGTGCCCCCGCGCCGGGCGCCGTCCGCCGCGCGCGGCGGACGGCGCGCATGCGATGCGCACTGTCGCCCAGCTGGAGTACGCGTCGACGATCGTGCTCGTGAGCTGGGAGCGACTCGACACCCACGCGCTCTCCGCCGTCATGGCCCTGGTCTGCCACCTCAGCCCGCACGCCCGCTTGCGTCTGCACCGCGGTCCCGTCGAGCCGACGCAGCCGAGGAGCGACTACGACGCCGAGCAGGAGCGGCCGGGATGGATCAGCCTGCTCAACGGAGAGTTCGATCCGCACATGACCGACCCCCGGGTGAGCGCTTTCCGGTACGAGAACATCCGTCCCCTGCACCCGCTCCGGTTCAAGCACCTGCTCGACGAGCGGATCGAACGCGGCGAGTTCGGCACGGTCGTCCGCTCCGCCGGCTTCTGCCGGCTCGCCACCCGCCCGGAGGTGACGGCGCTGTGGAGCCACGCCGGCCACGCCATCTCGCTCGAGCCGGCTGGATCCGACGCGGACCTGAGCGACGACGAGGAGATGCTGGCCTGGGGGCAGGACCTCGCATTCATCGGGCTGGACTTGGATCATGCGGCCCTCCGGGCCGCGCTCGATCTGGCCGCGCTCAGCGACATCGAGCTCGCGGCCGGTCCCAAGGCGTGGGTGCGCTACGAGGACCCGTTCCCCGTATGGCGGCACAGCCCCGACCACGCGGAATGAGGAGGCCGCCATGACGGGTGATGAGCGCAGGACCGCGCAGAAGGAGGCGGTGCGGCGAGCGCTGCGGCAGGCGCCCGGCTTCGTGTCGGCGGGCGAGCTGCACGAGCGGCTCGCCGCGGGCGGCAACGCGGTCGGGCTCGCCACCGTCTACCGGCAGCTCAACGCTCTCGCCGAGGACGGGCGCGCCGACACGATCCCCGGGCCGGGTGGACGTCTCTTCCGTGCCTGCGAGGCGCCCGGCGTCCACCACCATCACCTCGTCTGTGAGGCCTGCGGCAGAGCCTTCGAACTCGATGCGCCCGACGAGGCGTGGATCCGCGACGCGGCCACTGAGCATCGGTTCACCGTCACCCGCCACGTGCTCGAGGTCTTCGGGCGGTGCGCGGACTGCCCTACATACTGATCGCGGTTCGTTCCGGAAAGGCGGTGAGGCTCCTCCGCAGGTCATCGTCGCGAGCCTCGCGCCTCGGCGGTGATGGCCGCCCTGATCGTGGCCGCTCCGGCCGCCGCCGACTCCGCGGATGCGCTCGATCGACGCCGTGCCGACGCCGTGCCGACGCCGTGCCGACGCCGGGGTAGCGCGTCACGCCCCCTGCTGCGGCGGGCGCGCCAGGCCGTGGCGGCCCGGCTCGTCGGGTTCCTTCGCCGTCTCAGGCGAGACGGGCGAGCCGCCGGCCGGCGCGTCGGCGCCGGGGTACGAGGGCTGCTCGATCTCGTCCGCGTCGCGCTCGTCCTGCGGGGGCAGGTGGTCGAGGGGCTTCTTGGCGTCGTCTCGATTGCTCATGCCGACAGGCTCCGTCATCGCGGCCTCCGCGTTGAGGGGGTTGCGATGAGTCGTTCGTCGTGCTCCCCTCGCCGGCCCCGATTCCGTCGCCGGCCCCGATAGTGTCGTGGCGTCGGGCTGGATCGAGAGTGGGAGCGCACCGATGAGGATCGCCGTCGCCGGAGGCACGGGTGTGCTCGGCCGCCATGTGGTGCGCCTCGCTCGTGAAGGCGGGCACGAGCCGGTCGTCCTCAGCCGCTCTCGCGGCGTGGACCTGCGCGAGGGCGGCGAGAGCCTGACGGCGGCGCTGGCGGGCTGCGACGCGGTGGTCGACGTCGCCTCGGTCCAGACGCTCTCGGCCAAGGAGTCGACGCGGTTCTTCCGCGCGGTGACCGAGAACCTGATCCGGGCCGAGATCACCGCCGGCGTTCGCCACCACGTCGCCGTGTCGATCGTGGGCGCCCTCGCCATCGACGACGGCTACTACGCCGGCAAGGCGCTGCAGGAGCGCCTCGTGACGGCGTCGGGCACCGGCTGGACGATGCTGCGCGCGACGCAGTTCCACGAGTTCGCGGCCCAGACCGCCCAGACGGGCCGGATGCTCGGGGTGCATCTCGTGCCGCAGATGCGATCGCAGCCCGTCGCGGCAGCCGAGGTCGCCGCCGAGGTGGTCGCGCTCGCGACCGGCGCGCCCCGCGGTCTGGTGGCCGACCTGGCCGGGCCGCGCCAGGAGAGCATGCCCGACCTGGTGCGCCGCTTCGTGCGTGCCTCGGGGTCCCGACGGCCGGTGCTGTCGTTGCCGCTCCCGGGCAGGATGGGGCGCGGCCTCCGCGACGGCACGATCCTGCCGCGAGAAGGCGCTCGTCTCGGCACGCAGACGTTCGACCAGTGGCTCGCGGAGAGCCAGGGGGCCGGGGCGGCGCGATGACGCTGCCCGGAGATCCCGACTGGCGTCCGATCATCGCCGCGCTCGCGAACCCGGACAGCCGTCAGGTGATCGGGCTGCTGATCCTGGGGGAGGACCCGACGCCGTTCCTCGCGACACGGCCGCCTTCCCGCCGCCGCCACATCGTCGACAGCCTGCGCCGGGCGGGCGTCATCGCCGAGCAGGATGACGGATCGCTCGCGCTGGTCGACACGGTGTTCGAGCGCGCGCTGCGCCGCGAGCCGGCGCGCAGGGCCACCGGTGTGGAGCGGTTCCTGCGCGACGGGCGCATCCTGCAGTACCCGGCGAATCTCGCCGAGCGCGAGAGTCTGCTGCGCTGGGTGGCAGAGCGCGCGCTCGCTCCCGATGAGGTCGTGAGCGAGCGCGGCATGAACGAGAGACTGCGCGCGTTCTCGGACGACACCGCGGTGCTGCGGAGGTATCTCGTCGACTTCGGCATCGTCGAACGGCGCCGCGACGGCACCGAGTACGCGCTCGCGGAAGAGCCCCCGGGGGAGTAGGTACGCTCAGCGCTCGCGGCGCCAGAACCGCCGTCGTCGGCGCGGCGGACGCTCGGCCTCCGCGGCGGCGCGGGCGGCCTCGGCGCGCTGCTCGCGGCGTTGGCGCCACGCGGCGACCTCGTCGTCGACGTCGCGCAGCGCGGTGACCACCGGCGGCCCGCCGAGCAGCTGCATGCGGGCGTGCTTCACGCGCGCGTTGAAGTCGTCGAGCGTCGCGCGCACGTCTTCCTCGCGCGTCAGACGATCGAGACGGTCGTGCATCTCGGCGTCCTCGACCCGCAGTGCGAGCGCGGGCGGGCCGAGACCGCGTAGGTTCTCGCGCTCGATCTTCTGGCGGATCCACCAGTCGGGGTCGTGCCCGCGTCCCAGTCCCGTCAGGGGCTTCCCCGCGCCCGGAAGATCGTCGAACTCGCCCCGCCGCATGGCGTGCTGGATCGCCTGCTCCACGACGGCCGCCCGCTCCTCGGGCGTCGACCACGTGGTGGCCCGCTGATCGTCGGCCTCGGCTGCGCCGTCGCGTTCCAGGCGGTATCGCTGCGCGGCATGCCGCGGATCGGACATGGGCACCTCCGGAGAACTCGGACGTCCATCCAGGGTAAGCGCGCGACGGGGTGCCGGCTCAGTGGAAGGTGAGCGGGTTCCAGCTGCCCGGACGGTCGAGCTCCGCGTAGCGCACCGTGGCCCGCCCGGGCCGGATGCTCGCCACGCACGCGAGCAGCGAAAGCGTCGGGTAGCCGTGGGCATGGTTGTCGCGCACGATCGCGCGGTCGTCGGAGGGCGACATCCTGCCGCTCTCGGCGAGCACGTCGAGCCACGCGCCCCACCAGCCGTCGTCGGGACCGTCGGCCGGCGCGTCCTGGAACGCCCGATGCCACGCGGCGATGCGCGGCGTGGCCGGATCGTCGACGTCATCGTGGGCGAGCATGTGCGTGCCGGGAGCCAGGGACGTTCGGCGCAGCTCCGCACCGTCCCACGTCGTCACCGTCACGCTCGGGCCCGCGACCTCGACCAGGTTGAAACCCAGCGTGCGGGGAGTGCCGTCAGGCGACGCGCCGTCCACCGCGGCGAGCACGATGCCGCCGCGCGACTCGAGCTCCTCAGCTCGCACGTCGGCCGGATGGCCCGCCCGGTTGAGCAGCACCGCGAGCCGGTCGCCCTGGGTCGCGAGCCAGGCGCCGCCCGCAAGGCGATCCTGCACGCCCACGACGCCCGGACGATCGGGCCACCACTCGCCCAGTGGATTCCACGGACGGTGGGGATCCTCGTCGCGCACCGCCAGCAGGCGCACGGGATCGGATGAGCCGGGCTCAGGAACGCGGACGATGACGGTGCACATTGCTCATAGTGTCTCGCACGCGTTCTCATGGCGCGCTGCTCGCGCGTCCCGCACGAGGTCGGGCTGGCGCGCTGCTCGCGCGTCTCGAGCGGGGCGAGACATGTGCGGGAAGCTCGCGGGGAGGGCCGGGGGAGGGGAGAGATGGGAGAATCGGCGCGTGAACATCGTCGTGGGCGTGACGGGCGGCATCGCCGCGTACAAGGCGGTGCAGCTCGTGCGGCTGCTGGTGAAGGACGGGCACGACGTGCACGTGGTGCCCACCGACGATGCGCTGCGCTTCGTGGGCGCCCCCACGTGGGAGGCCATCAGCCGGCATCCCGTCACGACCTCGGTGCACGACGACGTGGCACGCGTACGGCACGTCGCCCTGGGGCAGGAGGCCGACCTCGTCGTGATCGCCCCCGCCACGGCGAACACGATCGCGAAGATGGCGGCGGGCCTGGCGGGCGACCTGCTCGGGACGACCCTGCTCGCCACGCGCGCGCCGGTGCTGATCGCCCCCGCCATGCACACCGAGATGTGGCAGCACCCCGCCACGCAGGCGAATGTCGCGACACTGCGCCAGCGCGGCGTGCGGCTGATCGGCCCCGACAGCGGACAGCTCACGGGAGACGACAGCGGGCCCGGACGGATGAGCGAGCCCGAGGCGATCCATGCCGAGGTCACGCGGGCGATGGTCGCGGGACGCGACCTGGCCGGCGTGCGCATCGCGATCTCGGCGGGGGGCACACGCGAGCCGATCGACCCCGTGCGCTACATCGGCAACCGATCGAGCGGACGCCAAGGTGTGGCGGTCGCACTCGCCGCAGCCGACCGCGGTGCCGCCGTGACCCTGGTGGCGGCGCACATCGACGAGGGCGTGCTGGGGCAGGTGAGCGCGCATCCGGGCATCCGGATCGAGCGGGCCGGCACGGCGGCCGAGCTGGGGGAGCGGATGGACGCTCTCGCGCACGAGGCGGATGTGGTGATCATGACCGCCGCGGTCGCCGACTACCGCGTCGCGTCGGTGTCCGACCACAAGCTCGCCAAGGAGGACGGTGCGCCCGTGCTCGAGCTGGTCGAGAACGACGACATCCTCGCGGGCCTCGCCGCCGCACGCCGGCCCGGACAGCTGATCGTGGGCTTCGCGGCCGAGATGCCCACCGCAGACGAGAGCGTGGTCGAGCGCGGCATCCGCAAGCGCCGCCGCAAGGGTGCCGACCTGCTCGCCGTCAACGAGGTGGGGTGGCAGGCCGGCTTCGAGCGTCCCGACAACACCGTGTCGATCATCGGCGCGGACGACACGGTGATCGCGACGGCCACCGGGTCGAAGCGCGAGGTCGCCGACGCCCTGCTCGACGCTGTGCGCGACGCGCGCGGACGGGCCTGAGCATATGAGCGCCGTGACGAGCACGGCGCCCGCGGCCCCTACGCCGGCGGCGTCACCGGGAAGTTGGCGCGGAAGACGTTCTCCGGATCCCACGCGCGCTTGACCTGGCGCAGGCGAGGCAGGTTCGGGCCGAACGCGTCATCGATGCGCTCGGGGCGCAGGTCGGTGTCGAACGACAGATAGAGCCCATCGGTGTGCGGGGAGACCAGTCCGTCCCACAGCGGATCGAGCTCGGCGTGCGAGCGGCCGAGAGCCGTGAGCAGGAAGTTCTGATGCCGGTGCGGGTATGCCGTGGCGTCGGGCGCCAGGTCATGCGCCGCTCCTCCCGTCGCCCGCACCTGAAGGAAGTGGGCCGCTCCGGAGCCGGCGAGATCCGTGAACGCCCGCGCGGCGGCGCGATCGAGGTGCTCCACGAGCCCGGTGCGCGAGACCGGGTCGCCGCCGCCGGTGTGCTGGCGCTGGCCGGGCTGCCAGCCGATCGCCCGCAGCACGTCCGCGTAGGGCAGGAGATACGCCTTGTGGTCCAGCAGAGGGCCCGCGTCGGCGAGCGCTTCGAGCGCCGTGATCGCCGCGCTCGTATCGTCGCCCGCGTACACGGTCATCAGCTGCGCGACGGCCTGCTGCCCTGGCCGGATAGGCGACAGGATGAGGAAGCTCGTCAGAGCGCGAGGCGCCCGCTCGACCGCGGCGCCCCACCGCTCGAGCAGACCCGCCGTGTCGGTCGCGTCGAAGACCATCTGCGAGTAGACGACCTTCCCGAGTCTCATGGCCTCGATCTCGACCGCCGTGACGACACCGAGATTGCCGCCGGCCCCGCGCATACCCCACAGCAGCTCAGGGTTCTCGTCCGCGCTCGCGCGCACGATCCGGCCGTCGGCGGTCACGACGTCCGCTGCGACGACGCGGTCGATCGTGAGCCCGAAGCTGCGGCCCAGCAGGCCGATGCCGCCCGTGGTGGCGAGCCCGCCGACGCCCACCCCGCCGTAATCGCCGGAGCTGATCGCCAGGCCGCGGGGCGACAGGGCCTGCGCCACCTCGCCCCACGTCGCGCCGGCCCCGATCCGCACGCGGTCGCCCTCCGCGTCGATCGGCTCGATGGACGAGAAGCGCCGCAGGTCGATCACCACTCCGCCGTCGTTGGTCGAGCGACCGCTCACCCCGTGACCCCCGGATCGCACGCCGAGCGGCACATCCTGCGCACGGGCGTAGCCGAGCGCCTCGGCGACCTCCGCGGGCGTCGACGGCAGCAGGATCACGCCGGGCCGCCCCGAGCGCAGGTAGTTGTGGCGCATCCCCTCGTAACCGCGATCGCCCGGCTCGACCGCGCTCGCGGCGAGCGAGGCCGGCACGGCGTCGTAGTCGATGCCCTCGCGGCGCAGCGCGAGCGCGGTGGACCCGCGGCGTGCGGACGCGGCCACCGTTCCCTGAGCGCGGCGTTCGCGCGCCACGGCCTCGCGCACCGCCGGCGCGATCTCCTCGCCGAACGACTGCAGGGCGGCCGGGTCGTCGCTGGCGAGGATGAATGCCGAGACGCCGTCGTCGAGCGCGAAGCGGGTGAGCTCGTCGGTCCACCGGTCCCGGTCGCCCCCGGGCGCGATGTTCAGCAGCCGGCGGATCTCGGCGGGGCTGCGTCCGGCCTTCTCGGCCGCCTCATCGATCACCGCGTTGCCGCGCCGGAGGTCGCCCGGCTGCATGTAGGCGAGCGACGGCAGCCAGCCGTCGGCCTTCGCGCCCGTCAGGCGCAGCATGCGGGGCTTGTACGCGCCGAGCCAGATCGGGATGTCGTGCGCGGGCTGAGGGCCGCGCTTCGCGCCGTGCACGCGGTGGAACTCGCCGTCGACGCGCAGCGGGCGGCGCTCGCCGGCATCCCAGATGCCGCGGATGATCTCGATGCCCTCGCGCAGGGCGGTCACGCCCTCCCCGGGCGTCAGCTTCCTCGCCCCCATGGCCTCGATGGCGTCCCAGAACCCGCCGGCCCCGAGCCCGAGTGCGAAGCGCCCGCCCGAGAGAAGGTCGAGCGACGCGGCCGCGCGTGCGAGAACCGCGGGCTGGCGCAACGGCAGGTTGAGAACGTTGCCCGAGACCGTGATGCGCGAGGTGCGAGACGCCACCCACGTCAGCAGCGTCCACGTGTCGTGGAACGACGGCCGATAGGGGTGGTCCTGGAACGTGACCAGATCGAGCCCGGCCTGCTCGGACACCTGTGCCAGCCGGACGGGCTGGTGCGGATCGCCGTTGATCGGAGTGATGAACGAGCCGAAGCTCAGGTCCTGACCGTAGTCGGGCATCCGGGTGCTCCTCGCAAATAGGTTGTCTGCCAGATCGTATGTCCGACAACTCATCTACGCATCATCCTATTCCGATACCATGGGGCCATGGCCGCCGTCTCCCGCGCTCGTCCCTCCCTGCTGGGGTGGTCGCTCACCGCGCTGCTGCGCGAGTGGAAGGCCCGGGTGGCGGCCGTCGCCGCCGACCTGCCCCATGGCGAACGCAGCTACCAGGTGCTCTCGGCGGCGGTGCACGAGGAGCCCCCGACGCAGGCGGCACTGGCGGCCCGGCTCGGCATCGACCGCACGGTGATGACGTACGTGCTCGACGAACTGGAGAGCGCCGGGCTGATCGAGCGGCACCAGGACCCGGCCGACCGCCGTGCCCGCCGCATCGTCGCGACGCCCCGCGGGGTGGATGCCGTCGACGACCTCGACGCACGTGTTCGCGCCACCGAGCGAGAGCTGCTCGGAGGGCTCTCGGCCGAGCAGCGCGACCTGCTGTGCGGACTGCTCGAGCACGCGGCCACGGGCGTCGCACCGGGCGACGACCGCTGCGGCGCGGTCGCCCGCGGCTGACCCGGGCGTTCTGCGTCAAGCCCCCGCAGGCGGCCCGTGCACGCCGTTAGGCTCGGTCGCATGGCGACCATCGACATCCCTGCGGTCACGCTCAACGACGGCACCGCGTTCGCCGAGCTGGGCCTCGGCACGTACAAGCTCACCGGCGAGGACGGCATCGCCGCGATCGCGGCGGGCATCAGGTCGGGCTACCGAGTGATCGACACGGCCGTGAACTACGGCAACGAGCGCGAGGTCGGCGAGGCCGTGCGTCGCAGCGGCGTCGACCGCGACGAGCTGGTCGTCACCACGAAGATCCCGGGCCGCCACCACGGCTACGACGAGGCGATCGCGAGCGGCCGCGAGTCGAACGCCACGCTCGGGCTCGGCCGCATCGACCTGCTGCTGATCCACTGGCCGAACCCCCGCGTCGACAAGTACGTCGACACGTTCAAGGGAATGCTCGCCCTGCGCGAAGAGGGCCTGGTGCGCTCGGTGGGCGTCTCGAACTTCACCGAGTCGATGCTGCGGCGCCTGATCGACGAGACCGGTGTCACCCCCGCCGTGAACCAGGTCGAGCTGCACCCCTACTTTCCCCAGGGCGCGCTGCGCGCGTTCCACGCCGAGTATGGCATCCGCACCGAGAGCTGGAGCCCGCTCGCGCGCCGCAGCGAGCTGCTCACCGAGCCGCTCATCCGCGACCTGGCCGCGGCCTACCAGGTCAGCCCGACGCAGGTGGTGCTGCGCTGGCACGTGCAGCTCGGCGCGACGCCCATCCCGAAGTCGGCCGATCCCGAGCGTCAGCGCGAGAACGCGGATGTGTTCGGCTTCGCCCTCGACGACGAGCACGTCGAGGCCATCTCGGCGCTCGAGCGCGGTCGGCTGTGGGACGGCGACCCGGAGACCCACGAGGAGTTCTGAGCCCCCGGCGGGAGCGCCGGTTCACACCACGTCGTCGAGGTCGTCCTCGTCGAAGTCCTCGTCCTCGTCTTCGTCGTCCTCGTCGTCGAAGTCGTCCTCATCGAGGATCGAGATCATCCACTTCACGCCGAAGCGGTCGGTGAGCATCCCGAACAGGCCGCCCCACTCGGGCTCCGACAGCGGCATCGTGATGGTGCCGCCCTCGGACAGCGCCTCCCACCACTCGCTGAGATCCTCCTCCTCGTCGCCGCTGATCGAGACGGAGAAGCCGCCCGGCCCCTCGTACGGCATGCCCGAGGGCGTGTCGCTCGCCATCAGCACCATGCCGTCGGGCGTCTCCAGCACGGCGTGCAGCACCAGGCCGGCATCCGCCGGGTCGTGGTCGAGCTCGCTGTCGTCGAAGGTCTCGATCTCGAGCTGTCCTCCGAACACCGAGTGGTAGAACTCCATCGCCTCGCGGGCGGTGTCGCGGAAGACCAGATACGGGTTCAGCACGGGCATGGCGGCATCCTGACTTCTTCGTGGATGGATGAATCCGTGGCCGGAATCGGCCCCAGTCTCGCCGCCTCGCGGCTCGGGGGGCAAGAGAGCAGGCCCGGCGTGTCCGCCGAGCCTGCTCTCGTGTGCGGTCAGCCGCGCTCGACGCGGTCGGACCCCGCGCGTTCAGCCGCGCCCAGCCGGCTGTGGCGGCGGGAGTACAGGAAGTACACCACCACGCCGATCGCGAGCCACACGATGAACCGGATCCAGGTGTCCAGCGTCAGGTTGAGCATCAGGTAGAAGCAGATCACGGCTGAGATGATCGGCAGCACGGGCACCCACGGCACGCGGAACGCGCGCGGCAGGTCGGGGCGCGTGCGCCGCAGCACGATCACGCCGATCGAGACCAGGACGAACGCGGCGAGGGTGCCGATGTTGACCAGCTCGGCGAGCGTCGACAGCGGCACGAACGCCGCCAGGACGGCCACCACGACGCCCGTGATGATCGTGATGCGGTACGGGGTGCCGAAGCGCGGGTGCGTCTTGGCGAGCGCCTTGGGCAGCAGGCCGTCGCGCGCCATCGCGAAGGCGACGCGCGTCTGGCCCATGAGCAGGATCATCGACACCACGATCAGGCCGATGCACGCGCCGATCGCGATCAGCCCGCCCATCACCGGCAGGCCGGCCTGCACGAAAGCGGTCGCGAGCGGCGCGCCGTCCTCGGGGTCGATGTCTCGGTAGTTCTGCATGCCGGTGATCACGAGCGACACCGCCATGTAGAGCACGGTCACGATCGCCAGAGCGCCCAGGATGCCGCGCGGCAGGTCGCGCTGCGGATTGCGGGTCTCCTCGGCGGTGGTGGCGACCACGTCGAAGCCGATGAAGGCGAAGAACACCATGGCAGCCGCTGCGAACACGCCCCCGATGCCGTACACGCTGGGGTCGAGGCCGAAGATGCCCTGCACGATCGGCAGGTGGAACACATCGCCCCCGCCCTCCGCGGGCGCCTCGGCCGGCGGCACGAACGGCACCCAGTTGGAGACCTTCACCAAGAAGGCGCCCACCACCACGACGACGAGCACGACCAGCACCTTGAGCCCCGTGACGATCTGGTTCAGGCGGCTCGACAGCTTGATGCCGCCGACGGTGATCGCCGTCAGGCCCAGGATGAGCAGACCCGCCGGCAGGTTGAGGAAGCCGTCTTCGGCTGTGGCGATCGCGGGCGGGATGGCGAACCATGTGTTCTCGAGCACGACCCCGAGGTACTGGCTGAAGGAGGTGGCGAGCGCCGCCGCTCCCACGGTGAACTCGAGAACCAGGTCCCAGCCGATGATCCATGCGAGCAGTTCGCCGAGCGTCGCGTAGGTGAACGTGTACGCGCTGCCGGCGACCGGAACGGTCGACGCGAACTCGGCGTAGCAGAGCGCCGCGAGCGCGCACGCGACCCCCGCGATGAGGAACGAGATGGCGATCGCAGGGCCCGCGTTCGTGGCGGCCGCGTGCCCCGTGAGCACGAAGATGCCGGCGCCCACGCACACGCCGATGCCGAACAGGATCAGGTCGAAGACGCCGAGGTTCTTCTTGAGCTGATGCTCGGGCTCTTGGGTGTCGGCGATGCTCTGCTCGATCGACTTGGTGCGGAACAGGCTCATGGTTCTCTCCTCGATTCCGGCTTTCTCTGGGGTTGCGGGTGGGGCCTCAGCGACCGTCGCGCCACGAGTGGTGCGGCTCGTAGCCGAGCAGGCGGCGGGCCTTGTCGATCGACAGCAGGGTGGGATGCCGGCCGTCAGCGCCGTCGATGTCGCCGCGCACGGGCACATCCGGGAAGACCTCGGCCAGCAGCTCGGCGTTGGGCCGGGTCGTGACGGTGTCGGCCGCCGCGATGATGAAGCGGTCGAAACCGGCCGGCGCCACCTCGAGGGCGCGCTCGATCGCCTGGGCGCCGTCGCGCGCGTCGATGTAGCCCCACAGGTTCCACTTGCGCTCGAGCGGATCGGCGTCGAACGGGAAGTCGGCGTAGTCCTCCGGCCACATCACGTTCGAGAAGCGCAGGCCCGTGATCGAGAGGGTCGGGTTCCAGCGCACCAGCTCGATCGCCAGCTGCTCCTCGAGGTGCTTCACGAGCGAGTACACCGACTCGGGGCGCGCGGGGTAGTCCTCGTCCACCGGCACGTAGGGGGGAGGCACGTCGAACGGCAGGCCCAGCACCGTCTCGCTCGAGGCGTAGACGATCCGGTCGATGCCCAATCGTGTGGCCGCCCAGAACACGTTGAACGTGGTCGCCATGTTGTTGTGGAACGTGGCGACGTCGGGTGCGAGGCCGGGTGCGGGGATCGCGGCGAGGTGCACGAGCGCGTCGAAGCCGTCGTGCGTGTCGCCGACGGCGGTGAGGGCGTCGACCACCTGGCCGTAGTCGGTCAGATCGACGCGGACGAAGTCGCGGTCGCGATCGCCCACGCGGTCGAGCCCGACGACGCGGTGCCCGGCTGCGCGCAGCTCGCGCGCGACGACGGATCCGAGTTTTCCGGACGAGCCGGTGAGTGCGATGCGCATGCCCACCAGCCTGTCATGCGCGGGCGCGTCGGATCAGCGCTTGACGCCGCCGACGAAGTACGCGAGGGGGCCGATCCAGTTGATCAGGATGATCGGGATCCACGCGGGCTTGGTGAGCCGCACGTCCTTGGCGGGGCGCGCCCACAGGTCCGAGAACGCGGCGAGAGCGAGGCCGACCTGCACCACGCCGACCAGCGAGAGCAGGATGCGCCCGGGCACCGACACGGGCTTCTTGGCGGCGACGTGGGCCGGCGTGTGGGTCTTGGTGTGAGTCATGGATCCTCCTCGGCAGATGTCCCCATCCTCATGCGCTCGGGCGCGTCGCGCATCCCCCTTGCGGCGGACGCCCGGAGATGTCAGCGCCTCTCGCGCTCAGCGCGCGCCGGGGCCGTGCGGCGCGTGGTATTCGGCCTCGCCGCGCTTCCAGTAGCCCTTCACCACGACGCGGTCGGAGTCGAGGCCCCAGCGCTCGCACAGGAGTGCGCGTCCGGTCTTCACGATCGCCTGCTCGGCGGCGACGAAGCCGAACACGTCGCCCGAGGGGCGGTCATCGGCCGTGATGCCGTCGAGCCGTGCGGCGAGAGCCGTCCCGGCGGCGGCGTCGCCGCGGTGCACGTACTCGACCGTCACCGGGGCGTCGATCGCGACCTCGTGCGCCTCGTCCTGCACCTCGACGAGGATCGTCGCAGGCGCGCCATCCGGGATCAGCGCCGCGAACCGGCGGATCTGCGGCACGGCCGTCTCGTCGCCCGCGAGCAGCCACGCGTCTGGCGTGCCATGCACGCTCATCGAGCCGCGGGGACCGCCGACGCCGGCCAGTGAGCCGAGGGGAGCGTTCGCAGCCCACACGCCCGCGACGCCCTCGTCGCCGTGCACGGCGAACTCGAGATCGAGCCACCCCACGGTCTCGCCGTCGGCGCTGTTCGAGGTTCCCCAGTACAGCGGGGTGAGCTCGCGGCTCGGGAACGCGCGCATCTCGTCGACGGTGTCGGCGGGCCCCTGGGCGAAGAAGACCCGGATGTGGTCGTCATGGCCGGGAGTGCCGAAATCGACGAGGTCGGCGCCCTCCAGCCGCACGCGCACATAATCGGGCGCGAGCCATTCCCGCGCGACGAGCCGGGCGAAACGGAACTTCAGGTCGAGCTTCTCGCGCCCGAGCGTGAAGCTCTGCGGGACGCCGGTCGTCGCGTTGGTCATGAAAGTTAGGCTAGCCTACCCATTGGCGGGTGAGGTTCGCCTAACCTGAACCCGGCAGCACGCTGAGTGCCCCGCCGATCCCTCACCGATGGACCGCGGCTGATACCGCGCTCTGAAGACAGGAGCTCCCCATGCCTGCACTCCGACCGATCGCCGCGCTCGGCATCGCCGCCGCGTCGGCCCTCGCGCTCGCCGGATGCGCCACGACGCCCGCCGAAGGCGACGCCGCCGAGACGCCGGCCGCCGCCGCCCCCGCCTCGGTCGAGGTCGAGGACAACAACGGCACGCACACGATCGCGCTGCCGCCGAAGTCGGTCGTCGCGACCGACAACCGCACCTTCGAGACGCTCGCCGACTGGGGGGTCGAGCTGAAGGCCGCCGCCGTGGCGCTGATGCCCGAGGGCAACCCCTACAAGACGGATGACGCGATCATCGACCTCGGCAACCACCGCGAGCCCGACCTCGAGGCCGTCGTCGCGGTCGAGCCGGACCTGATCATCAACGGCCAGCGCTTCGCGCAGTTCCACGACGACTTCGTCTCGCTGGCGCCCGACGCCACCGTGCTCGAGCTCGACCCCCGCGAGGGTGAGCCGCTCGACGCCGAGCTGGCGCGTCAGGTCACGGTGCTGGGTGAGATCTTCGGCAAGCAGAGCGAGGCCGACCAGCTCGTGGCCGACCTCGAGGCCGCCATCGCGCGCGCCAAGGAGGCGTACGACCCTGCGCAGACGGTCATGGCGGTCAACACCTCGGGCGGTGAGATCGGCTACATCGCCCCGGGCGTGGGCCGCACGCTCGGTCCCGTGTTCGACCTGCTCGGGCTGACGCCCGCCCTCGAGGTCGAGGGCGCGAGCGACGACCACCAGGGCGACGACATCTCGGTCGAGGCGATCGCCGAGTCGAACCCTGACCTCATCCTCGTGATGGATCGCGACGCCGCCGTGGCGGCCGCCGACCCCGCGTACAAGCCGGCCGCGGACATCATCGAGAACTCGGAGGCGCTCGCCGACGTGACCGCCGTGAAGGAGGGCGACATCCTGTACATGCCCGCCGACACGTACACGAACGAGGGCATCCAGACGTACACCGAGTTCTTCAACGCGCTGGCCGACGCGCTCGAGGGCAAGTGACATCCCGGGTGGCGGGGCCGGAGCGCCCCGTCCCCGTCACCCGCACCTCCCTCAGACCGCCCGTCGCCCGAAGGCACCCATGACCATCACCGCAGCCGAACCCCGCGCCCGGTCGCGCGCCCGGCTCTTCGACCCCTGGCTGAGCGTCGGCATCGCCGTCGTCGCCGGTCTGCTCGTCCTGTCGCTGTTCACGGGTGTCTACGACGTCGTGGGCGCCGAGGACGGCGCGCAGATGTTCCAGATCACGCGCGTCCCGCGCACCGTCGCGCTCGTGCTCGCGGGAGCGGCCATGGCGATGTGCGGTCTCGTGATGCAGCTGCTGACCCAGAACCGCTTCGTCGAGCCCACCACGACCGGCACCACCGAATGGGCGGGGCTCGGCCTGCTCGCGGTCATGATCGTGGCGCCGACGGCGGGCATCCTGCCCCGCATGATCGGGGCGATCGTCGCCGCGTTCATCGGCACGATGGTGTTCTTCCTGTTCCTGCGCCGGGTGTCGCTGCGATCGTCGCTGATCGTGCCGATCGTCGGCATCATGCTCGGCGCCGTGGTCGGCTCGGTCTCGACGTTCATCGCGCTGCAGACGAACATGCTGCAGAACATCGGCGTCTGGTTCGCCGGCAGCTTCACGTCGGTGCTGCGCGGGCAGTACGAGGTGCTCTGGATCGTGCTCGCGGTCGTGGTGGCGGTCTTCATCGCCGCCGACCGGTTCACGGTCGCCGGCCTCGGTGAGGACGTCGCCACGAACGTCGGCCTGAACTACAACCGCATCATCCTGATCGGCACCGCGCTCATCGCGGTCGCGACCGGCGTGGTGACGGTCGTCGTGGGCAACCTGCCGTTCCTGGGGCTGATCGTGCCCAACATCGTGTCGATGTTCCGTGGCGACGACCTGCGCAGCAACCTGCCATGGGTGTGTCTGCTCGGCATCGCCACCGTCACGGTGTGCGACCTGGTCAGTCGCACGATCATCATGCCGTTCGAGGTGCCCGTGTCGCTCATCCTGGGCATCGTCGGAGCCGCCGTCTTCATCACGCTTCTGCTGAGGCAGCGTCGCCGTGGCTGAGCCGATCACCTCGCTTCGCGCCTTCGCCCCCGACGGGGCGCCGCTCGAGCGCCACGCCGGTTCCCTGCCCACGCCCCGTGCGCGCCGGCGGTACGCCCTGATCCTGGGCGCGCTGATCGTGCTCGCGGTGCTGTTCGGCTTCGGCCTGCTGGCGTGGGACAACCCCATGCCGTTCGGCACCGACGGGTTCTGGAAGATTGCCGAGCTGCGCGGCAAGGCGGTCACCACCATGGCGATCGTGGCGTTCGCGCAGGCCATCGCGACCGTCAGCTTCCAGACGGCCACGAACAACCGCATCATCACGCCGTCGATCATGGGTTTCGAGGCGCTCTACGTGGCGGTGCAGACATCGGCCGTCTACGTCCTCGGCGTGGCCGGTGTGGTGGCCCTCCAGGGACTCGGACAGTTCGCGCTGCAGGTGGCGCTCATGGTCGGGCTCGCGCTGCTGCTGTACAGCTGGCTGCTGTCGGGGCGCTACGCGAACCTGCAGATCATGCTGCTGATCGGCATCGTGCTCGGAGGAGGGCTCGGCTCGGTCTCGGCGTTCATGCAGCGCCTTCTGACGCCCAGCGAGTTCGATGTGCTGTCGGCACGGCTGTTCGGATCCATGGCCAATGCCGATGCCGCGTACTTCCCGCTCGCGATCCCGCTCGTCGCCGTCGCGGGCGCGATCCTGTGGTCGCGCGCCCGTCGGCTCAATGTGCTCGCGCTGGGGCGCGACGCCGCGATGGGGCTCGGCCTCGACCACCGGCGCGAGACCATCCTCGTCCTGCTGCTCGTGTCGGTGCTCATGGCCGTGTCGACGGCCCTCGTGGGGCCGATGACGTTCCTCGGCTTCCTGGTCGCGACGCTCGCGTACCAGTTCGCCGACACGTTCGACCATCGTCTCGTGTTCCCCGTCGCCGTGCTGACCGGCTTCGTCGTGCTGGCAGGCGCGTACTTCGTCATGAAGAACGTCTTCTACGCGCAGGGCGTCGTGTCGATCATCATCGAGGTCGTCGGCGGCACGCTGTTCCTCATCGTCATCCTTCGGAAGGGCCGCCTGTGATCACCCTGCGCGACGTGCGAAAGGACTACAGCACCGAGGTCGCGATCGGTCCCGTCGACCTGCAGATCCCCGCGGGCGGCATCACGGCGCTCGTCGGCCCGAACGGCGCCGGCAAGTCGACGCTGCTGACGATGATCGGCCGCCTGCTCGGCATCGACGCCGGTGCGATCGAGATCGCCGGGTACGACGTGGCGAGCACCGCATCGAAGGATCTGGCGAAGATCGTGTCGATCCTCCGCCAGGAGAACCACTTCATCACGCGCCTGACCGTGCGCCAGCTGGTCGGATTCGGGCGCTTCCCGTACTCCAAGGGGCGACTGACCCGCGCCGACGAGCAGATCGTGTCGCGCGCGATCGACTTCCTCGACCTCACCGAGCTCGAGGGCCGCTATCTCGACCAGCTGTCGGGCGGCCAGCGTCAGCGCGCCTACGTCGCCATGGTGCTCGCACAGGACACCGAGTACGTGCTGCTGGACGAGCCCCTCAACAACCTCGACATGAAGCACTCGGTGCAGATGATGCAGCACCTGAAGAAGGCCGCCGCTGAGCTGGGCCGCACCATCGTGATCGTGCTCCACGACATCAACTTCGCCGGCCACTACGCCGATCACATCTGCGCCGTGAAGGACGGGCGGGTCGTCGAGTTCGGGCCGCCCGCGACGATCTTCACCGACGACGTGCTCACGCGGGTGTTCGACACCCCCGTGCGCGTGATCGACGGGCCCGACGGTCCGCTCGCGGTCTACTACTGAGCCGGCCCACTACAAGCCGGCCTACTACTGAGCCGGCCTGCTACGAGCCGGCCGCGGCACCCGCGCACCGGAGGTGCGGCTAGAGTCGCGCGCCGTCGTCGTACTCGTCGCGTCCCGGGCGTCCGCCCTTGCGCGCCTCGAACGCCAGGAACAGCCCCAGCGAGGAGAGCAGCCCGATGAGCAGTCCGAGCCAGACGTTGTCGAGGTACGCGGCGCCGAGGATGCCACCCGCGGCGAGCACGGCGATCGTGCGCAGGATGAGCCACATGCCCTCAGGCTACGCGGGCGCGACCCCGACCGGTGGGGAGGCCAGGCGGTCGCGCATCAGCGCGCGCGATGGTCCTCGGGATGCAGGCGGGGAGCGCGGCGCGGCTCGCTCACGCCCGACGACAGGATGAGCCGGATGACGCGCTGCCGGTGGCCGACCCACGGCGCGAGCAGTTCGAGCATCCCGTCATCCTCCACGCGGCTGCCCGTGAGGGCGTAGCCCACCTGGTGGGCGAGGTGGAAGTCGCCGACGCTCACGGCGTCGGGGTCTCCGAGCGCGCGGACGCGCGTCTCGGCCGAGGTCCAGGCGCCGATGCCCGGAAGGCTCGTGAGAGCGGCGTCGCGGCTCGGCCCGTCGGGCGCCGCGTCGACGGCGCGCACGATCGACGAGCCGCGTCGCGCCGCCTCGACGATCGTGCGGCTCTGCGGCGGCTCGAGGCCCGCGCGATGCCAGGCCCAGGACGGGATGCGCCGCCAGCCGTCGATCGACGGCGGTGCGTACATCGGCTTCGGCGTCGGGCCGGGCGCCCGCTCTCCGAACCATGTGACGAGACGACGCCACGCGGCGAACGCCTGGATCGCGGTGATCTTCTGCTCGGTGATCGACTGCACCAGGGCGTCGAAGATCAGATCGCTGCGGCCGAGCCTCAGGCCCGGATGGCGACGTCGGGCGTCGGCGATCAGCGGATGCAGCGACGCCTCGAAGCCTGTGTCGTCATCTTGCGCACCGCATAGGGCGGGCACCTGGGCGATGGCCCATTCGCGGCCGGGTCCCCACGCGGCGGCTCGCACGGATCCGTCGGCGGTCTGCCGCAAGGCGACCGTGGCGACGCCCTGCGGTGTGCGGGTCGCGCGCCAGATGACGCCCGCGCTCCAGGCCTGTGCCGCATCGCCAGGTCCGCGCTGGAACACCGCCACCGTGGCGTACAGGTCGAGAGGCCCGCGCGGCCGGTACACCGTCTCGAGCCGCGGTCCCGCATCCGGCCGCGGAGCGCGCTCGCGCACAGGATGGCGCGACACGAGCGCGGCGGACGGGATCATGCCGCCACGCTACGCGGGGCGTCTGACAAACCCGTGCTGGTCGTCTCGGTCAGAACCGGTCGGGCGACGGGGCCCCGGCGCCATAGCGCACCGAGACGTCCGCGTGACGGTCGAAGCGGTAGCCGACGCCGCGCACGGTGCGCACGATGTCCTGGAAGGCGCCGAGCTTCGACCGCAGGCGGCGCACGTGCACGTCGATCGTGCGCTCGCCCGGGGCATCGGCGTCGTCCGCGTCCCACAGCGATGAGACGAGCTCGGCGCGCTCGATGGTGCGCCCTTCGCGCAGCACGAGGTACTGCAGCAGCTCGAACTCCTTGAAGGTGAGCGCCGCCGACTCGCCGTCGATGATCACGCGCTTGCGCGAGATGTCGACGACGACGCCGCGGGCGGCCTCCGCCTGCTCGTCCGAGTGCGCCTTGGTGCGCGCGACGGCGGCGGGCTCGTGCAGAGCGAGCCGCACGACGTCGATGTCGCGCCCACCGGCCTGCTGCGGCGCGAGAGCCACCGCGGCGTAGGTCTCGGCGCTCGGGGCGAGCTCGGCGATGGTGCGGCGCAGCGCGTCGACCAGCACCGGCAGGCTCACGCCGTCGACGGCTGCCTTGAGCTCGTCGATGCCCACGTACAGGGCGAAGCCGCGGGGGGCGGCCTGCGGCCGGGGGGCCGCCGCCGCGACGGGGGTCTGCTCGGCGAGCGGCGGAAGCGGGCGCAGGTGTCGCACGGGGGTGGCGGCGGGGCGGTCGAGGAAGGCGGTGACGTTCGACATGATGATGAGTTCCTTGGGGGGATGCACCGCTGAGTGGTGCGGGTGTGTGCGTCGTTCGGCCGATCGCGCTCAGATGGCGTCGGCCGGATGGTGGGCGTCCCGGGTGCTGGATGCCCGGATCACGCGCAGCCGAACGGCAGGCGGATCTGGATCCCTGTCAGGGAGTGCGGCTGGGGAGATTCGTCTCAGCGGCACATTCGACAGCACATGACAGCGCGCCCGGGCATCATCATCCCGGTCGTCCCGTTCGCCTCCAGGGCGGACAGAAGCGTGGCGTTGTCAGACATGGCGACAATTGTGACCGCGCGTGTCGCGCCGTGTCAAACCGTTTCAGTGCGGGGCCCACTACATGACGCAATGTGACACGACGGGGCGGCGAATCGGTGTCGAAGTGCGAGGGCGAGCCTCTCAGCTGGTCGGGTGGTGGTCCTCGTCCGCTGTCGCGGCCAGATCGCGGAGGAAGCGCGTTACGACCTCCCGCTGCGAGGGAGTGAGCCGTGCCGCGACGTCGAAGCGGCGGGCGTGGCTGCGGCCGACGGTGTCGCGGGCGGCGCGTCTCGTCTCGTCCCGCACCTCCACTGCGACGCTGCGGCGGTCGGACGGATGCGGCAGGCGGCGCACGTGTCCGGCGGCGGCGAGGCGATCGAGCAGCTTGGTGGTGGAGGCCGTGGAGATGCCGAGGTGCTCGGCGATCGCGCCGGGTGTCACCACCATCCCGTTCTGCTGTCCCGCGATGATGAAGCGCAGTGCGCGCATGTCGGTGTCGCCGAGCTTCATGTAGCGGCGCGATGCCTCGCTCATCCGCTCCTCGGCCTCGCGCCACAGCCGCAGCGTGCGCAGCAGCTCGACGATCTGGTCGATCTCGGCGTCGTCCATGCCGCGGAGCGAGACGACCTCCTGATCGGGGTCGAGCACGCGTGGATCGAACATCGACGGCTCGTCGCCCCTGTCCATCCGCGCACGTGCCATGCGACGATCTTACGACCGGCCATTATGTAGCCTTGTATGTATCTAGCTAAGCTAGAGAAACATCGTTCGCCGAGTCGAAGGGAAGCGCCACGTGAGGCTCTGGTCGCTGCACCCGTCGCTGCTGGATCGCCAAGGCCTCACCGCGTGCTGGCGTGAGGCGCTGCTGGCGCAGGCCGTGCTGCGTGGCACGACCCGCGGCTACACCGCTCACCCGCAGCTCGAGCGGTTCCGAGCGACCGATGATCCGGTCGCCGCGATCAGCTCCTACCTGCACGGCGTGCGCGCGGAGGCGGAGCGGCGGGGCTACCGCTTCGACGGCGAGCGGATCGCGCGACCCGCGGACCCGCGGACGCACCTGATCCCCGTGACGCAGGGGCAGGTGGATCTCGAGTGGCAGCACCTGCTGCGCAAGCTCGTGCAGCGCTCTCCGGCCGACCACGCTCGCGTCTCCGCCGGCGGGCCGTCGCCGCATCCCCTCTTCTTCGTCGTTCCGGGCGCGGCCGCGTCGTGGGAACGCGCTCGCTGACCGCCGCACGTGAGGAGAACCATGAACGCGCACCCCCGACCGAAGGCGCTCGACGACGCACACGCCTCGGGGACGCGGGTTCCCGCGTGGCTGCGGGTGCTGCTGCCCGCGGTGCTCATCCTCGTCTGGCTGACGGCCGCCGCGATCGGCGGACCCTACTTCGGACGCGTCGAGGAGGTGTCCTCGAACGATCGCACGGCATACCTGCCCGCGACGGCGGAGGCGACCGAGGTGCAGGAGCGGCTGCCGGGTTTCACCGAGGGCGACGCGATCCCGGCCGTGGTCGTGTTCGCGTCGGACGAGGAGCTGGCGCCGGGCGACCTGGACGCGATCGGCGCGCGCCTCGCCGACGTCGCCGAGCGCGAGATCGTGGACGGCGAGGCGTCGCCGCCCATCCCGTCCGAGGACGGGCTCGCGGTACAGGCGTTCGTGCCCCTCGACGGCGACGCCGACCTCGGCGATGCCACCGCCGAGCTGCGCGAGGCGGTCTCGGAGGACCTGCCAGAGGGGATCGACGTCTTCGTCACCGGGCCGGCGGGCTTCACGAGCGACCTCGCGGGCGCCTTCTCCGGCATCGACGGCCTGCTGCTCGCGGTCGCGCTCGCCGCGGTGCTCGTGATCCTGGTGGTCGTGTACCGATCGCTGCTGCTGCCTCTGGCGGTGCTGGCGACCAGCATGTTCGCGCTGTGCGTGGCGCTGCTGACGGTGTGGTGGCTCGCCAAGGCCGAGGTGCTGCTGCTGAGCGGCCAGACGCAGGGCATCCTGTTCATCCTGGTGATCGGGGCCGCCACCGACTACGCCCTGCTCTATGTGGCCCGCTATCGCGACGAGCTCGTGCGCACGCCGCGCCGCTGGACCGCCACGGTGCGCGCGCTGCGAGGCTCGATCGAGCCGATCGTCGCCTCCGGTGGCACGGTGATCGCGGGGCTGCTGTGCCTGCTGCTGAGCGACCTCCGCTCCAACAGCTCGCTGGGGCCCGTCGCGGCGATCGGCATCGCGTTCGCCATCCTGTCGGCGCTCACGCTGCTGCCGTCGATGCTGCTGGCGCTGGGGCGCGTGGCCTTCTGGCCGCGCCGGCCCGTATACGACCCCGATGCGCCTGAGCTCGAGCGGTCGAACGGACCGTGGGCCCGCCTCGCCCGCGCCATCGGGCGCCGCCCGCGCAGGATCTGGATCGGCACCGCGGTCGTGCTGGCCGTCGGCTGCCTGGGCATCACGCAGCTGCAGGCGTCGGGTGTGCCCCAGTCCGAGCTCGTGCTCGGGGCGTCGGAGGCCCGGGAGGGGCAGCGCGTGCTCGGCGAGCACTTCCCTGCCGGCTCGGGGAGCCCGGCGTCGGTGCTCGTGCCCGAGAACGCCCTGCAGGAGGCCGCCGATGTGCTGCTCGCGCACGACGGCGTGGCGGAGGTCGCCGTGGTCGTGGACGGCAGGGGGATGACCGCGCCGGTCACCGAGGAGGGCATCGGAGCGTTCGGTCCGCCCGGTACCCCGGCGCCCGAGCCGGTGATCTCGGAGGGCGCGGTGCTGCTGCAGGCGACCCTCGCCGACGCGGCCGACTCGCTCGCCGCGGAGCAGACGGTGCGCGACCTGCGGGTCGATCTGCGCGGCGAGGTACCGGAGGCGCTCGTGGGCGGCAGCACGGCGACCGATCTCGACACCAACGATGCCTCGATCCACGATCGCAACCTGATCGTGCCGCTCGTGCTCGCGGTGATCCTGGTCATCCTGATGCTGCTGCTGCGATCGGTGCTCGCGCCGATCCTGCTCGTGGCGACGACCGTGCTGTCGTTCGGCACCGCGATGGGAGTCGCGGGGCTGGTGTTCGAGCACGTTCTCGACATGCCGGGAGCGGATCCCGCCGTCCCGCTGTACGGCTTCGTGTTCCTGGTGGCGCTCGGCATCGACTACAACATCTTCCTCATGTCGCGTGTCCGGGAGGAGGCGCTCGCGCACGGCACCCGGGAGGGCATCCGGCGCGGCCTGACGTTCACGGGAGGCATCATCACGTCGGCCGGGCTCGTGCTCGCGGCGACGTTCACGGCGCTCGCGGTGATCCCCGTCCTGTTCCTGGTGCAGATCGCGTTCATCGTCGCGTTCGGTGTGCTGCTGGACACGTTCGTGGTGCGGTCGCTGCTCGTGCCGGCGCTCGCGACCGACATCGGCCGTGCCATCTGGTGGCCCTCGAAGCTCGCGCGCGGCAAGCGCTGAGGACACGGGCCGTTCAGGACGCCGGCGGCGAGCGGCGGTCGGCGAGGCACGGACATCTCACCCCTCGCAGATGTCGGAGGCGGTCTCTCGCTCCTCGGAGATGACGAGGATGCCGGATTCGTCGCGCGTCAGGACCACGAACCGCGCGTAGCGGCGAGCGTCGTATTCGCCGGCGAGGGAGTCGCCGACGCCGTCCACCTGGTCGACCAGCGTGGCGTCGACGCACGCCTCGGCGGTGACGGCGTCCTCGGGAGGTGGGAGCGCGCCGGACCCCTGCGGCCTCTGCACGATCCGGAACGCCACGATGTGGCGATATCCCGTCTGCCGTGCACCGGCGAGCATGTGGTCTACCACGCTGAAGCGGGGCGCCATGAGCACGTCGTCGCTGCTCAGCCGGCGGAGGGTGGCGGCCGTGTCATCCGTGACCGTGCGGCGGCGGATGTCGTCGGCTGCCGTGAGCCAGTCGCGATAGTTCTGCTCCGCCTCGGAGAGGGGGTCGGAGCGGGACGCGCAGGATGTCAGCAGCGCGATGACGCCGAGAAGGGCGAAGGTGGCATGGGCGGGACGGAGCGGCATGTCGCCGACGCTAGGTCCGCGCGGGTCCGCGCAGCGGGTCGTCCACAGCGAATCGCCAGCGCGGAGACGTCCGGACGGCTGTGGACGGACGTAACCTCGCATCGTGACTGAGTTGACGTTCACGAATGACAAGGCCGCGTCGCGCTACGAGCTGCGTCGTGGGGACGATCTGGTGAGCGTGCTCGACTACCGCGACAACGGCCGGACCGTCGCGCTCACGCGCGCGTTCACGAATCCGGCGCATCGCGGACACGGGTACGCCGCGATCGTCACGGAGCGCGCGGTGGATGACATCGAGGCCGCCGGTGATCGCACCGTGCTGCCCGTCTGCTGGTATGTGGCCGAGTGGTTCGACCAGCACCCGGAGCGGGCGGGCGTGCTCGAAGGCGCCGCCGCGCGCTGAGGCGGATCTCCCGCTTCGCGCCACCGGGTCAGGGGGGCGATAGCGTGACCGCCATGCGCATCCTGATCATCGGCGGCACCGGCAACATCAGCACGTACGTGACCCGACTCGCCGTCGAGCGCGGGTATGACGTCACGGTGCTCAATCGTGGGCGCAGCGACCTGCCCGCCGGCGTGCGCGGACTGATCGGCGATGCGGGCGACGCGTCGTCCATCGCGCGCGCGGTCGGCGACGAGTCGTTCGACGTGGTGGCGAACTTCCGCAGCTTCTCGCCCGAGCAGGTACGGGACGACATCCGGATCTTCGCCGCACGCACGCGTCAGTACCTCTACATCTCGAGCGCGTCGGCCTACCAGAAGCCGATCGCGCAGCTGCCCATCGTCGAGTCGACGCCGCTCCGCAACCCGTTCTGGCAGTACAGCCGCGACAAGATCGCCAGTGAGGACCTGCTCGTCGCCGCCTACCGCGAGCAGGGCTTTCCGGTGACGATCGTGCGTCCGAGCCACACGTATGGCCCCTCGCTGGTGCCCCTGGAGGGCGGATGGACGGCGCTGCAGCGCATCCGCGACGGTCGGCCGATCGTGGTGCACGGCGACGGCACGAGCTGGTGGACGCTCACGCACTCGCGCGACTTCGCCCGTGCGTTCGTCGGGCTGTTCGGCAACCCCCACGCGATCGGGCAGCCGGTGCACATCACGAGCGACGAGAGCCTGACATGGGACGAGATCGCGCGGCTGCTCGGGCGAGCGCTGGGGCGCGAGCCCGAGATCGTGCACGTCGCATCGGATGCCATCGCACGGGAGATCCCCGCGATCGGCCCGGGGCTGGTGGGCGACAAGGCGCACTCGGTGCTGTTCGACAACACGCGCATCAAGCAGCTCGTGCCCGGGTGGGTGGCCACGACGCCGTTCTCCGACGGTGCGAGGGAGATCGTCGAGTGGCACCTCGCCGATGAGGCGCGCCGGCAGGTGGACGCCGAGCTCGACGCCGCGTTCGACCGGCTGATCGACAAGCACGGCTGAGGCGGTCCGCGCGTCGGCTGACACCGGTTTTCAGGTGGCGGGGCAGCCGGGGCCGTGGGGGTCTTCGATGCAGTCGTGTTGGACGAGGGCGGTGTGGACTTCGACGATGCGGATGTGTCGGGGTGGGGCGGGTGCGGTGATGTGGCCGTCGATGGTGCGGGTGCCGTGGGTGCCGAAGTCGACGGTGGCGGTGTAGAGCGCGGTGACGGTGAGGGGGTAGGTGCCCTTGGCGGTGTAGGCGTGGCTGGTGTCGGTGGGGGTGAACTGCGCTTGCCGGAGGGTGT
>NZ_JBEOSM010000012.1:0-42235 GCF_040302945.1 Microbacterium sp. NPDC096154
CGAGCACCACATAGCTGAGGGTGATCTCGCCCACCTTTCCCCACTCGCCCTCGACGACGATCACGTCATCGACCCGCAGGGCGTCGCTGAACACCTAGATATACAACATTCATCGAATTCGAAGCCTACCTAAACGATAAAAAGATCAGAAAAGGCGATATCGTAGATGTTGAATGGCACTCTCTTCCATCCCCACCAACCGAACAAGACTATCTAGACTATGGAATGGACGACTTATCCATCATCCCTGAATCCGCTTGGCAGGAACTCGAAGGAGATGTAGAACTCTGTTACTACACAGATGACCCGAACAAAGATGAAGTAAGTTTTAATATCACGACCACCCCTTTCACTCTTGCGGAAGAATGGGAAGACAAAACAATTAGTGTCATTGAGTACACCGATGATCCGAATCAGACTGAATCTTCTATCACTTTGGAGACAGAACCTTTTACTATTTATGATGAGCTTGGTGATGAGGTGGATGTGTTATATTACACTGATGACCCTGACAAAACGGAGGCAAAATTAAATATTACAGCCAACTACTCCCCACTTGATGAGTTAGAGGGAGATTTTGACGTGGTGACCTATAGTGAGGATTTGAGTGAAAGTGATAAGTTAGCTTTAAATGTAGAAGCTTTACCAGTAGGTCAACTTGTGATAGCACCTCAATCTTTTGCTTATTTAGGGGAAATCAGAAGCTTTATTTCACATTTAATCAATTCTAGTAACGTTGGTATTATTCGATTCATTATTAGCTTTGATGATGGAGCAACATGGAAGTCCTATTCTAAAGGGTTGGATCAATGGAAAAACGTAAATATTATAAGTCCTCAAAATGTTATTAAGGATGGAATGAGATATCAAACATTTAATAACATCCCTGAACATCAAATTAAAGTTCAACCAAACGGTAATATCAAGCCCAGCTCGAGGTCTGGCGCGACATCATGGTCGACGGCTCCAAGACCCCGCCGCGCCGTCAGCCCCGCGACACGATGACCGTCAAAGGCCAGATGTACGGCATCCTCCCCGCGATCACTCGCTGGGTCGACGACGGGCGCACCAGCCTCGCAGGGATCAGCACCGAAGACATCCTCGCCGCCCTCCCTGACGACCCCTCGCGCCGTCACACCATGATGCTCGGTTTCCGCAGTCTGTTCACGATCCTGCGCGGCCGCAAGCAGGTCTTCACCGACCCGACGAATGCGATCCCGCTGCGCGGCCCGCGGCGCAACACACCGCTGCCGATGGAGCCCACGGCGATCCGGGACGCCCTGGTCGACCCCGACCCCGCAGTGGCGTTGGCCGTCTCGCTCGTCGCCTTCCACGCCCTGACCACGCAGCAGGTCCAGCACATCCAACTCACCGACATCATCGACGGACGTCTGCGAATGCCCGACGTCCGCTTCATCCCGCTCGCGAAACCTGTCCGCGTCCGCCTGAGCGCGTGGCTCGACCACCGTGCCCAGCGCTGGCCGGAAACGAAGAACCCCTACCTGCTCGTCACCGTCCAGACCGCGCCCCGTCTCTCACCGCCCGGCCGGAACTTCCCCTGGAAGAAGGCCGGAGTGACAGCCCAGGCCCTGCGCACCGACCGGATTCTCTACGAGGTCGAGCAGACCGGCGGCGACTTCAGGCGCATCTGCGACCTCTTCGGCATCGGCATCGAGACCGCGCTGCGCTACTCCCACACCGCCACGGGACCGCAGAACATCACGGCCGACAGTGCGTAGCCGCCTCGGAAGATGAACCTTCGGCAAACACCACCCAGATGCGCCTCGCCGACTTGCCGCGTGCTTCGAGAAGCGTCAATATAGATACATGTCGAATCAAGAGGTCGAGTTGGTCATCGTCGGGTCCGGTCCCGCCGGGTACACCGCGGCGGTCTACGCTGCTCGTGCGGGGCTTGCCCCGGTCGTGATCGCCGGCTCGGTGACCGCGGGCGGGGCGTTGATGACGACGACCGAGGTGGAGAACTTCCCCGGCTTCGTCGATGGTGTGCAGGGTCCGGAGTTGATGGAGTCGATGCGGGCGCAGGCTGAACGGTTCGGCGCTCAGATCGTCTACGACGACGCGACCCGCCTCGACCTCGACGGCGACGTGAAGATCATCGAGACCGGTGCCGGGGCCACGTATCGGGCGCGGGCGGTGGTCCTGGCGATGGGCTCCGCGTACCGCAAGCTCGACCTCCCCGAGGAGGACCGCTTGTCCGGGCACGGAGTGTCCTGGTGCGCGACGTGCGACGGGTTCTTCTTCCGCGACCAGGAGATCGCCGTGGTCGGCGGCGGAGACTCCGCGATGGAGGAGGCCCTGTTTCTCACCCGGTTCGCGTCGAAAGTGACCGTCGTGCACCGCCGGGACGAGTTCCGGGCGTCGAAGATCATGGCGCAGCGCGTGCTGGACGACCCGAAGATCGAGGTCGCCTGGAACAGCGAGGTCGCCGCGATCCTCGGCGACGAGCAGGTCACCGGGCTCACGCTGCGCGATAGCGTCACTGGGACCGAGCGGAGACTCGACGCGACGGGGGTGTTCGTCGCGGTCGGGCACGACCCGCGTTCAGATCTCGTGACCGGCCAGGTCGACACCGACGCGGACGGGTACGTGCGGGTCGCGCACCCGTCGACGCGGACGAACCTGGCCGGGGTGTTCGCGGCCGGGGATCTCGTCGATCACACGTACCGGCAGGCGATCACCGCCGCGGGCACCGGCTGCGCGGCCGCGCAGGACGCCCAGCACTACCTGTCGAACCTTGCTCCCGCCACCGTTTCCGCACCTGTTCTGGAGGTTTCCGCATGAGCACCGTCACCCCCGTCACCGACGCCACGTTCCGGGCCGAGGTGCTCGACTCCGAGCTGCCCGTCGTGGTCGACATCTGGGCGGCCTGGTGCGGGCCATGCAAGGCGGTCGCCCCGATCCTGGACCAGCTCGCCGGTGAGTACGCGGGCCGGGTGAAGATCGTGAAGGTCGATGCCGATCAGAACCTCGAGACCGTGACCGCGGCCGGCGTGACCTCGATCCCGACCCTCGGGTTCTATCGGAACGGGGAACGGGTGGACGTGTTGATCGGCGCGCACCCGAAGCCCGTCTACGCGACGAAGATCGAGGAGCTGCTCGCATGACCGACACCGTGACCCGCACCGCACCGAAACGGCTCTCCACACTCGACAAGTGGCTGCCGCTGTGGATCGGCCTCGCCATGGTCGCCGGTCTCCTCCTCGGCCGGTTCGTGCCTGTGCTCTCCGACGTGCTGTCCGCGATGGAGGTCGGTGGGATCTCGGTCCCGATCGGGCTGGGCCTGCTGGTGATGATGTATCCGGTGCTCGCGAAGGTCCGCTACGACAAGGTCGCCGCCGTCACCGAAGACAAGAAGCTCCTGGTCTCTTCGCTCGTGCTGAACTGGCTCGTGGGGCCGGCGGTGATGTTCGCCCTGGCCTGGATCTTCCTGCCGGATCTGCCCGAGTACCGCACCGGGCTGATCATCGTCGGGCTCGCCCGCTGCATCGCGATGGTCGTGATCTGGAACGATCTGGCCTGCGGTGACCGGGAAGCGACCGCGGTGCTGGTGGCGATCAACTCGGTGTTCCAGGTCGTCGCGTTCTCCCTGCTGGGCTGGTTCTATCTCACCGTCCTGCCGGGCTGGCTGGGGCTGGACACGCAAGGGCTGGAGATCTCGGTCTGGCAGATCGCGCTGAATGTGATCGTCTTCCTCGGCGTCCCCCTCGCCGCGGGGTTCGCCTCGCGGTGGATCGGCGAGAAGCGGAAGGGGCGCGACTGGTACGAGGAGACGTTCCTTCCGAGGGTCGGGCCGTGGGCGCTGTACGGCCTGCTGTTCACGATCGTGCTGCTGTTCGCCCTCCAGGGCGAACAGGTCACCTCCCGGCCGATGGACGTCGCCCGGATCGCACTTCCCTTGCTGGTGTACTTCGGGCTGATGTGGTTCGCGGGGCTGCTGCTCGGCAAGGGCATCGGCCTGAGCTACGCGCGATCGACGACGCTCGCGTTCACCGCGGCCGGGAACAACTTCGAACTGGCCATCGCGGTCGCCATCGGCACCTTCGGCGCGGCCTCCGGGCAGGCCTTGGCGGGGGTCGTCGGCCCGCTCATCGAGGTGCCCGTGTTGGTGGGGCTGGTCTACGTCTCGCTCTGGGCGGCGAAAGCCTGGTTCCGCACGGACCCCTACGCCACCGAATCCACGATCGAATCGAGGACGTCATGACCGACACCGCTGTCCTTCCCGACGCCGAGGCGTGCGCGCCCTCCGCGATGCACGCGATCGGCGCCGACGCAGCTGCGACTGTGGCCGGGGCGCTCAAGGCGCTGGCGGATCCGCTGCGGCTGCGGATGCTGTCCGCGATCGCGACCGACCCGCGCGGCGAGTCCTGCGTGTGCGATCTCGCGGAGCTCGCCGACGTGTCCCAGCCGACCGTCTCCCACCATCTGAAGGTGTTGAAGGAGACCGGGATGCTGCGGTCCGAGCGGCGCAGTACGTGGGTCTGGTACCGGATCGCGCCGGGCAAGCAGCGCGCCGTCGCGGCCCTCCTCGACGCGTTCGCACCAGCGGCAGTCGCCGACGAGCCGGAGGACGCTCAGGCGCGAGTTGAAGCGTTGCGGCAGATGGACGCCCGCGTGACCCGGCTCGCCGAGGAACTGGCCAACGAGCTGACCGGGCTGCACCGTGATGTCGTGATCGCGATCGTGCGCGAGTCCTACGCGGGCCTGGTGCGGTCGGCGAAGCTGACGCAGCACATGATCCCGCTGACCGAGCGCTTCGCCCGCCAGCGCCTCGCCGACCTCACCCGGGATCGGTCTTCGGGGGTGCCGCAGGTGCTGTTCGTGTGCGTGCAGAACGCGGGCCGTTCCCAGCTCGCCGCCGCCATCGTCAACCAGCTCGCCGACGGCCGAGTGATCGCCCGTTCCGCAGGCTCGACCCCGGCGTCGGACCTGCACCCGCACGTGCGCTCCCTGCTCGTCGAGATCGAAGGCGAGCAGGAGGCTCGGGATGCGTTCCCGAAGCCGCTGACCGACGACGCCGTCCGCGCCGCGGACGTTGTGGTGACGATGGGCTGCGGCGACGTGTGCCCGATCATCCCGGGTGTCCGCTACGAGGATTGGGCCGTCGGCGACCCCGCCCTCGCCTCCCCGCAAGGGGTCGACGCGATCCGACACGACATCGAGTCCCGCGTCCGCGCCCTCCTCGCGACCCTCACCGACTGAAAGAAGCCAAAGTTCATGACCGTTCAGCAGCCCTCTGTCCTGTTCGTCTGCGTCCACAACGCCGGCCGCTCCCAGATGGCCGCCGGCTACCTCCGCCACCTCGCCGCAGGCCGCATCGAGGTCCGCTCGGCCGGGTCCATGCCCGCCGAGCAGATCAACCCCGTGGCCGTCGAAGCCATGCGCGAGGAAGGGATTGACATCACCGCCGAGCAGCCGAAGGTGCTCACCACCGAGGCGGTGCAGGCCTCCGACGTGGTGATCACGATGGGCTGCGGCGACGCCTGCCCGTTCTTCCCGGGCAAGCGGTACGAGGACTGGAAGCTCGACGACCCCGCCGGACAGGGCATCGAGGCGGTGCGCCCGATCCGCGACGAGATCAAGGGGCGCATCGAAGCGCTCTTGGTAGAGCTGCTCGTCTGAGGGAGTGTGAGCGCCGGAGGGGCAAGCAACATCGGCGCTTGCCCCTCCCATGCTCTTGAGGGAGCTCGATCCATGCGGGGAACATCGTTGTGCCGCGGGTGTGGCCCGCTAATTGCGTCCCCAGTGGTTGTCGCTCTATCGAGAAGCGCCTCGCAGCGCTGCTTCGATCTGCTCCGGCGTGGGCGCTCCGGCGAATCCGCTTTCCGTCGAGTAGACGCGGCACGCGAGCGAGCGGACCGGTGCGGTCGGGAACAGGTCGACGCCGTCGACTAGGAGCGTGGGTGATCCTCCGAACGGAGAATTCGTCGCTTCGGCCTCGGTCCGGATGGCTACCAGTTCGACGGCCACGTCCACAAATCCGATTGCGTCCAGCGCAGCACGCGCGTTGGCTTCGGCGATGTCCGTGTTCGGGCAGTCGAGGATGTGCAACAGTTCGACCTTCATGCGATCCGCTCTTTTCGGGTCCGAGCCGCGCGGAGCCCGTTGAGGATGACGACGACCTCGGCGATCTCGTGCACCAGCACCACCGCGGCCAGCCCCAGCACGCCGAACAGGGCCAGCGGGAGCAGGGCGGTGATGATCAGCAGCGACAGGATGATGTTCTGGTTGATGATGCGCCTGCCGCGACGGGCGTGGTCGAACGCCCGCGGGAGGAGCCGGAGGTCGTGGCCGGTGAAGGCGACGTCGGCGGACTCGATCGCGGCGTCGGAGCCGGTCGCGCCCATCGCGATGCCGATGTCCGCGGCGGCCAAGGCGGGGGCGTCGTTGATGCCATCGCCGATCATCGCGACCGAGCCGTGCCCGCCCAGTTTGCTGATCGCGGTGGCCTTGTCCTCCGGGCGCAGCTCGGCGCGCACGTCCTCGATCCCGGCCTGCGCGGCCAGCGCCCTGGCGGTGCGGGCGTTGTCACCGGTGAGCATCGTCACCCCGACGCCCTGGGCGGCGAGGGTGCGGACCACCTCTGGGACCTCGGGGCGCAGCTCGTCGCGGACACCGACCGCGGCGACCGGGGCGTCGTCGCGGTGCACGATCACGACGGTCATGCCCTGCTCCTCCAAGCCCGCGACCTGGTCCTTGAGCGTCCCCGCGTCCAGCCAGCGGGGGCTACCGACGGTGACCCTGGCCCCGTCGATGCTGCCTTCGATGCCGTGCCCGGCCTGCTCGGTCACGTCCAAGGCGGCGGGAGCTCCGGGGGCGGCGGCGGTGATCGCGGCGGCCAGCGGGTGGGTGCTATGCTGCTCCAGCGACGCAGCCCACGCCAACGCCTGCGCCTCGGTCACGCCCTCGGTGGTGAGCACGGCGGTGACGGCGGGCTCGTTGCGGGTGAGGGTGCCGGTCTTGTCGACGGCGACGTGGCGGATCACGCCGAACCGCTCGAAGACCGCGCCGGACTTGATGATCACGCCGAATCTGCTCGCCGAGCCGATCGCGGCGACGACGGTCAGCGGGACCGAGATCGCCAGCGCGCACGGCGACGCGGCGACGAGCACCACGAGGGCGCGGGTGATCCACAGCTCCGGGTCGCCGAGCAGCGAGCCGATGATCGCGACGAGGGCGGCGAGGATCAGCACGCCAGGCACGAGCGGCCGGGCGATCCGGTCGGCCAGGCGGGCGCGGTCGCCCTTCTCGGCCTGCGCCTGCTCGACCAGCTCCACGATCGTGGTCAACGAGTTGTCGGTGCCCGCCGCGGTCGTCTCGACCTCCAGGGCACCGGCGGTGTTGATCGCCCCGGCCGACACCGCGTCGCCGGGCTCGACCTCCACCGGGATCGACTCCCCGGTGATCGCCGAGGTGTCAAGGCTCGACCGGCCCGTGCGGACGATCCCGTCGGTCGCGATCCGCTCACCCGGACGCACGAGCATCAGCTGACTAACGGCCAGATCCTTCGCGGCGACCTCCACGGACGCGCCATCCCGCCGGATGGTCGCGGTCTCCGGGACCAGCTTGAGCAGCGCCCGCAGCCCGCCGCGGGCGCGATCCATGGCCTTGTCCTCCAGCGCTTCGGCGATGGAGTACAGGAACGCCAACGCCGCGGCCTCCTCGACGTAGCCGAGGACCACCGCGCCGACCGCGCTGATCGTCATCAGCAGCCCGATGCCCAGCTTGCCCGTGAACAGCTTGCGGACCGCGCCGGGCGTGAACGTCGACGCACCCAGCAGCAGGCCGATCCAGAACGCCACCAGCGCCGGGATCTCCGCACCCGTCCATTCCAGGACCAGGCCCGTGCCGAAGGCGACGCCGGAGAACACCGGAACCATGATCCCGCGGTCACGCCACCACGGCCGCTCCTCCTCGGCCTCCTCGCCGACCCGGGTCTCCGGCTCGTCGCAGCCGCACGCCGCGCTCACGCGCCCGCTCCCGTCCCGCAGCAGCCCGGCACCGTGCACTCGGCATCCACGCACGGCGCGTGCTCGTCCACGGCCAGCGTCACGTCCACCAGCGCCGTGAGCGCCGCCGCGAGGTGCGGGTCGGCGATCTCGTAGCGCGTCTGCCGCCCCTCGGGCTCGGCGACCACGATCCCGCAGTCGCGCAGACAGGTCAGATGGTTCGACACGTTCGAGCGCGTCAGCTCCAGCTCGCGCGAGAGCACGGCCGGGTAGCTCGGGCCGTCCAGCAGGGTCATCAGGATCCGGGAGCGCGTCGGATCCGCCATGGCCCGGCCCAGCCGGTTCATGACGTCAAGACGCGAAGCAATAGTCAGCATACACTGAACTATACAGTGAACGCTGACCTATTGTCGGCTCCGATAACCTCAACTTCGACTATGAACGCCACGCGGCGGGAGGAGTGGCTGCTCCGCGCAGGCCCTCGTCCACGCGCTGGCGATCATCAGGGCCGTCCCGACTGCAGCCAGGGCGGTCAGGACAGCGAATGCCCTCGCGTAGCTCCCGGTCACCTCGGCGAGGACGGCCCCGGCGAACGGGGCGAGGGCAGCGGCCAGCAGGACCGGGAGGCCGAGGACGCCGGAGAGGTGGCCGTAGGCGCGCTCTCCCCAGCGGTCGGTGATCGCGGTCGCCTGCAGCAGCGTGGCGATCCCGCGGCCGACTCCGGCGAGCATCGACGCCGCAATCAGCAGGCCCACCGGGCCCGGCACCACGGCCAGGACCAGCGTGCTCGCAGTCACCAGGATGAACACGGCGGCGGTGCGCGCGGTCAGCGAGGCCCGGTGCGCCAGGCCGGTGTAGACGAGGCGTCCGGCGACCTGGCCGACGCCCCCGAGGCCGAGCACCCAGGCTGCGGCCCGGGCGTCGAGGCCGCGCTCGAGCATGAGCGGGACCAGGGCCAGCAGGCCCGTGTACATGGCCAGCGACGCCGCGGTCAAACCGCCCGTGAGCAGCCAGAACCGCGCGCTGCGCAGGACCGCGACGGCATGGGCGCTGTCGGTGGCGGGCGCGTCGCGATGCCCGCGCGCGGGCCAGGGGCGTCGCAGCAGGAGCGAGTGGGCCGGCACTGTGACGACGGCGAGGGTGGCTGCCGCCCACAGGTAGGTCGCCCGCCAGCCCAGCTGCTCGCCGGCGGTCGCCGTCAGCGGCGCGAAGACCGTGCTGGCCAGGCCCGCGACGAGCGTCAGGGTGGCCAGTGCCCCGAGGCGGCGTGCGTCGAACCAGCCGGTGATCGCGGCGAACGCCGGCGGGTAGAGCACCCCGGCCATCGCGGCCCCGGCCAGCACCCAGCCGGCGACGAAGACCGGCAGGCTCCATGCCGTGCCGATCACCACGAGAGCCAGGACCCCGAGGGCCGACCCGACCGTCATGACCAGCCGCGGTCCGCGCCGGTCGATGACGCGGCCGATCGGCACCCCGACCAGCGCCGAGACCACCAGTGCCGCCGAGAACGCCGAGGTGACGGCCACCGTGGACCAGCCGGTGTCGGCGCTGATCCGCGGCGCGAGCACCGGGAAGGCGTAGTAGAGCAGCCCCCAGGAGACGATCTCGGTTACGCACAGGGCCGCCAGCACCGCGCCGAGCGACGGGCGGGGTCCGGGCTCAGGCAACGGCGGCACCCCGCGGCAGCCTGGTCAGGGCGTCGACGACGTGCTGGGCGTCGCGGTGCACCCCGCGCAGCGTGTTCGAGGAGAACGACCGCTGGAACTCCACACCGAGGAAGCCCAGCCCCGGCAGCGCGGTCGAGACACCGCGGTCGTGCCGGAGCCTGCCGGCCCCGTCGAGGACGCCGAGCGAGGTCAGGTAGGTCAGGTGCGGCCGGTAGCCGGTCGCGAAGATCACGGCGTCGACCTGCTCCCGGGAGACGTCAGGCCACACGACCCCGTCCGGGGACAACGCGGTGAACATGGGCCGCTGGTCGGGCCGGCCCGCCTCCAGCGCCCGCTTGTACGTGTCGGTCCCAATCACCGGGGTGCCGGTGACGAGCCGTTCGAGGACCGATGGCGGGAGCAGGTCGGCGCGCGTGAGGCGCAGCCACCAGTGCAGGTCGCGTCCGGCGATCATCTGCGGCGCGAACCGGACCCGGTCCCGCACCGCCAGCGACGTCTCCGCGTGCTCGGCGAGCTCGTGGGCCACCTGCACGGCGGAGTTGCCCGCCCCGACGACCACGACCCGCTGCCCGGCGAACTCCTCCGGCGACCGGTAGTCGGCCACATGCAGAACCCGCCCCTCGAATGCCTCCCTGCCGGGGATCGCCGGCACGTGGGGATTGCCGAACGAACCGGAGGCAGCGACGAGCGCGTCGCCGACCAGGCTGCTCCCGTCAGCCAGCTCCACCGTGAACGCCGGCCCGTCGGCGGTGACGTCGACGACGCGGGCATTGGTCCGGACCTCGACGCCGAGCTGGTCGGCGTATCCGCGCAGGTACTCGACGACCTCGTCGCGCCCTGGGTAGCCGTCCGGGTCGCCGGGGAACGAGTACCCGGGGAAGGAACTGAACCGGCGTGGGGAGAACAGGCGCAGGCTGTCGTAGTAGCACGGCCACGACCCCACCGGCTCCGGGCCGGCCTCCAGCACGACCGGCTCCCAGCCCCGGTCGCGTCCGGTGCGGGCGGCAGCGAGGCCAGACTGCCCGCCACCGACGACCAGCAAGCGGCCCCGACTCATCCGTCCGCCCTCGCGCCGATCTGGACCAGCTGCGGACCAGGCGCGCAGCACGAACCCGAGGCCGCCTGATCGTCCGGGGCGTCGAACAGGCCAGACCCGCCACACACCCCAGTGTCCGGCAGGACGAGGTCGACGCGCGCGGCAGCCTCACGGTCGCCGGCGATCGCCGCGACGACGCTGCGGACCTGCTCGAACCCGGTCAGAGCCAGGAACGTCGGCGCCCGCCCGTACGACTTCGCCCCCACGATGTAGAACCCCGGCTCCGGATGCGCGAGGTCTGCAGCTCCCGTGGCACGGACCGAGCCGCACGAATGCAGGTTCGGGTCCACCTCGACAGCGACCTTCACCGGAGCCTGCAACCGCATGTCGAGACCGAGCCGGATCTCGGACAGGAACGACAGATCAGGCCGGAACCCGGTCGCGACGAACACGCGCGATGCCGGTTCCAAACGGCGGCCGTCCTCCGCGAGGAGCACAGCCTGCCCGTCCTCGACCGTCACCTCTTCGGTACGGAACCCGGTGACGAGATCCACGAGCCCGTCCTCGACCGCCTTCTTCGCCCGCTGACCCAGCGCACCGCGCTCGGGCAGCTCGTCCCCGCTCCCGCCGCCGAACGTGTTGCCGACCGTGCCGCGGCGCAGCACCCAGCTGATCCGCGTCCCCGGCACCCGCTTCGCTACCCGCGACAGTATCCCGATCGTCGTCGCAGCAGAATGACCGTTGCCGACCACCACCACATGCTGACCGGCCAAGCCCAGGGCATCGTCGATCGCGGGCATGCGATGCTCCACCAGCCCCGCATCGACTGCAGCCTCCTCGCCGAGCGCGGGGAGACCGTCAGCACCCGCGGGATTCGGGGTGTACCAGGTGCCCGACGCGTCGATCACCGCGTCGGTCTCGATCCGCTCCTGCCCACCATCCGTGCGGCGGACGTGCACGACGAACGGCTGCTCCGCTCGCCCGGCATCGACCGCGAGATCCCGCCCCTTGCGCGCCGCTCCGACCACACGAGCCCCATACCGGACCCGGTCGCCCAGCGCGTCCGCAAGCGGGGCGAGATACCCCTCGATCCACTGCGCCCCGGTCGGATAGCCTTTCTCCGGCGCCACCCACCCCGTCGGCTCCAGCAGGCGACGAGATGCCGCATCGGTGAGCTCCGTCCACGGCGAGAACAGCCGCACATGCCCCCACTCCGCAACAGCTGCCCCCGGACCATCACCGGCCTCCAGCACGAGCGGGTTCAATCCGCGTTCCAGTAGATGCGCGGCCGCTGCGAGCCCCTGCGGGCCCGCACCGATAACGACGACGGAAACCATACCCAACCTCCATGCATTGACGTTCTTCAATGTGAACGAGCCTGCCTCACGTATCGACAGATGTCAATGCGTAGGGCAGAATGGAGCCATGAACGCCCTTCCCGCGACCATCGAGAGCACCCCCGAAGCCTCGACCTGCTGCATCCCCGGGCAGCCGCTCGATGACGCGACCGCGCAGCAGCTCGCCCGGGTGTTCAAAGCGCTCGGCGACCCCACCCGGGTCAAGCTCATGGCGATGATCGTCGGCAGCAGCGAGGGCGAGATGTGCGTGTGCGACCTCACCGAACCCGTCGGACTGTCGCAGCCGACCGTGTCACACCACATGAAACTCCTCGTCGAAGCCGGTCTCGTGACCCGCGAGCAACGCGGTAAGTGGGCCTACTACCAGCCCACAACCGACACGCTCGCCGGCGCCGCGCGGGCGTTCCTCTCCTGACGCCAGATTCCCGGTTCCGGCCGATGGTCGAGTCCGACTGGCCCGAGGTCGCGAGCATCTACCAAGCCGGGATCGCCACCGGGCACGCCACCTTCGAAGCTGTGCCGCCCGCGAACTGGGCCGCGTTCATCACTTGCAAACGCTCCGAGCTGAGCCTGGTAGCCCTCGACTCCGCAGATCGGGTCAACGGATGGGTTGCCGCGGCCCCCACCTCAACGCGGACCGCCTATGCGGGCGTCGTCGAACACTCGATCTACATCCACCCCGATGCTGCAGGACAGGGCGTCGGCTCCAGGCTCCTGGCCGCATTCCTTGCCGTCGCCGACCACGCGGGCATCTGGACGGTCCAGTCCTCAATCTTCCCCGACAACACCGCAAGCCTGCGCCTCCACGAGCGCGCCGGATTCCGCACCGTCGGCAGACGAGAACGCATCGCCCGCATGGACTACGGGCCGCACGCCGGCCGCTGGCGCGACACCATCCTCGTCGAACGCCGCACCCCTGCTGATCCCGCAGGAAGCCACGCTGAGGCTGCATCTTCCGTGAACATGCACACTCACACCTGCTCCAGCGACCTCTCAACCCGCATCTTCACGCCAAATCGACTTCAGGATTCCTCAACTTGCGGGGAATGCCGGTCATGCGGGCGGTGGTGTCGAACGCGGCGAGCTCGGCGGGGTGGAGTTGGTGCTGCACGACGAAGGCCCGGTCCTTGATCCGCCAGAGCCCTTGCCCGGTGCCGAGTCCGGGCAGCAGGCGGCGTTCGGTGCCGGTCAGCCCGAGCGCGACGGCGGTGGGGCCGAGCTGATCGGTCTCCTGCCGGTAGACGATCCTCGTCTCCGCGTTTGCCAGCAGGCTGTTCGCCAGCGCCCGGTTCGCCGATCCGGCATCGCCGACGTTCTCCAAGTCGGTGAGCTTGTGGAACACCAAGAGATTGGCCAGCCCGTAGTGCCGGGCGAGACGCCAGTGGGCGTCCATCCTGCGCAGGAGCGCCGGGTGGGACATGAGCCTCCATGCCTCGTCGTAGACGACCCATCTGCGGCCCCCGTTGGGGTCGAGCAGGGCGGCTTCCATCCATGCCGACGAGCAGGTCATCAGCACCGAAATCAACGTGCTGTTCTCGGTGACGCGCGAAAGATCGAGGCTGACCATCGGCAGCGACGGGTCGAACCTGACGGTGCTCGGCCCGTCGAACAGGCCGGCCAGGTCCCCGGCCACCAGGCGGCGCAGCGCGTGGCCGACCTGGCGGCCGTCCTCGGTGAGCCGGCCGTCCGGGTCGTCGGCAGGGTCGGGGCGCAGCAGCCGGTCGACCACCATCGGCAGGATCGGCACGTCCGCGTCGCGGACCGCGCCGGCCAGGGCGGTGTCGATCGCGGTGTGCTCCAACGGCGCCAACCGCCGATCCAGCACCGTCTCCGTCAAGGCTCCGAGCAGATCGCGGCGTCGCGCGGCGAGGGTGGTGGCCCACTCCTGGTCGGACAGGCCGCCGGGCCGGTAGCCCTCATCCAAGGGGTTGAGCCTGTTGCCCATCCCGTGCCCGAGGATGATCGCTTTCCCGCCGACTGCTTCGGCGACGCCGGAGTGCTCGCCTTTGGGGTCGCCGGGGACATAGACGCGGTACCCGAAGGGCAGACTGCGGGTGTAGAGGCTCTTGGCGAGCGACGATTTCCCGGAGCCGACGATCCCCGCCAAGATCAGGTTCGGCGCGGTGATGATGCCCCTGCGGTACAACTCCCACGGGTCGTACACGAACGAGGAGCCGCTGTAGAGGTCTTGGCCGATGAAGATTCCCGCGGCTCCGAGCCCGGCTTCGGCCAGGAACGGGTACTGCCCGGCGAGCACGGCGCTGGTGTCCTGATGCCGGGCCACCCGGAAGCGGCCCGGTGTCCTCAGCGCGGCCGGGCCGGGCTCGCCGGCGGCGGGCAGGTAGACCGTGGCACGGCGTTCAGCCCGTTCGGCGGCGGCCTTGGCCTGGGCCGCTTCCTTCTCGACGTGACGCTGCTCGGCGACGAGGCGGGCGGCGGCTTGCCGCCGCTGCTTGCGCAGCCGGCGCCGCTCCGAGGCGGGAGTGACGAGGACAGCGGTGTGCAGCTTCTCGCCCCGGCTCACAACGACCGCCCCCGCGTCCCGGAGACCCAACCGCCGGCGGGACGGTCGAACCATGACGAGTCCGGCGCCGGGCGAGGCTGCTGTGGCATGTCCGGCTTGGGCTGCGGCGGGCCCTCGATGCCGAGCGGTGCCAGCGCGTCCGCGTTCTGGCGAGCGGCCTCCGCGACCCATCCGGGAAACAGGCACTCATGCTCGGGCCTGCTGCCGGGGTTGTCGATGGCGTACTGGCGGGCGTCGCCGGCCGCTGCCAGGAAGGCGGCGAGGTCGCGCATCGCGCGGTCCGGGGCGACCGGCGCTCCGGCGCCGGTGAACAGGTCCCGGCCGACGAGCGTCTGCCCGGTCGCGGTGTCCTCGATGCGGTAGGCATATCGCTGGTGCTCGCCCAGCGGCGAGTCCGGCCAGACGGTCAAGGTGAGCGTCCCGACGTGCCGGGACATCGAAGCGGTGGGGTCTGCGCTGTTCATGGCGGGCAGGTGCGCGCCGGCACGTCTCCGTGGTGGCTATGTCAGAGCGACAGCCCGCGGGCCTGCTTGACGGCGGCGACGCCGGGATGCTCGAACCAGCCCCCGTCACGGACGGCGCTACGCCGCCCGGCCGTCTCTCGCTCACGGCCTGTCGTCGGGCGGCGGGCCGGGACGTGCGCCCCTGCTTCTTTGTCGATGGCGTCCTCGGCACGGATCAGGTGCCGCCGGTACAGGGCGACGTGCCCGGCCATCGCGTTGTAGGTCATCGCGTAGTCGCCGGTCTCGGCCTGCCGGTCACCGGGATAGACCGGGGCGGTGTCGTGAACGTCGCCGTTCTCCAAGGCGGCGTTCGTGGTCTCCTCGCCGTAGTCCCACGCCGACAGATGCTCGATCCCCGCCTCGACCCCGTGGGCGTCGATGAGGTCGATCACCCGGTCGGTTTCCTCGCCTTGGAGGAACACGACGCCAACCCACCGCTCCACCATCCGGTCCTGCGGGTTCCACACGATCCGGCCCGAGTGGGTCATGGCCGCGCTCAGGCGGTCGTCGGCCTGGTCGATGAGCGTGCCGGCCTGGTGCAGCTCATCCGCTGCGGCCAGCGCCTCGGCCGCACCGCCGCTGTACTCGCGGGACTCGTCGGTGACGTGATGCTGCCGGCTCAGATGGGCGGCGGCGAGCTGGTCGAGCACCTGCCGCAGCGATCGCAGCCCGCCCAACAGCTCACCGATCACCACGTAGGTCTCGGACGGGTCCTCGAAGCTACGGCTGGCGTGAGCCAGACCGCGCAACGCCTCGTAGGCATCGCTGGCATCGCTGGTCGGGTTCGTGTATGTCGGCATCACGGGCCTCCTTCAACGAGGGTGGGATGCCTGCCAGGTGAGCGCGCCGGTCACACCGTGCGGCACAGCGGCAGCGCGGCCGCCGTGAACGCGACGGCTTGCTGGCCGACGAGCCTTCGGGTCTCGCAGGAGGCTTGGATCGAGGCTTGTTCGATCGCGGCGACTGCGGCTTCCAGCTCGTCGACGCTGGGGGCGGAGACGGAGATGAGCCCGGAGACCCGTAGAATCCCGTGGCCGGCGGTCAGGTCGGCTTCCTGCTGGAGAACGTCTTGGTATTCGGCGGTCTGCGCGGCGTCCTCGATCTGCCCGATTCGGGCGCGCTGGGCCGCATCGGAGATGTGTTCGACCTTCTTCTTGCGGATGTCGCGGGCCGCCTGGTCCGAGCGCATCGGGGTGTAGATCAGCGACACAGCCCGTTGGATGCCGGTGGAGAGCAGCACCGGCGCGAGGAACCCCGGATAGACGAGGCTGCGGGGCCACTCCGAGACCCACAGCACGGTGTGCCAGGCGGAGTCGGTGCGCAGGTTGCCCCAGGTCTCGGTGACCGCGACCGGGCCGGCGGCGGCGAGCTCCTGCCCGAGCCGCCCGTGGCGCTCCAAGGTGGCGGCCACGGCCGGGTCATACGCCGAGCGGAGGATGACCGCGACCTGACCGGGGCCGAGCCACCCCGAAGGGGTCAAGTCCGCCGAACGCAGCGCGGCGACCAGCGTCGCCATCTCCTGCCGGAGCACCGCGGCGGCGCCGCGGATGCCGCCGCCGGCGGTCCTGATCTGCTGGGAGGCGACCTTCATGTCCAGGGAGAGGCTGACCGTGGTGGCGTGCCGTTCCCCGGCGGGGCCGGCCCGCTCGATCAGTTCGCGGTAGGTGGTCGCGGCCCAGGAGCCGTCGTCGGTGCCGTGCTCGGCCCACCACTCGGCCAGCCCGCTACCGGAGTCGGGCAGGGTTCGTTCGAGCACTTGCAGGGTCGCGATCCGCCCGGACCGGCAGACCGTGGCGAGCACTCGCCCCCAGGAGGTGACGCGGCGCTCTTGCTCGCCGGGGTCGAGCAGGATGAATGCCGGATGGGTCACTTCCGTCACGACCGTCAAGGTTGCCTGGCGGGGGTCGTGGATCATGCACGCCCCGGTCTCGGGGTCCAGGTGCTCCCGAAGCCGGGCCATGTCACCGGGCAGCGCGAGACTTCCGGCAGGGCGGGGCTTGACGATCCGCCGCCGGTAGAGCAGTTGCCCGCCGGTGGAGCGCCACAGCCACCAGAGCGCGACAGGGAGCCATTCGACCATCGGCCTCCCAGCGATGGGCACCCAGGTCAGCACGACCGCGAGCAGCCAGACCGGGGCGGTGTAGACCAGCAGCATCCCGGCGCCGCCGTAGAACGCGGCCAGCAGCGCCAGGCCGCCGATGCCGAGGGTGATGAGCTGCGCGACCGAGAGGCCGAGCAGCACCCCTCGGCGGGTGAGTCGGCTGAACTTCATCGGCGTCAGCTCGCTACCGGGTGTCTTCTGGTCCGTGGTGGGCATGGGTGGTCACTCCTTGCCCCACGGCGATGCCGTGGGGTTGGACGGCTCCGTGGGCGTCCTCGGCTGCGGCGTGGACGGCGGGGGCGTCTGCGACGGCGGCGGGGTGCCGCCGTTCTGCCCGCCTGCGGCGTCGGCGGCGGTCTCGGCCTGACCGGCCACCGCGTGCCCGGCCTTCGGCCCGGCCTCGGCGGCATCCTTGGCGACCTTCGCTCCGACCACGACGGCTGCCGCCGGTCCCGCGCCCGCGGCGGAGGCGCCGGCTTCGGCGCCCACGGTTTCACCGCCGGCCGCGGCAGGTGCCTGCGCCGGGGCGGGCGACGGCGGAGGCGTGCCACCTGATCCTGCGTCCGACGCGCCGTCATTGGGGTCTTCGAGAACCTTCTTGGGCTCGCCGCCGCCTTGGGGCTTGGAGGGGATCGGGACGGGACGGTTGAGCGCGTTCTTGGCCTCCTGCTCGGTGCCCATCTGCTGGTACAGGTCGAAGCCCACGAACGACACGAAGCGGTAGACCATGTAGGGCGCGAAGGCCGCGATGCCCATGAGCACGATGCCGGTGATCGGTTCGGTGACGGCGGCGATGTCCAGCTCGATCGGGGTGGCGATCTGCGTGATCGCCAGCAAGAAGATGACGACGAGCACGAGCTTGCTGATGATGAGGGCGATCACGAACGCCGCCCATTTCCCGATCCATCCTTTGGTGGCGTCCCAGGACGCGCCGGCGAACGCGATCGGTGCCAGCACCACGCCGACCAGCAGCAGCGCCTTGCGGATCAGCAGGCTGAACCAGACGATCGCGACGGCGGCGATCATCAGCCCGGCCAGGAAGATCGTGACGATCGCGCCGACGCCGGGCGCGGCGATGTTGATGCCGCTGAGCCCGGCGGCGAGCAGGATGATCTTGTCGCCCATCGTCTCGGTGGTCTCGCCGGACGTCTGGATGATGCCGATGCTGAGCTGGTCCACGATTTCCAGTGCGAGCGCGGTCAGCGTGACGACCACGAACGCGCCCAGCACCGATTTCGCCGCGCCGAGCGCGGCTCTGGACAGCGCGGTCGGGTCGCGGCGGATCAGCCCGGTGATGAGTTGCAGGCAGAAGAAGATCAGGACGAGGAAGACGCCGATGCCGAAGATCAGGTTGTAGACGCTGGTGAACCCGTCCGTCTGGACATCGACCAGCGTGGTCGTGTCGAACACGGCCCACATCGCCTCGATCAGCCAGCCGGCCGCGCCGCCCATCGCCTGGGCGAGCCAGTCGAACGGGGCAGCCACGACCGTCGCGGCAGCCTCGCCCGCCACGTCGCAGACGGTCGAAATCACGGGAACGTCGCAGACACCCATCTCAAATCTCCTGCGGTGACCGGCGGCCCTATACAGCCTGGCCGACGTTCCAGAAGAAGTTCACGAGCGTCACCGCCGCGCCGCAGATCACCGCGGCACCGCAGGAGATGAGAACGCCCAGCTTGCCCCTGCCCGCCAGATGCGGGTTCGAGCTGTTGGCGCCGTAGGCCCAGACGATCGCGGAGACGATTAGCGCCAGTACGGAGAGGATGAGGCCGACCGTCATCACGGCGCCAACGATGGTGCGGAGCTGGTCGATGCCGGGCAGTCCCGAGCTGTTGGGGTCGATGTCGATCACGGCGGTTACTCCCTCGCTGAGCGAATGGCTTGTGGCGACGAGGTGAACCAGGGAGCGACTGGCGAGACCGGGCAGACGAAAGGCCCGCTCCCAACGCAGAGAGCGGGCCTGCTGGCGACGGAGGATCAGAGCTGTTGGCCGAGGGCGATGAGCCAGTTCACCCACGCCACCCCCGCGCCGGCGAGCGCGGCGGCGCCGACGCCGACGAGCACCCCGACCCGGCCCTTGGAGGCAAGCGAGTGGTTGCCGTGCGAGGCGCCCAGCGCCCAGCAGATCGCCGAGACGATGACCATGAGCACCGCGACGATGAGCACGAACATCAGCAGGGCGCCGATGACCTGTTTCAGATCACCGATGCCTCCGAGCCCGTCGAAGTCGGGGAACACTTCCATCACGAACCGGCCCTGACGGTGACGTGCAGGTGGTCGTAATGGCCGCCGGTCACGTCGCCGGGGTCGTGCATCCCGCCGCCGTTGTAGGGGCGCCAGCCTTCGGCGTCGCGGGCCAGGGACCAGATTTGGCCCTGCCAGATCAGGTACTCCACGCCCAGCGACTCGGCGTGGTCCTTCATCCAGTTCGTCGCCCGCCACCCGTCCTCGAGCTGCGCGGGCGTCGGGTGCGTCCCGATCGGGTTCCCGAACGTGATGTCACACGCCCGGCCCAGCGGGTGCTCTGACGTTGTGCCGGGCCGGGGCGAGTAGCAGGCCCAGGAGCTGTCGGGGAACGCGGCACGGGCTTGGGCCATGACGTGCGCCATCCGCGCGGTGATCTGCCCGTCGCTGGTGGGGTCATCGACCATCTGGTCGGGGTCGCCGTCCAGCGGGGCGGGATCGCCCGGCGCTCCACCGGAACTGCACTCGTTCGGGCTGCCGACCGTGGCTTCGGGCAGGTCGACCGCGTTGTGGTCGTTAAGCCACTTGGCCGCGTCGACGGCCTCGCCGCTCGTGCCGCCGGGCCGGACCTCGAAATGCAGGTGTGGCCCCGTGCTGTTCCCGGAGCTGCCGACATCGCCGATGTGCTGGCCCGCGGTCACACGATCTCCGGCCGCGACGAGGATGCCGGACTGCCACATATGCGCGTAGGCGGTCGCCACGGTCTGCCCGTCGATCTGGTGCTCGATGACAATGAGTCCGCCGTAGCCGCCGGAGAACTCGGCCACGGTCACGGTCCCGTCTGCGGCGGCGAGGATCGGCGTGCCGTCCGGTGCGGCGAAGTCGGTGCCGGTGTGGAACGACGGTTCCCCGGTGATCGGATGGATACGCGGCCCGAACTCGCTGGTGAGCACCCAAGTTCCCTCGGGGAGCGGGAACACGACCCGCGAGGACTCCGCGACCGGACCGGCCACCACCGAGGCGGTGGCCGGGCCAGCCGCACCCGTCGCGCCGGTGAGAGCGTCGAGGATGCGTTCGGCGACCGGCTCGTAGTTGCGGTAGCGGTCAGGGTAGGCACTGACCTCGACGGCTTGCGCGGCCTCGCCGGGGTCCATCTGGGCCCAGCCGGGGATGTCCAGCAGGCCCCGCGGCGAGGGATAGTTAGGTCCATCGGGTCCGCCGTAGAACGCGCGGGCCTGATAGTTCGTGTCCATCAGCTCCGCGACGGTTCCCCACCCGGATTGCGGGCGCATCTGGAACAGGCCGAGGGAGTCGTGGTCGCCGCCGTTGCCGTCGTTGGGGTAGTTCGCGGACTCGGGGTAGGCACTGGTGTTGGCGAGCTGGCGCAGGGTGCTCTCGGTGAGCGCGGCCATCAGCGCGATCTTGATGCCGGGCCGGCCGACGCCCTCGATGCCGCCGCCGACAGTGATGATCGTGGCCGCGTGCGTGAGCTGGGTCTTGTTCAGCGTGAACGTGGTGCCGTCTTGCGTGGTGACGGTCAACGAATCGGGGACGTTGCCCACGGTGACGCTGCCGCCGGGGACGGCGCAGTTCGCGGCGGCGGGGTTCATCAGCACGCCGATCGCCATCAGGACACAGGCAGGGCCGAACAGGACGAAGGCGAGTCCGAGGATGAGGAGCTTCTTGACCACGGCGTGCCTTCTGTCATCGCAGCGGGTTGTCGAGCTGCGACAGGCGCAGCACGTGACACGGGCCGGTGCGGAACTCCGGCGCCGGGGGCGGGCAGGCCAGAAACACGGTGAAGGCCACGGGGTGCTCGCTGGTGACGGGTTCGCCGTTCCAGACGCCCTCGCGGTGCCGGGTTCCTTCGATCGTGATCGCGGTCGCACCACGCGGGAGCTGGCCGGACTGGGCCTGCTCAACCGCGGTGTCCCATGCTTGGGGCACGAACGAGGACTCGATGGTGAGATGCTGGGTGGTGGCGTACTTGCGCAGCTCGATCCACGCCTCCCGCGACGGCAGATAGGACGCGATGTCGGCGGCGAGGCCCGCCTGCTCATGGCCGGAGGGGTCCCCGACCTCCAAGATCGCGGCGGAGTAATCCAGCGGCATCAGCCCGGAGCCGGTGTCCCAGGCGAACAGCGCCTCAGCGACATTGCGGGCGAACTCATCCGGGTCGTGCGAGGGGATCACCCGCGGCGGCCCCGGTTTGCCGGGCTCGGACTCACCCGGAGCGGTGATGGTCGGAGCCGGATCGGGCGCGCGATCGGTGGGCTGTCGTGGGCCGGTGATGAGCCCATACACGCCGACGCCGATCAGGAGCAGCAGCACGAGGCCGGCGGCGATCACCGCGATGAGTCGGCCACGGGACCAGGAAGCGAGATTCGTCTTCATGCCCAGAGGTGAGCCCGCCGGTGACTGGCCCTACCGGTGCATCAGAGGGCGCGCAGCAGCGGCCGGCCCGCCGACTCAGCGACGGTTGTGCGGGCGGTGCGGAGCCGGTCGGCGAACTCGGTGGTGCCCTCGACGGTGGCGAAGAACGCCTCGGCCTGCTCGTCGGTGAGCTCGACGGCCAGCTCGTCCACGTCGTAGTGGGTCCACCACGCTTCCAGGTCGCCCCAGGTCAGTACGAACGCCCGCAGCGGGTACCGCGTCGGTTCCTCGTCCTCAACGACGGGGCGACGCTTCGGCGTGGCCGGCTTGCTGACCTTGCTGGCCTTGCTGGTCTTGGCGGCGTGGACGCGGGCCAGGGCTTCGTCGGCCAGCTCGTGAAACCGTTGGTCCCGCTCGCTGTCGGCCTTGGCTTGGCTGTCGCGGAGGCGCTGGAAGATCGGGTTGACCGCCGCACCGGCCTCGATCTGCGTCAGCCCGTCCCGCGCCTGGACGCGGATCGTCTCCGGGGTGCTCGGATCGTCGGCCAGGTGTTGCAGGTAGCCGATCTGTTCCAGCCGACTGTAGGACGCCGAGCCGGTCACCATCCGCGCCGCCTGTGTCCGAGCGTCTCCGAGCTGGTGCGAGTCCGATGGTCCCGCCGAATCGGCGGGACCATGCTTTCCGGGCTCGTGGCCCTCGTGGAACTGGGTCTTGGCCTTGCGGCGTGCGGCGTCCTCGGCCATGAGTTCCTTGATCTCCCGGTACAAGGCGGCGGCCTCGATCGCGGTGAGCGGCTTGTGGAGCTGGTTGTCGTCCTGCTCGGCCAGCAGATGCCCCAGCCGGTCCGAGATACCGGAGCGCACCCACACGCTGACGCGGCGCCAGCCGAGCTTCTTGATCGCGGCCATCCGGCGCGCCCCGCACACCAGCACCCCGTCCGGGGTGATCGTCGGCGGCTGCAACAGACCGTCCCGGTCGATCGACGCCGCGAGCGCGTCGATGTCGCCCAGGTCCGTGCGGTGCCGGCGGCCGACAGTGATGGAGTCAACCGCCCGCTCCAGCTCGATGTGTCCGGCCGGTGCGCTCATCCCGCACCTCGCGCCTTTCTCGCGCCCGGCTTGCTGATGCCCGGTGCGGCCAGGGAGAGGGTGAGCACGAGGTCGTCATCGCGCAGCAGCACCGGCAGGGTCTCGCCGATCAGCAGCCGCAGCAGGATGCCGCGTCCCGCGCCGGTCGCCGCGAGCGCCGGGTCCGGGCAGCCGAGCAGGGCGCGCAGCAGCACCGCCCAGGACCGGCCAGGAAGGTCGATCAGGGCTCGGGCGTGCTTGTCGCGTCGCAGTGTCTCGTAGGCGGTGTGCCGGTTCCCGACGCGCGTCAGCGCCACGCAGACGTGTTCTACCGCCGGGCGTGCCGTGCCCTCGGGCCAGTCCAGCAGCATCAGCAGCGTGATCGCGTCCTCGACCGCCGACGCCGCGGTGGTTGCCGCCGGCTCGGCCGGTGCCTGCTCCGGGGTGTTGTCGCGGTCGTGGGCGTCCTTGATCTGGAACGCGGGATGGTAGTCGCTCAGGACGTTCTCGCGGTCGGAGAGCCGTTCGGGGTCGTGGAAGATCGAGTAGCGGGGCCGGCGTGCCTGGTGGGTCGAGCACAGCAGCCCTTGGCCGCGTTCCTCGGCGATGCAGGTGATCCGTACCGCGTGCGTGATGACCGCCCACGGGTCATCGGCGATGCGGGCGGCCTTGGTGCGCATCACGTCGAACGCCGCCGACGCGGCCTCCCACGGATCGAGCCGGTGCTTGTGCGCCAGCGCCGCGTACTTCTCGGCCGCGAACGCCATCAGCTCTGCCGCTACCGGGTCGTGCTCCCAGGCGCGCTGGCCGGCGGCGTGCAGCCGTTTCAGCAGGGCACGCAGGCCCTCGCTGGTGCGGTAGTCCTCAGCCGTCCGGCCGCTGGTCTCGCTCATGGTGCTGGTGTCGTTGGTCATGGTCTGGGCACCTCCCGACGGCGAGGTGCACCCGCAGACGACTGCGGGGCTCGCCTTGACGGAATGAGCGCCCATGACTCATCACCACCCGGCTACCTCATCCCGACCCCGGAGCGGTGCGGTCCCTGCTCGGCGCCGCCGCGACGGCCGAAGGCGCTCAGAGGCGGCAGACGCTTGGCTCGCTCGGCGACCCAGCGGGCGCCCTTCTCGATCGGGGCGCGAACGTGCCGGTTCATATCGGCGGTCCGGTCGATGCCCCGGCGGGACAGCCGGCCGCCGCCTTGGGCGATCAGGTCGGTCGGGCGCACCCAATCCACGCCCCGGCCCCGTACCCGCGCCAGCTTCTCCTTCGCCGCCGTGCGGGACGCGGCGGCCTTGACCGCATCCGGCGTCCCCGCTGCTTCGGTCGCCTCGGTTGGGTTCAGGTCGTTCCGCTTACGGGGTGGCGGCTCGGGCTCGGAGCGATGCTGCTCCCGCATCCGGTCCTGATCGTTCATGGCAGGGCTCCTTCCATCTCGGGCTGCGACCCGGACGGGTCGGCCTCATCGGACTGGTGAGCACGAGGCAGCCAGCGACCCACCGTCGAGGGATGCACGCCCAAATGCCGGGCGATGGCCTTGTTCGACCAGTCCTGCTCTCGCAGCTCTGCCGCCAGCGCCCGACGATCCGGCCCGCCGTCCGTGTCCGCAGCGGTGACGCCTGCCGCCGTAGATGGCGGGTCAAGAGATGCCGTCTCGCTCTGGGGCAACGGGGTGATCGGCTCGAGCGCCGGCGGCAACTCGAGCGCAGTAGCCGGGCGTGCGGTGGCGCGGGTCAGCACAACGGTCAGATGCGTGATCGCCAGCAGCACGACCGGCGGCACGGCAGCGACCGCGGCCGCGAGCGGTCCGGGCACGTCGGCGTCGGCCGCGACCACCGCATGCAGCGAGTTCGCCGTCACCGACACCGCGGCACCGCCGACCAGCAACGCCCACGGATACCACGCCGCTCGCTCACCGGCGAGGGCAACGACGGCCACCGTGGAGACCACGATTACGCCGTCGACGATCAGCGGCCACGCCCACGCCTGCCCGGCCCCGATCCCGGAGCGGCGGGCAAGGTCGGCCAGGGACGTGAACGACAACCAGAACGCGCCGGCAGCGATGAACACCGTCCCGGCGACCGAGGTGATGACCGCCCACCGGCGGCCGCGTAGCTCCTTCATGACAGCCCCCGCGTGGCGGGCGCCCGCTGCTGCGCGTTCCCGCGAGCGAACTCGCCCGAAGCCGATGCGGCCGGACGGTCCCGGCGGGCTCCGGCGCCGACGCTGCGATAGGCGCTGTAGACGGTGCGGGTGATCTCCCGCTCCCCGAAATCGGATTGTGCGGCCGTCACCATCGCGTCCAGGGCATCCGTGAGCGGCACCCCGCCCTCGGACAACCGGCACGAGGCCCAGAAGAGTTTGAGGTTGCGGTCTGTGGCCTGCCGCCCCAGCCACGTCGCCAGCCGCTCCGCATCCTCGCGCCGCACTGGCCCACCGAGGCGCGGCCGAGGCGCGGGCCGAGGATCAAGGAAGTCTCGCAGCCGGCCCGCATCTATCGGCCAGGCCGCACCGGCCGCGAGCTGCTCGACCCGGTACGGCGTGCGCAGGCCGTCGAGCCGTAGCAGCGAGGGCGGGGCGATGATGTAGCCGCCGTCCCCGCGACAGTCGATGCCGACCTTCCCTGCCTGCCAGGACCGTTGCGCCTGGTTCGGGTCGGCTGGAAAGTAGGCGTGCTGGCCGCCGGTGGGTGTGCGCACGACCGCCAGCGGCTCGGGGATCAGCCCGGCCCGGGCTGACCGCGCGTAGGCGGCGTACCCGTTGACGCCGTGCACATCCACGTCGATCACTACCAGCCCCGAGACGGCACCGGTCGGGATGCCGATGTTCGCGGCCGGCCGCGCCCGCCACCACGCCTCAACACGGCTCGGGTCGATGCTGGCCTCGTGGAATCCGCGCTCCGGGATCGGCCGCTTCCCGGCCGGCGCACAGGGGAACACCGGAACTCCGGCCCGCGCCAGCTCACCAGCCGCGACCGGCAACGGTGCCCCGTCGAGCTGACCGAACACGGCGGCAGCCGTGGCGGGGGTGACCATCACAGGCCCCGTCCCGAGCCGACTGAGGCCGCCGGCGTCTCCCGCTCCGGCAGCGGCTCGACCTGGCGCGCGGCCTGCTCTGGCGTCTCCTGGGCCTGCGGCGTGTGCTCCGGGCCATCGACACGCAGGGACAGCGGGTTGCCGTTCCCGAGCTGTGTGGTGTCGAGCTTGTCGAGAATGTCGAATGCGGTGCTGCGCACCTGCTCGCCCGTGGCGCGGACCACCGCCACGGGGTCTTTCCCGTCCACGTTGCTCGCCCATCCGGCGACATACGGGATCGTGTAGTCGCTGGTGTCCATGCCGTGTGCGGCGGCGATCATCAACGCGACCGACTCCGCGCGTACCTCGCTGATTCCTCGATGCTCGCGGGCGTCGTCCCGCTGATTCGGGCCGTCCAGCCGGACGTGCGCCAGCTCGTGCGCGAGGGTCTTGACCTGCGCGGCCGGGTCCATGTCCGCGCAGACCATCACTTGCCGGGTCTCGAAGTCGATGCAGCCGTTCGCGCCCCGTTCGATGCGGTCGCGCGGCATCCGCAGCACCTCGAACCCCAGCGACTCCGCCTGCTCGGTCAGGCCCTCCCACAGCCCGGCCGGGGCTTCGCCTTCCAGCAGCCTCGGACGGGGCAGCTCGGGAAGCGGTGCGCCGTGCGTCCTCGACACGTCCCACACATAGGCCGGGACGACGCTGACGATCCGCCTGCGCACGACTTCGCCCGGTCGGGGCTTCTCCCACTTCCCGAGCCGCCGCCACGACGCCGGATCGCGCGGGGTCGCCGATGCGAACCTCGCCTTGACCGGACCGCGAATCCGATAGCCGCCGTCCTTCTCCGGCCAGCGGCCCATCTTCTGCCAGTCGTTGTACCCGGCAACCCAGGTCGGCGTCGGTGTCGGCACCCGGCCCTGTTCGTAGGCTTCGAGATGCTGCGCCCAGATCAACAGCGTGTTGTTGAACGAGCGGGTCCGGAACCTCGCGGCGAACTCGATCGCACGCCGCCAGTCATCGCCCGACACCAGTTCCTCGACCGAACGCACGATGCGTTCTTCCAGCGCATCGAGCGTCACTTGCCGCGCCGCCTGCTTGTCCTCGTTCGCAGCCATCGCCTGACCTCCCTCCGCCAGGGCCACTCCGAGTGGGAGCAACCGTGCGACCGCGAGGTACGCCGGGCGGATCAGGAAGACAAGACGGACGACGGAACAAGACTGGCGACCGTCAGCTCCGCGACGAACCCGACGAGTCTCTACCGGCCTACCGGATCGGAACTGGCCCTGGGGCCTGCGGCCACCGATCCCGCGGCTATCACCCGGACAGATGCGTCCTTCACCCGGCCACTTGCGTGGACGTCACCCGATGCATCGTCCGGTAGTCGCTGGGAGTAAGGCCGACGCCGCGGCGGAACTGGCGAGCGGCGAAGTCAGGATCGCTCCAGCCCACCTCCTGAGCGATCGCCGCAACAGAGCGGGACGTCGTGCGTAAAAGATGCGCCATCCGCTCGGCTCGCTGCATGGTCAGGTAAGCGATCGGTGACTTCCCGTACGCCTCAACGAAGATGCGGTTGACCTGTGACTTCGACAGATGTACTTCATCTGCCAAGTCCGACACGGACCAACGCCGCGCCGGGTCCGTCCGTAAGAGTTCAGCGACCTTGCGCGCTTCTGTGCGCAATGGCGCAAACCGACGAACACGAGGTAGGGAGGGTATCGCGGTCGCGCGCTGCGTCGGGGATGTACGGATCGGTGAGGTCTTGACAAAGGGAGTCACGACATGAGCGATGCTGAACCACAATGCCTGCATTCGATTGAAGTTCTCCGCGAATCGGCCATCGATACTGAGAGCAACCAGCTCATCGAGACGCGGCATCAGCATACCCGCTCGATCTTCGCCGATATGAAGTACCTGCGCAGGCTCGGCATACATAGTCTCGGCAAAGCACTGCGCGTCGAGGCGGTCCCGTAATATGCCGACGTGTTGCCAGAAAATCTGGTCAATCAAGTAGTCGGTGTCGAGATAGACCGTCGTCACAGTTGCACGACCCTCGGGCTCACCCCCAAGCAGTGTGTTGGCCCCCAGGAGAATCACGTCCCCAAACTTGACCAGCTTCTGCTTGAACTCGCTAAACAGGATAGCGCTTCCATCGCGAACGACGATGACCTGAACGCAGTCGTAGGCCAACGGCCCGACCGGCTGGACGATGATGCGGTTCCGGGCGAGGATGGGTGCGAAACCGCGGAGACTGCAGGACTCGTGTTGGTTCGACGCCGCGACCGATCCGGGCTCATCAACCGCATTCCTGGGATGGGATTCCTGACCACCTCTTTCGCGGGCACCAGACGGACCGCGCTGAGGACTGCGCGACGGGCGGGTCTCGACAATCCCGCGACTAATCGACCGGTTCGAGCCCAACGAACTTCATCCGGTCCTCGCCGTAGAAGCATGTCTGCAAGGCGAATGAACCGTCGAGGCCAAGTAGGTCATCGGTGGTCGCCCAGGTCTTTGGCGTGTGGCGGATATCAACCACTTGATACACCTGATCGCTACCCTCGACCTGCACCCGTTGGCCTATCTCCCAGGGGAGCAGGACGTCGCCTTGACAATTGTTGTGAGCTGCCCATACCGGCGGAACGCCCTCCCGCTCGTAGGAACTCATCTCCGTGAACGTTCCGTCGCAGCCGTCTAGTTCGTGCACGCCACCCGTGGCGCCCAAGTCCACGGTGGGCAGGTCTCCGAACGCGTCCTCCCGCGCGGCATGGATGCTTCCCGTGACCGCCGTCTTCACCGTCCCGTACACATACTCGACCCGCTCCGGCGCGGCGAGAAGGCCTACCAGCAGCGCCCCGCCAGCGAGGACGAGGACCGTCCCCGCCGCCGCGCTGAGGAACCCATGCCAGCGCCGCGGCGGTGGCTTACTCCGTCCGACTGTCTCCCGCATGCTCCGAACCCCGTTCCGCACGTTGACCAACCTCATGTTCGACTATCCATGATAGTTACTATCTAGCATAGTCGTATGGTTCAGCCTGTCTTCGCCGGCCGCCGTGGGGTAGCCGCCTCCCGCCCGGTTCGTGACCTCTGCGGCCCACGCGGTCCGAGAGGAGTGGGCTGCGCGAGGAGCGATCGGTGGGCGCTGCACAACCGTCCGGAGAGTCCGCTTGCCTCTGTCGCGGAGACCTCGTTCGCGACGCTGCGATGACAAAGTTGAGATCGCGATACCCCCGGGGGTATAGTGGAGTCATGGGCGCGACCGAGATCAGGCGAGAGAACCCGACCCGGGTGGTCGAGGAGAGCTCGGTGCCGATCCTGGGCTTTTGGGCCGACCACCCACTCGACGACGTTCCTGACAGTCAGAGGAGTTTCGCCTATGTCTGACCGACAGCTCACCTGCGCCCCGGCATGCCGCGCCGGCGTATGGGGGCGGCTGAGCCGTGGAGCCGTCGCCCTGATCGTCGGCGCGTTCGGTGCATCCATGCTGTCGACGGACCCGGCGATCGCGGTAGCCGCCGGCGTGATGGCCACCGTCATCGCGGTCATGGCGGTCACTGGAACATGCCCGACGAGCTGGCTCACCACTCGTCGGCAGCCTCAGACGCCGCAGCACACACTCGACATCCCCGATGCCCGGCAGCACGTCGACCTGACGAGCGCCCCCGTCCCGAACAGGAGTTCTCATGTCCACGAGTGACCCCGACGCCCAGCGCCGCATCCTCAACCGGCTCCGCCGCGCCCGCGGCCAGCTCAACGCCGTCATTGACGCGGTCGAAGGCGGCGGGTCGTGCCGGGAGGTGGTGACCCAGCTCGCGGCGGTCTCCTCGGCGCTTGACCGTGCCGGGTTCGCGATCATCTCCACCGCGATGAAGGACTGCATCGCCGACCCCGACGGCACCAACCGTGCCGACGACATCACCACCGAGGAGCTGGAGAAGCTGTTCCTCACGCTCGCCTGAACGAGCGATCCTCACGACCAACCGACAGCCAGCCCTCGAAGGAAGAAGCAATCCATGTGCCGAGCTGTGACCTGTAAGACCTGCGGCAAGACCACCTGGGCCGGCTGCGGCCAGCACATCGCCGAGGTCAAGCGCACCGTGCCGGCGGGCCAGTGGTGCCCCGGACACGACAAGGAGAAGGAGAAGGCAGCCGCGACGAGCGGGTTCTTCGCCCGCTTGTTCGGACGATGACAGGCGCCACGCGCCACGACTCGCCCTCTCAGAATCCTCAGGAGTTCTGGGAGGGCCGCTACCGGGACGCCGAGCGCGTGTGGTCGGGCCGCCCGAACCCTAGCCTGGTCAACGCTGTGCAGCACTTGGCTCCGGGGAAAGCGCTGGATCTGGGGTGCGGGGAGGGCGCCGATGCGATCTGGCTCGCCACCCAGGGCTGGCTCGTCACCGGCGTGGACATCTCCGCCACCGCTATCGCCCGCGCACGCCGCGAGGCTCAGCGTCAACAGGCCAGCGCGGCCACCCGGTTCGTCACTGCCGACCTGGCACGGTGGGAGCCGGACGACGGCCCCTACGATCTGATGACCGCCAGCTTCCTGCACTCGCCTGTCTCGCTCCCGCGCATCGCGATCCTGCAACGCGCAGCCACCACGGTGCGCGCCGGCGGTCACCTCGTGGTCCTCTCCCACGCCGCACTCCCACCCTGGGTCGACGCCGCGGATCATCCCGCGCACAGCTTTCCCAGCCCGGCACGACAGTTCGTGGAGCTGAACCTCAACGAGCACGACTGGCTCGTCCTGAGCATCCAGACGCACACCCGACACGCCACCGCCCCTTCCGGCGAGGCCGCCGAGCTGACCGACGGGGTACTTCTCCTCCAGCGCCGGTGACCGGCTCGTCCCGGCGCGGCGGACCCGCTGTGGGGCGGCTTAGCCGCGGGACATCGCGGTCTGGACGATGGCTTCGACGTGCAGCGTGGTCGAGTCAAGCAGCGGCAGTCCCGGCACGTCGTCGGGGCCGACCAAGAGGATGATCTCGGTGCATCCGAGCACGATCGCCTCGGCCCCGGCCGCGTGGAGGTCTGTCATGACCCGGATGTAGGTCTCCCGAGACTCAGGCCGGAACACGTGTCTGGTCAGCTCGTCGAAGATGATCTGATCGACCGTGGTCCGGTCGACGGGCTCCGGGGGCAGCACAGTGAAGCCCGCTCGCTCGAGTCTTCTCCGGTAGAAGTCCTGTTCCATCGTCGGCGCGGTGCCGAGCAGTCCCAGCCGGGTCACCCCGATGTCGGTCGCTGTGGTCGCGACCACATCGGCGATGTGCAGGAATGGGACGGTGATCGCCGCCTCGATGACGGGCGCGACTCGGTGCATCGTGTTGCTCCCGCAGGCGATGAAGTCCGCTCCCGCCCGCTGCAGGCCCCGGGCTTTGCCTGCCAGATACTGTCCGGCCTCATCCCAGGCTTCGGCGCGCACGCATCGTTCGATGACGCCGAAGTTCACGCTGGACAGCACCAGCTCGGCTCGCTCGTGCCCGCCACGCAGCTCGTTCACGCGGTCGTTGATCCGGCGGTAGTAGTCCACCGTCGCGACGCTGCTCATCCCGTGCAGCAACCCGATGGTCCTCATCGGCGCTCCATCTGCCACCTTCTGGTCCGGTCAGATGCGGATGTAGGCGGCGTCGGCCAGTTGCGCATGGACGATCGCGGTGACCGCGGAGGGGACCGTGCCGACCTCGGGTCGCAACTCGCCGGGGTCGATGCCGCGCCGTCCGAGCCCGACGCTGCACGCGGCCACCTCGGTGTGCTCGGGCACCTGGACGGCATCGGTGCCGGTCAGGCCGGCCAGTGCCGGGCCGTTGACGATCACCCGCACCCGCACTCCCAGGCCGGCGGCGTGGAGTCCGGCGGCGGCGTCCAGCGCCCGTTGCACGTCGGCGGGGTCGTCGGCCACGTGCAGGATCACCTCACGAGTGTTCTCATTCATTGTTTGGTGTTCTCTCTTGGTTTCCGGCAGGGTCAGATGGTGCAGCCGGTGAGGGCGGCCGAGACGTAGGGCAGATGGACGAGGGCAGCAAGGGCGGCCATGCCGACCAGGTATGCGGCGATCGCGACGGCGGGCAGGGCGCCTGCCAGCCCGGCGCTGGGGTGGACGAGGTGGCGGATGCGTTCGGGACCAGCGGCGTGCAAGGCGACAGGGCAGGAGTGCTGCGGCATGGCGGGGTGGGTGCGTTCGCCGAGCTTGACCAGGGCGCTGACCAGCGCCCTGGTTCCTGCGTGACGGCGGGCCTGGTCGTCCGCGGCGATCTCCAGGTAGTGCGGCAGCGCGTCGGCGACAGCGCGGATCAGCGGCACCCACCGTAGGTAGGCGGCGATGCTGTCCACTAGCGCGGTGATGAGGTGGTGGCGTTGGTGCAGGTGGGCGTGCTCGTGGGCCAGCACGGCGGCCAGCTCGCCCGGCCCCAGCGCGCGCACCGCGCCGGTGGAGAGCACGATCCCGCCGTGACGGTCGGGGAAGGTAAGCGCGAACGGGTGCTCGGCGTCGACCAGTGCCACCTCGTGCCCGTGAAGGAGCTGCCGCCGCGCGCCGTGCAGCAGCGTGCGGGCGGCGTCCCGGGAGCGAGAGCTGCGCCGAACCATCTGGCGGGCAAGACCTGCTCCCAGAGCAAGGGCCAGCGCCACCGGCAGGGCGAGCAGCAGCACCGCGGGGATCAGGGTTTCGGTGGTGTCGGCGGAGAACGGGTTCGCGGCGGTCAGGCACCGTTGGCAGACCTCGGCCGCGCGTTCGGGCAGCAGCGCGGGGCCGGCTCCGGCCCAGGCCAGCACCGGGCCGATCGCCAGCAGCGTGACCAGCCAGACCCCGATGCCGCCGGCGACGACCACGATCGCCAAGCGCGGGACGCGCACCAGGGCGGGGGCAGCGTGCCGCAGCAACCACGGCCCGAACACCGCCAATGCCACCAGTCCGGTGCACAGAGCCATCGTGAGGATGCCCGCGGTCATGGCATGTCTCCCCGGTCGCGGCGTTCCAGGTAGTCGCGCAGCAGGTCCAGGTCGTTCTCGGGCATCGAGTCCACGAACTGCAGGATCGAGGCGGCCCGGTCGCGGCTAGCCTCCAGCACCTGCTCCATCAGCCCCGCGGCGTGCTCGTGCCTGGTGATCTTGGCGCCGTACCGGGTGGACCGGTTCTGCCTCGTGATGGTCACCAGGCGCTTGCGATCCAGGTTGGTGAGCACGGTCGCGATGGTGGTGTAGGCGGGGTCGGAGGGCAGGTGCTCGATCACTTCGCGCACGGTAGCCGGGCCGTGGTCCCACAGCACGTCCATCACCTGCGCTTCCAACGCCCCCAGGCGCAGCAGGTCGCCGGAGCGCCCATCGGCGGCCTTCATCGCACAGCCGCCACCGGCTCGGGGCGGACCGGGCAAGCGACCTGCCCGCGTAGTCGCCACACCAGTGCGACGCCGGTCAGGATCAGCGCGCCGAGCGCGAGGAACGGCTGCACGGGGGTGAACCAGGTGATCGCTCCCGAGTACCCCAGCGCCAGCAGCGCCAGCTTGTTGCACACCGGGCACCCCACCGCGAACCACGCCAGGATGCCGCCGGCCATTCCCATCCGGCTGCTGCGCCGAGCCTGCGCCTCATCGGCCGCGTCGGTGGCGGCGCCGTCCTCGCTGACCGCATTCGCCTGCTGCTCGTCCGCGGCGGCGCGGTACGGGCGGATATACGTAGCGACCAGCATGCCCGACAGCACCGAGGTGACCAGCCACACCGGATAGTTCCACCACACCGGCGGGATGTCTCGACCGAACAGCGGGTTGGGGATCAGCACCGTCGCCACCCCGATCACCACCGCGACGACCGCCGAGGCAGCGATCGCGGCCAGCACCTGCCTGCCCGTCCACCCTCGAAGCGCCTGGACCGCCAACCGGAAGCTTTCGCCGATGCCCTGGCGGGATCGAGTCGTGGGAGAGGTCATGGAACCCATTCTGACACGACTCGACTACCACGCATAGTCGACTATCTGAGATAGTAGAGGTCGGTGCCCGCGACAGTGACAGGAGAATCCCTATGCCCACCGAGACCACGAACCGCCCGAAACCGTCGAACCGTTCGAGGTCGTCACAAATCGTGCCGGTCGCCGTGTTGACCCTGGCTGCTGTCCTGATCGCCGTGATCGTGGCGGTGAACTGGAGTGGCACGACGGCCGAGGAGGGGGGCTCGCCGTCGGATAGCGGCGCGCCGACGGAGGTGCAGAACCCCGAGCAACCGGACCTGTCTGCGGCCGAGACCAGGGACGAGGCGGACCTGCTCGCGGCCGGGCCCGTGGATGCGCCGGTGGTGCTGGTGGTGTTCTCGGACTATCAGTGCCCGTTCTGCGCGCGGTGGAGCGAGCAGACACTGCCGTCGATGATGGAGCACGTCGACGCCGGGGATCTGCGGATCGAGTGGCGCGACATCAACGTGTTCGGTCCCGCGTCCGAGCGCGCAGCGCGGGCCTCGTACGCCGCCGCCCTCCAGGGGGCGCTCTGGGAGTACCACGACGCCCTGTTCGAGGACGGGGAGCGCAGGTCCGAGAGCGAGCTGAGCGAGGAAGCCCTCGTCGCCTTGGCGGGCGAACTCGGTTTGGACACCGAGCAGTTCGCCGCCGACCTGGGCTCGGAGGAGACGGCGCAGGTGATCGCCGCCAACCAGCAGTTCGGGTTCGACCTCGGCGCCACCTCCACCCCGATCTTCATCCTGGGCGGACAGCCGATCGTCGGGGCGCAGCCCACCGAGGTGTTCCAGGAAGCGTTCCAGAGCGCGCTCGACGCGGCGGAGTGAGGCGGCGTGGACATCGGACTGCTCGCCGCGTTCGCCGGCGGCACGCTCGCGCTGCTGAGCCCGTGCGCGGCGTTGCTGATGCCGGCGTTCTTCGCCTCCACGATCGGCAGCGGGCCCCGGCTGCTGCTGCACGGAGCCGTGTTCTACGTCGGCCTGCTGACCGTCCTGGTCCCCGTGGGGGTCGGAGCCGGCGCCCTGGGGACGCTGTTCGTGACTCACCGGCAGGCGATCGTGCTCGTCGCCTCGCTGGTCCTGGTCGTCCTCGGCGCGGCGCAGGCGCTCGGGTTCGGGTTCGACCCTGCCCGGCTGCTACCGGCCGGGGCAGACCTGCACGCGCAAGCGGCGTCCAAGACCGGACTCGTCAAGACGGTGCTGCTGGGCGCTGCCAGCGGCATCGCGGGATTCTGCGCCGGCCCGATCCTGGGCGCCGTGCTCACCCTGGCCGCCGCCCGCGGCGACACCCTCGCCGCCGGCGTCATGCTCGCCGTGTACGGCGCGGGCATGGTGCTGCCGCTGCTGCTGATCGCCGCGCTCTGGCAGCGCCTGGGCGCCCGTGGACGCCGGTTCCTGCGCGGGCGATCGTTCACCGTGCTGGGCCGGGAGCTGCACACCACCTCGGTGGTCACCGGGCTGCTGATCGTGGGCGTCGGGGTGCTGTTCTGGACCACCAACGGCCTGGTCGGGGCTCCCGAACTGGTTCCGCTCGACGCCCAGGCCTGGCTCCAGGAGAACACCGCGATCCTGGCGAACCCGATCCTGGACATCCTCGCCGTCGTCCTCATCGCCGGGATCGTGCTCGTGCTCTGGGCCAGACGCCGCCGTACCCACGCTCGCGCTGACGCCCAGGCGGGCGAGCACCGCGCGGAACAGTCATGACGCCGCGCCGGGGACGCTCCAGCCTTGCCCTCGCCGCCGTGGCCGCGCTGCTGGTGACCGGCTGCGGGGCATCCGAGCCCGAGCCCGTAAGAGACCCCTACCCGGTCGATGGGTCGCTACCCGTGGTGGACACCTCGGGCTTGCAGCTGCCGACGCCGTTCGAGGAGCTGGAGGTCGTGGACCCCGGGTGGGACATCACTCCTCAGTACGCGGACGGGGTGTACCTGGCCGCCGGTGAACGCGACGGTGTGCTGGAGTTCACCGCCGTGGACGTCTACGGGGACGTGCTGTGGGCCGCGCAACGTCCAGCGAGCTGCACCGGGTTCGTCGTGACCACCGACGCGCACGGCCGAGCCCTCGCGATCCTGGGCGACCTCCAGATCACGGCCGATGCCCTGGCCGCGACGACTGCCACCGCCTACGACCTGACGACCGGGGAACAGGTCTGGGGTCCGGTCGAGGTGCCCGGCCCCTACCAAGGCCCCGGCCTGGTCTTCGCCGCACCTCCCGATGGCTTCATGGGCGAGACCGGCCCACGCGTCGCGCTCGATCCCACCACCGGAGACGTCGCGGCCGACGAGTCGAGCCCTGAAGGTATCCGCATCATCGGCGAGTACCACGGCATCGTGCTGCTCACCCACGAGGACGCTCTGATCGCGCGCGACACGGCCGACGATCACGAGCTCTGGCGCATCCCCCCTCGCCGAGCACGGCTGGACAGCGGCGTCCATCAGCGCGTCCCTGCGCCCTGAACCGGGAGACGGGCTCGCGCTCATCGCCACCTCCGAGACCACCGGCGCGCTCCTCAACCTGGATCAGGGCAGCATCGTGAGCAGCACCGCCCGCGACGCCGCCGTAGACCCCACCACGGGGACCCTCGTCACCCTGGACGACACCGGCCTGCACGGCTACGACGCCGACGACCGACCGCTGTGGTCCCTGCCTGTTGCCGCCGAGACCACCATCGCCGCGATCGGCGGCGTCTTCCTCTACCTGCGAGAGGACGGGGCGATCCGGGTCCACAACGTCCTCACCGGCGATGTCGCCCAAGCCTACGAACCCGACGGCCAAGGACCGATCATCGTGCCCACCCACATCACCATCAACGGCGCTGCACTCCTCCTCCAGGAACGACGGCACCTGGTGGCGACGATCGCTGAGTCCCCTCTGAACGAGTCCTTCCCGACGTCCAGCCACGCGGGCATGTCGATCGTGGGCGCTCGGGTGGCAGACTCGACTTGAAATACCCCAGGGGGTATGAGACGGTAAAAATACCCCCCAGGGTATTGATGACATCGACGGAAGGATGAACGGTGCTCCTCGAACGCATCTACGACGAGGACCTGGCGCAGGCCGGGTACTTCATCGGCTGCCAGACCAAGGGCGAGGCGGTGGTGATCGACGCGCGCCGCGACATCGCGGACTACCTGGCGCTCGCGGCCAAGCACGGCATGCGGATCGTCGCAGTGACCGAGACCCACATCCACGCTGACTACCTGTCCGGGACGCGCGAGCTGGCTGCGGCGGTCGGCGCCGAGGTCTACGTCTCCGGCGAGGGCGGCGCGGACTGGCAGTACGGTTTCGACGCCCGGCGTCTGTACGACGGCGACACGATCACGATCGGCAACATCACGATCCAGGCCCGGCACACGCCTGGTCACACTCCTGAGCACCTGGTGTTCCTGGTCACCGATGGTGCCTTCGCCAGCGAGCCCGGCTACCTCATCTCCGGCGACTTCGTGTTCGCCGGGGACCTGGGCCGCCCCGACCTGCTGGACGAGGCCGCGGGTGGGGTCGACACGCGCTTCGAGGGCGCGCGGCAACTGTTCAGCAGCTTGCGTGAGGTGTTCCTGACCTTGCCGGATCATGTCCAGGTCCACCCGGGGCACGGCTCCGGCAGTGCGTGCGGCAAGGCGCTCGGAGCGCTGCCCTCGACCACGGTCGGCTACGAGCGCGCCCACGCGTGGTGGAGTCGCCACCTGGCTGCCGAGGACGAGCAGGGGTTCATCGAGGAGCTGCTCGACGGGCAGCCCGACGCGCACGCCTACTTCGCGAGGATGAAGAAGCAGAACCGCGAGGGTCCCGCCGTGCTGGGCGAGCGCGGCCCGGTGCCAGAGCTGGCCGTAGCGGAGGTGGCGCGGCGGCTGGAGGCCGACGAGATCACCTTCGTCGACACCCGCCCGCCGGCGCAGGCCCATCAGGGCACCGTTGCCGGCTCGCTCAACATCCCCGACGGCTCCAAGACCGCCACCTATGCCGCCTGGGCCTACGATCCCGAGGCCGACTCGCGTCCGCTGGTGCTGCTGGCCGAGGACCAGACCGCCGCCCAGGCGATCGCGGATCGGCTGCTGCGGGTCGGCATCGACCAGACCGCCGGCTACGTCACCACCATCGACGGGCTTCCCCGGTTCGTCCCGCCCCTCATCGAGCCGGCCGAGCTGGCAGGTTTCGATGCCGCGCTGCTGCTGGACGTGCGCCAGCGCGGCGAGTACGCCGCCGGGCACATCCCCGGCGCCACACAGCTCAGCGCCGCGCGCGTGCTCTGGCACCAAGACGAGCTGCCGTGCTCCGGCACGATCGTGACCTACTGCCAGTCCGGGATGCGGAACACCGTCGCCGCCAGCGCCCTACGACGCGCCGGGCACGACGTCGTAGAACTCGACGGCAGCTACAACGCCTGGCGCGCATGGCAGGAGACCACCAGCGAGACCGCGCTGGCCTGACGCACAGCAGACCGCTCGCATCCTCCGACGTGCGGTCGGCCCCAGCCCCTTCCGTTCGCATCTCCGCTGCCCGCGGCCAGACCTGACGAGGAACCACCCCATGACCAATCCCTCCGCTGAACTCCGAACGATCACCGCCGAGGAGCTCGCCCAGTGGCGTCAGCTTCACGACGACCTCACGATCATCGACGTGCGGTCCCCGGCCGAGTTCGAGACCCTCCATATCCACGGCTCGTACAACGTCCCGCTGCCGCTGCTGACCGAACATGCCTCGGAGCTGGCAGAGCGGCTCGGGCACCGCGCGGTGCTGGTGTGCCAGTCCGGCAACCGCGCCACCCAGGCCCAGCAGCATCTCGCTGCCGCCGGCGTGCGGACGGCCAACGTGCTCACCGGCGGCGTGCCCGCCTTCGAGGCCGCTGGCGGCCAGGTGGTCCGCGGCGCAGCTCGCTGGGACATCGAGCGCCAGGTGCGGTTCACGGCCGGGCTGATCGTCCTGGTGAGCCTGCTCGTGGCCGAGTTCCTGTGGCCGGAGTCCCGATTCATCGCGTTCGCGCTCAGCGCCGGGCTCGTCGTCGCGGCGCTCACCGGCTCCTGCCTGATGGGCCGCATCCTCTCCCGCATGCCCTGGAACAAGGTCACGGCCAGCCCCACCGCACGGAGCGCGATCGCATCCATCCCGGTCGCGACCCAGGAACTGTGATGCCCTGGCGTGCTCCGACGTTCCGACGGCGTTCAACCGCAACGACCCCGCATCTTGGACCGGCATCGGCACGGTCGGCGTCACGACCCGCAGCACCAACCACGATGCCCGGTGAGCACGAGTGAGCGGCACCCTGATCCTCACCCTCGTGCTCGCCGTGAGCGTCGGGCTCGCGCTAGGGACGCTCGGCGGTGGCGGGTCGATCCTGACCGTCCCGCTGCTCACCTACATCGCGGGCATGCCCCCGAAAGAGGCCATCGCGGCCTCGCTGCTGATCGTCGGCGTGACCTCGCTGTCCAGCCTCGTCGTGCACGCCCGGCACCGTCGAGTCCGATGGCGCACCGGGCTCATCTTCGGAGCCGCTGGCATGGTGGGCGCCTTCGCCGGAGGACTCATCGGAGGCCAGCTCCCCGGTGCCGTGCTGATGGTGGCCTTCGCGATCATGATGATCGCCACCGCGATCGCGATGGTCACCAGAAAGCCCAGGCGCGACACCGACCAACCCACGGCCGATGCCGGGACCGAGCGCGCCCACTCGCTGCCGATGCTGCGGACCATGCTCGAAGGCATCGTCGTCGGCCTCATCACCGGGATCGTCGGCGCCGGCGGCGGCTTCCTCGTCGTCCCCGCCCTCGTGCTGCTGGGCGGCCTCAGCATGCCGGTGGCCGTGGGCACCTCACTGCTGGTGATCGCGATGAAGTCCTTCGCCGGACTCGCCGGCTACCTGACCACGGTGACCCTCGACTGGCCCCTGGTGGCCGCGGTCACTGCGATGGCCGTGCTCGGAGCGCTCCTCGGTGCGCGCCTGTCAGGACGCATACCAGCCGACGCCCTCCAGAAGGTCTTCGGCGTCTTCGTCCTGCTCACCGGAACGCTCGTGCTCGTGATCGAGCTGCCGCCGGCCTGGGCGATCGCCGCCGGAGGCCTCGGACTCATCACGGTGGTCCTCGTCCTCGTCTGCCGGCTGACCGCTCTCAACTGTCCCTTCGGCCTAGCCCGGCCGACCCCGGGCTGAACCACTTCACCTCACAACACACCGTCGCCGACCAGACTCCGGAGCCCCACCCTCATGACAACCATCGACCTCACCGAAGACGCATTCTCAGCCGCCATCACCGACCATCCCATCGTGCTGGTCGACTTCTGGGCCGCCTGGTGCGGACCATGCCGCAGCTTCGCCCCCGTCTTCGAGGCCGCGTCCACCGAGCATCCCGACATCCTGTTCGCCAAGGTCGACACCGAGGCCCAGGCATCCCTGGCCGCCGCCGCACAGATCACCTCCATCCCCACGCTGATGGGCTTCAAAGACGGCGTCCTGGTCTACTCCCAGCCCGGAGCGCTCCCGGCCAAAGCGCTCCACGACCTGATCGGCAAAATCCGCGACCTCGACATGGACCACGTGCGCGCGCAAATGCAGGCGTCCGACCCTCGCTAGAACAGGGAGCGCATCATTTCCGGGCTCAGAGTCGAGACATCGGCCGACACGCGGACGCGGGCGTCCGAGACTGCGCCCTTGCCGCTATGGGCCGCGATGCCAGTCGCCGGCGTGGCCGGGCTCGCGATGGATGCGGCGTTCCCCGCACTCGGGTGGTGGCCGCTGGCGTTCGTCTCGGTGACGTTGTCCCTGGTCACTCTCATCGGGCGACGGTCCTGGGGGGCGCTGCTGGTCGGGACAGTCTTCGGCGCAGCGTTCTGGTTTCCTCACGTGTCCTGGTCGGCGCAGTTTCTCGGGGAGCATCCGCTGAGCTGGGTCCCGTGGGTGGCCCTGGCTGGCGCGCTGACGATCTACACGGCTGTGCTGACGGTGCCGATCGCCCTCGCCTACCGATGGCTGCCGCGCCGGCGCAACGCCTTCGCGATGCGGCTGCTGGCGCTGCCGCTGCTGGTAGCGGGAGCCTGGACGATCCGCGAACTCATCATGGGCTCCTGGCCCTACGGCGGATTCCCGTGGGGACGGGTGGCGATGAGCCAATCGGAAAGCCCGATCGCTCCGGTCGCGTCATGGGTCGGCGTCTCCGGCCTGGGCTTCCTGATGGTCGCCGTGTGCGCCGCCGCGATCGAAGCAGTCCGTTGGATCGTGCGCGCGCAATCGGCACGCGGTAACGCCACCGAGCACCCGAGAACACCTCTCGCCTCGTGGGCGGCGTCGATCCCCGTGCTCGGTCTCGCAGCGGTGATGGTCCTGGTGCCGCAGTTCCCGACCAGTCACGCGGGCACCATCCGGGTGGGCGCTGTGCAGGGCAACGGCCCCGCCGCGTACGTCGATGAGCACGAACCGGGCGCGGTCCTGGAATCTCAGCTCGCCGCTTCCGCCCCTCTCGAAGACGAACAGGTCGACATCGTGCTCTGGCCCGAGGGCGGCGTCGACAGTGATCCCCTCGCCGACGAGGCCACCGCTCACGCGCTCGACGATGCAGCCGCCCGATACGACGCCCCGATCCTGCTCAACGCCGCCGCGGCAGACGGCCACCTCGTCTACAACACTTCCTTCCTCTGGACCTCGAACGGGCCGACGGCCGCGCACGCCAAACGCCATCCCGTCCCCTTCGGCGAGTACGTGCCCGACCGGTGGTTCTACGGCGCGCTCGTGCCCAGCCTGGTAGACCTCCTAGAACGCGAGTACGCCGCCGGCGTCGACACACCCGCCATCGAGGTCGACGGCGTAGAGGTGGGACTGGCGATCTGCTTCGACGTGGCCTTCGATGACGTCATTCACGAAGGCGCGCACAGCGGTGCCCAGGTGCTCATGTTCCAGACGAACAACGCCGACTTTCGCGACACCGATGAAAACCTGCAACAGCTTGCGTTCGCGCGCATGCGCGCCATCGAGACCGGCCGCAGCGTCGTCAACCTCTCCACCACCGGCACCAGCCAGGTACTCGCCCCGAACGGCGCCACGCTGGCCGCACTAGCCGCGGACGAACCCGGACTCATGATCGCCGACCTTGAGCTCCGGGACGGGCTCACCGCCGCCGTCATGTTGGCGCAGTCGATCAACACGCTGATCGTCTCAGGCACTCTCGCCGGCTTTCTCGTCCTCGCCTTCCTCCTCCTGCGAGACCGTGCATCCTCGCGACACCATCGGGTGCTGGACTCCAGCCAACGAAGCAGCATCGGCCTGCACGAGTGCGCCGACGCGCATCGCCGAGAGCGCTTGTAGCGGAAGAACGCCGTTGCCGAGCGCAGCGATCTGCTGATTAGCCGTGAGTTGATGGATCGGATCAGTGATCCAACCACTGGGGAGACCCATCAACCACTCCACGAACTCGGGCGACGGCCGCGGTCCACTAGTACTACAGTCGCGTTTATGGCGTGTGTCCGCGGCGTAGATAATGGTGTCGTCGGGCGGTGTGTTGGTGTTTTCGGCGCCAGCGTGACCGGT
>NZ_JBEOSM010000013.1:0-41532 GCF_040302945.1 Microbacterium sp. NPDC096154
AATTAATGAAAACAGCGTTGTTTAACTTTGTAGGAATTAAGAAGGTGAAGTTTTTTGAGTTTGGTAATATGGAAAGTCCAAAAGGGAAGCAAGCTCAAAAGCTGGAAAAGGTGCAGCAGTATTTTGCGGGGGTGAAGGGATAAGAAGTAATAATACGTGTAGAAATGGATGAGAAGTAAAGTTTATAAGTCGAGGGATTTTCCACCTTATTTAGAAAAATATGTTACTATAATCTATAGTAGATTAATGATGGATATAAAAAAGATCAATAGAAAGTCTACGTTGTTCTCGTTGCTAGTCTTTTGGTATTCACTGTAATTTACTAGGCTTGGGGTGCTGATTACTTATTAAGTCATGAGTTAAACAGATAAGCTATAGATCAATTATTAAAGATCATCAGTACCCTATGTCAGATGTGTGTTTGACCAATGCTATTTTTTTTATTTCTATTCAACATGCTGAAAGTCTTTGTTATCCCTCTCCCTCGTTGGTGCTATACCATTAGGAAAAATCTGTTTATTTCGATAGGAATAAAAATAATTCACGTCAGGTTCATCTTTGTATATAACTTTAATTCGATATTGATCATATCCAAATAATTTATTTTCCCAATGAAAATTTACGCTAAGAGAATAATCATTCTGACTGTATTCACGTTCTTTTAAGTGTTTTATAATCGCCTCTTCAATTTGATCCTTTTGCATCCATGGGTTTATTACCAAGCTATATGTGGGAATAGCAATAACAATTAGTATCAGTACAACAATAGTATACTTTCTTAATCTACTCATGTAATTGCCCCCAACCATTCCTCACGCAACAACCCCATGCGAATCGAATCGTAATATACCCCTTTATAATAACGGCATTTACGCATCCGTCCTTCCATCTGCATCCCTAGCTTCTCCGCACAAGCAATCATTCTTGGATTGCCTGACCATGTGGTTAGACCAACACGAGCGATGTCTAAATGCTCAAATAAGTAGCTAATCCATAGCTTTAAGGCTTCTGTTCCATATCCCCCATTCCAATATTGAGTATCATAAATATCAATCCCCATTTCCAGCCAGCGCGTCGATTTTTCCTCCCAATAAAAAGATACCTCACCAATGAGCTTGCCATCAGCTTCAATGACTAGCACCTGCGCTACGTCCTCAACTCCCTTCCGCGGCTCGGGCGATCGCCGCCGCCGCGATCGCCGTGGTCGACCACCGCACCTTCACGTTGCCCAACCGGTACGTCGGTCCGCTCGCGGCCGCCGGCGCCGTGCAGGTCGTCGCCACGGCCCTGTTCACCACCGACGTCTGGGCCGCAGCCTGGCCAGCGATCGCGGCGGCCGTCGTGTTCATCACGTACGCAGTCATGGGCATGGCCGGCTGGTTCGGATTCGGCGACGCGAAGTTCGCCGCAGCGCTCGCCCTCATCGTCGCCCTCTATGCGGGCCCGCTGGCGATCTACCTGGTCCCGCTCGCGATCCTCACCGGCGCGGCCCGTCGTGTGATCCGTGGCGCCCGAGCACGCAAGAGCAAGCTCGCCCACGGCCCCGACATCGCTGCCGCAGCCATCGGCATCATCCTCATCACGCAGCTGCTCACCTCCTGAGCCCGGCGAAGTGTCGACTCGACCCGGTGCCGCCCACCCCTTGTAGGTAAGAGGGGATCCGCCCCTCGACGTCAGAGGAGGACGGGCATGAGCACCTTCGACACCGCCTGGGAGAAGGCACACGACTACGCCGTCACCGCGGGAGTCGACGAGCCGGACGCGTTCGCCGCGGACTACGCGCAGATGGTCGACGACCTCGCGAACGAGCCCAGGTACCCAGACCTGCCGCTCCCGGCCCCAGCCGACTTCCTCTGGCCCTAACGCAGCCGACACCGGAGCGGCCGGCGAGCTTGTCGACACCAGCCACGACCACCCACCCCTTGTAGGTAGGAGGGGATCCACCCTCCACCAACGGAGGAGACACCGTGACCACTGCAACCATCGAAGCCGAGGACTTCTTCACCGCCTGGCAGCTCGAGCTCGACGCGCACCTGCTCGTGCTCGCCCAGGCCGGACGCGGCAAAGATCACCTCATCCGACGCACCACCGACCGCATCATCGACGACCTGACAGGCTCCGTGCGCATCATCGGCACCGGCCACTACCGACTCACCACAGTCCACCCCAACGCGCTTGTCAGCACCGACCCCCACATCGCCCTGCTCGCCATCAACGCAGAGCTCGACGAGATGGCGCGACGCTACGACGCGATCACGGCCGGAGAACCCATCTCGTTCGCACGACGAAGCTCGGCGTTCTCACGCTTGAGGCGCTTGATCTCCACCGCTGCGTCGGTCGTGACGCCAGGCCGGTCGCCGGCATCGACTTGCTGGCGGCGAATCCAGGTGCGGATCGTCTCGGGCGATCCCACACCGAGCATCTGCGCCACCGCGCTCATCGCCTGATACTCGCTCGGATAGTCGGATCGCACCTCGGCGACCATACGGACAGCGCGCTCACGAAGCTCACGCGGGTACTTACTGGGACGTCCCATGAGACAGATCCTTCCAAGGAATCCTGTCTCCGGACACCCTGTGCGTCAGGATGGGGTGAGACACCAGCACTGCTGACCTTCGCACTGCACGGGGCGAGAACGGACCAATACTGAGATGACGATGACGGTTGCTGACGTCGGCACCGATGATGGGGCTATGGCTCCTCGTGCTGACCGGCCCAAGAGGCGGACGTTCACCGCCGAGTTCAAAGCGGCGATCCTGGCCGAGTACGACGCCGCGGACCGCTCTGGGCGTGGGGAGATCCTGCGCCGGGAGGGCCTGTACACCTCCCACATCATCGAGTGGCGCAAGGCCGCGGCCGCCGGCTCGCTGTCCGGGCTGGGCAGCAAGCCGCGGGACCGGCGCGAGCGGGAGCTGCAGGCGCTACGGGCCCGGGCGGAGAAGGCCGAGGCCGAGCTGGCCAAGACCAGGGCGGCGCTGGACCTGATGGGAAAAGCACACGCGCTCTTGGAGACGCTCTCCGAGAGCGCGGACAAGCCGCCGCGGTCGCCGCGGTGATCAACCCGGCCGTCGACGGGCTGGCCGAGCACGTCGGCACCGCGGCTGCGTGCGCGCTGCTGGGTCGCTCCCGCGCCAGTCACTACCGGGCCAAGAACCCGCCACCGCCACGTCCACGGACACCGCGGCCGGCACCGGCGAACAAGCTGTCCGCCGCCGAGCGGGCCCACGTGCTGGCCGTGTTGACCAGCCAGCGGTTCGCGGACAAGTCGGTCGCCCAGGTCTGGGCCACGCTGCTGGACGAGGGCACCTACCTGTGCTCGATGTCCACGATGCACCGGATCCTGCGCGAGCACGACATGGCCGGGGAACGGCGCCGGCAGGCGAGCCACCCGCCCCGGACCCGGCCCGAGCTCGTCGCGACGGCGCCGGGGCAGGTGTGGAGTTGGGACATCACAAAGCTCAAGGGGCCGGAGCGGGGCGTGTACTACGACCTGTACGTCGTGCTCGACATCTTCTCCAGGTTCGTCGTGGGCTGGACCATCGCGGCCCGCGAGGACGCCGAGATCGCCAAGAACCTGCTCGAGCACGCCATGGGCATCCATGGCGTGCCGGAGGCGATCCACGCCGACCGCGGGACCTCGATGACCTCCAAACCGGTCGCTCAGCTGCTCGTCGACCTCGGGGTGGCCAGGTCGCACTCCCGCCCGCACGTGTCGAACGACAACCCTTACAGCGAGGCGGCGTTCAAGACGCTGAAGTACGCCCCGGTCTTCCCCGAGCGCTTCGGGTCCCTGGCCGACGCCGGCGCGTTCGCCGAGCAGTTCTTCGCCTACTACAACCACGAGCACCGCCACTGCGGGATCGGGCTGCACACCCCCGCCAGCGTCCACTTCGGCACCGCCGGGCAGGTCCGCGCCCAGCGCCAGGCCACCCTGGACGCGGCCTACGCCGCCCGTCCCGAGCGCTTCGGCCACCGCCGACCCCAGGCGCCCAAGCTGCCCGAGGCCGCCTGGATCAACCAGCCCTCACAGGAGGCCCTCATACAGACCGCCTGACGGAATCTGTCTCACCCGCCTTGACACTTTCCGGAAGACCACGGCCTGCTCACTCGCACCGTCTACCCCGAGGTTCCCGCTCGCGTGGAGTACGAACTTACTGACCTCGGACACAGCGCAGCCGCCCCGTTGAAGCATCTGCGCGACTGGGTTGAACACAACGTCGGAACCGACCAGTAGCGACCCCCTCGGCGCTACATCGAGCCAGGAGTCCCGGCCTCCGCGTAATACCGCGTCAACACAGACGAGGCGTCGCGGTCGCCGTCACCGGACACGACAGAGTTCAGCAGGTACCGGTACCCGTCACCGGTCGTCATCACCCTAATTGATAACGTCACACCTAGAAGGTGCGAAGTAACCGACGCGCGAGCACAGGAGCGCTTCTGTCATTTCGAAGGCGAGACTTCGCGCGATTGGGATTCGCCGGGCCATCCTTCTTCTCTTTCGTCGAACGTCACCGCAACACCGTGTCGCTGGGGTTCGTGAAATCTTCTTCCGGAAGCGAAACCCAGGTACTGCGCCATGAGGAACTCGCCGCAGCGATGCACAGGCGTTCGACAGTTCGGTCGCACGAACCGATCGTTTGTTAACGGACGGCACTGTACGTCGATCGAAAGTCGCGCCGACACCCCCTGCGAATTCGCGTCGCGGGATAGTTTGCCAGGATCCGGCGATCAGCGTGGTGCGCATCAAGGAGGTGCGCAGCGGCCTCAGCACGAGGAGCCTGCCCGCGAGGCCGACCACCCCGCCCCTAGGAACGGTAGGAGTGCGACGTCGGGGCGAGCTGGGGGCCACCCCCCGAGACCGAAAGTAGCACCGCAGCGACGATAAGCGCCACGCCAACCAGGGTGGTCGTCAGCTCCCCGACCAACGAACCGATCCATCCGCGTTCCTGGAGGTCTCGGAACATCCTTATGCTCAGCCCGAACGTTCCGTTCGAGCTGCGAACCGATCGTCTCGATGCGTCGTGGCAGACGCCTCAGCTGTCCACCGATGACCTGGAGTTGCACGCGGCCGTCGGCGAACATCTCCCTTGAGTCCATCGCCAGACGTATGAAATGAGGAGTTCGAGCAAGGGCCCGATCGACCAAGTCGTAGTCGGCAACGAGCTGGCACAGCGTTCCCTCGAGTGACACGAAGGAAACGACTGGCGTTCTCCTCCGCTGTTGGGGACGTCGGGTCGGCTGAAATAATGGCCGGGACGATACGGTGGCGAGTCAGAGCGCCGTGATCCACCGCGCGATCTCGTCAGCGAGCTCGTCGCTATTGTCTTCGACCATCAGCATGTGGCCGTTCCCAGCGAGAAGAGGCAGTTCGGACGACCAGAAGGTGACGGCGGCGCCCTGATCGGTGAGCCAGGCCACGATGTCCTGATCCAGCTGCGAGGGGTGGTCGGTATCGGCTCCACCCGTGAAGACGAGAATCGGCTTGTTCGTGAACGCGTCGGTCGGCCCGATCCTCATTTGGCTCCCACCGATGTTCTGACGCTGATAAAGCATCCGGGCCGGGATCGGCCGAAGGGTGCGGCGGAACACCTCGATGCACTCGCGGGGGAACCGCCGGCTGGGTCCGATGGCCTTGTCGTTCACGAAGGCGCTTGTGGGTTCCCAGAAACCCATCTTCGGGATGGTCCAGTCGATGGCCGCTCCACGGATGGAGACCTCCTGGTCGGACTCCCTCACGATCTCGGGCACCGCCTGTATATTTCCAGGCGGGCCCGGAGCGACGGCTACGAGCCCGTCGATGAGATCGCCATGCGTCTCTAGGAGGCGGAAGCCAATCGGACCTGCCATCGAGTGCACGACCAGCACGACGTTCCGGCCGAGACCAGAGAGGAACACGCCCATCCCTCGGCACACGCTCTCATAGTCCAGCCGCGCAGACGCCGCACGATCATCGACGTGTTGGGCCGCCTCATAGGACAACCCCAGCCAGTCCACCACCAGCACACCGTAGCCATGCGATACCAATCGTGCCGCCCAGCCCTGTCGGCCGTCGGGCGTCTCGAGATAGCACTCCTTCGAGACACCACCCCCGTGCACGAGGACGATCCACCGAGCAGGCGCACCCGACGGCGCCAGTTCGGTGTACGAGATCGGCGCGACGTCGTCTGGGCGTGAAATCGAATCCATAGCTTCCCCAGGCCTGTTAGGCAATGACGGCGTCGAGGGCCCGTGCGAGCCTCTCCGGATGCGTGAGCATCACCAAATGGCTTCCGTCGATCTCGATCGTGCGCGGACTATCAAGCCGCCCGGCCGCGGCCTGGTAGATCTCAGCGGGAACGGCCTGGTCCTGAGCGAGGAACACATAACTTGACGGGATGCTGCTCGCCCAGAACCGGTCGAGGCGGATCGGCTCATCGGACCAGCCTGCCGGCGTTGGGACGAGCCTCGGCTCGAGCGCGGCGAGCTGCTGCTGCTCGAACGGGGACATGTCCTGCATAGTCGCGGCCCAGAGCTCAGGCGGCATGACGATGGTGTTGTCGTCGGACTGACTCGCAAGCGCCTTCATCGCTGCGACCAACGGATCGGGGAGCACGTCGTTAATGCTCTCGCCGTCGCGCAGCACCCAGGCGTCGACGAAGACGACCCGGCCGATGCGCTCGGGCATCGCCTCAGCGACGAGTTGGATGAGCGGACCTCCGCCGCTATGACCGACGAGCACGATGTCGAGCTGGGTGAGCTCTCTTACCTGATCGATCAGATCGCGCGCCATCATGCTCATCGTGACGCCGGAGCGGTCCACGTCACCGTCTTCGAGACCGCGCAGCGTCGGCGCGATCACCTCGTGCCCCATTCTGCGCAATTCGTCGGCGACGCCGTCCCACGCCCAGCCGCCTACCCATCCGCCGTGCACCAGTACGATCTGCATTGATCATCCTCTTCGCATATTTATCTGCTGAGCAGAACTTGTTGCTAACTAGCAGACACAATAGCTTGCGCGGCGCCAACAGTCCAGCATGGCTCGAGCTCTCTTCAGAACGCGCCGAACGACCCCTGCACCAGGTCGCAGGGGAAAGAGACGACGAGCCTTCAGGAGGTCAGGTCGGCCAGACGTACGGCTGCCTCATCGAGGAGTGCGACGAGGGTCTTCACCTTGCGGGGAGGCAAGCGGAACACCGGGGCAGATGCGTTGATCGCCAACCGCAGCCCGCTCGCCGAGGGAACGGCCACGGCCACCGAGGCCACGCCCTCCTCGCTCTCCTCCCGGTTCGTTGCATAGCCCTGCTTCGCGACAAGATCCAGTTGTGCGAGGAGCTCGGTCTTGGTACGGATCGACTGCGGAGTCACCTGTGAGAGTTGCTCGTCGGGGTAGAGACGGTCCAATTGTTCTCGCGGGAGCTGCGCCAGGAGAACCTTTCCCGTGGAGGTGCAATGGGCCGGCATCTCCTTGCCCAACCGTGAAGCGACTCGCACCGCCGTCGTCGGTTCCGAGACTGCGAGAAAGCGAGTGGAGTTGCCGTCGAGCGTGCCGAGGTGAACCGTCTCGCCGGCTTGGTGGCTGAGTTCCTCGAGGATCGGTTGCACGATCTGCGGGATGTCCATCTTTCTCAGCACCGAGAAGGCGATCGTGGTCAACGACGGCCCTGGCCCGTATGTCTTCGTTCGCGGGTCTTGCCGCACGAATCCTCGCCATTGAAGCATCGCGAGGATGCGATGCGCCGTTGAGGTCGCGACACCCAGGTGCTTGCTGGCGTCCGTCAGTCGAAGTTCGTTCTTCTCACCGAGCAGGAGCAGGAGTTTCAGGGCATTGTCGACCGACTCGATCGGTATTGCGGAGCCGCATCGACTCCGTCGGCTGCTCTATTTCTCTGCACAACAGAAACTGTATCGTTCCTGCCGGCCCTCAGGGCCGCCATCAAGGGCAAGGCGATCCCGTCCAGGTCTATCCGGACGCCGATTCGAGCAGCCGGCCCAGTCGTACACGAACGTCGGAAAGCGACGATCCCGCTGCGATGGACCGGCGGACTTCGACGAGAGCGCGGGGCCAATTCAGTACCACTGCCCCGTCGAATGACAGACCATTCTGAGAGTACAGAGACGCGATCCGGTCGGGTGTTCGAGGGTCCGTCACCATCTCGGGGTTGACTGCCGTCGTGCGACCGACGATGTGCAGCTTCCAGTTGAACTGGTCACTCCAGACATACTCGACAGGCAGATATGAGCGTCGGTCGTCGGGATGAGCGATGTTGTGCGCGACACAGCGCGCCTGGTCGACCGCATTCGTCCAGTGCTCAAGACGGGTGAGATCGCCGCGAACCGGATGCCGCCACCGCGCAACATCGCCGATCGCATGGATTTCCGGGGCGCCGAGTGCCGTGAGGAATTCGTCGCAGACGAGACCGTCGTCGATCTCGAGCCCTGAGTCCTCGAGCCATTCGACGTTCGGCACTGCCCCGATGCCGATGACGACGACATCACCGTGGAGCTCGGAACCGTCATCCAGGAGCACGCGGAAGTCTCCCTTCGCACCGTCGATCTGCGCGACCGTCCGTCCGAGAACCGCATGTACGCCATGCCGGGAGTGCTTCTGCGAGAAGAGGGCGCCAATCTCGTCACCGAGCCGGCGTGACATCAGGTCGCGTGTCGCCGAGACCAGGGTGACATCGACTCCGAGCCCAAGAGCGGTCGCGGCGACCTCGGCGCCGATGAAGCCCGCTCCGATGACGATGATCCTGCGATCGGGAACTAGCTCGGCGCGCAGCCGGTCTGCGTCGTCGAGTGTCCGCAGCACATGGATTCCCTCGCCTTCACCCCACGGCGACGGCCGCGCGCGGACGCCGGTCGCCACCACGAGGTCATCGAAGCCGACCCGCCGTCCATTCGCCAGCCGGAGCTCCGACAACGCACGGTCCAGACCTACCGCCGGCACACCGAGACGAAGGTCGATGTTAAGCTCGAGCGCCTCCGCCGCCGTGAGGAGCGTGACCTCGGCTGCACCTGCACCGACGAGGTATCCCTTCGACAGCGGCGGCTTGTCGTAGGGCAGCACGGGCTCGGAGCCGATGAGCACAACGTCTCCGCGATACCCCTCTGCCCGAAGCGCCTGCGCGGCCCGTACCCCCGCGATCGACGCACCGACAATCGCTGTCGTCATTCGTCTTCCACCCGGAGCGCGGAAACCGGGCAGCTGTTCGCCGCCTCGGTGACCCGTTTCCGGTCGGCCTCGTCGACCTCTGTTCTGAGCAGGATCACGACGCCGTCGTCATCGAGATCGAAATAGTCTCCCGCGGCCATGATGCAGTTGGCGTAGCCCTGACAGAGCCCGAGATCCGCTTTCACGACAGGCATGTGTCACTCCTCTCCTGCTTCTTCAGGCGTTATCTCAGGGAACATCGGTGCGAACGGTTGGGCGATCATGGCGGAGAACGTCGCCGTAGTCTGCCAGGTCAGCGCCTCGAGCTCGAGCGGATCGAGAGCGACCCACTGCCCGGATCGCGGCGACTCGATCAGGAGCCGGGAGCCGTTGCGTGTCTCCACGCGAGATACCCGGATCTCCGAGAACTCATTGGCGATCGAGATCGGAGCCCCTACCCGCTGGTCTTCGAGCCGCTGACGTTCGTCTGCTGCTGCGATGGCCGCGATGCGGTCGTCCTCTTCGCCTTCCCATTCGAGTTTCATAGGAAGATCGCCAGATTCTGTGTGCGCAAGACCGACTCGTCGACCGTGATGGTTCGGCGTGCGAGCTGCAACCCGCCGCCGACACGTCGCAGAACGTCTTCGCGGCCGGCCGAGATCACCGCGGGCTCGTGCACGTCGCCGCGACTGCGGAAAAGAAGCACCGCAGAATCGACGACGACCTCGCCCGGGACGTCGCTCTCGAAGGTGCGCACGTTCGTGACGAAGTGACGGAGCCGGGAGGGCGGATCCTCTGTCCAGGCGTGTTCCGTGAGGAAGCGGGCGACCCGCCGGCTCAGGGAGTACTTGTTCTCGTCCCAATGCGCCATGCCCGGAGACGTCGAGTACCCGGCGCCGAGCGCGGTAGTGACCTGCACGGGCATGATGTAGTGCACATCGTCGGCGATGAGGTCGAGCCAGTCCTCGTACCGCTGCTCGTCGAGGATGTATGCCTCTTCGACGAGCCACCTGTGCGTCTCCAGATGCAGGCCGTCCGAGAACGACAACGAACTCCCCACCCGCGTGGCTTTGGTCGTATGTGCTCCGAGCGGCGACTCTTTCAGTCGAACCCAGCGCGCCTCGGTCATGACAGCCCCTCCGGCATCCCCACCGACGAGATGATCAGCGCGGTCGGCTCCGTCTCGAGGTAGTCCGCCCAGCGCTCGAGCAGATGCCGCTGGTTGTACTCTCCGTAACCGACGTGGGCCACGCCCGGGCCAGAGAACGCGTCCGGTCCGAGCGGCTCCACGACGAATCTGCCGTCTTTCAGCACGCCCATCCGGCTGTTCAGCAGCAAGCGCCGCGCCATATTCCCTTTCGCGGTGTTCGTAAGGGACACCCAGTTCTCCACATCGTCCTGCTCGAACATCCCCGTGCTGCCGAAGCACATCAGGTACGCCTTGTACGACAGAGCCTTGAACTCCTCCGGTGCCGCTGCGTCGACGGCGAACCAGGAAAGCACCTCGGTCTCGTTCTCGCTGATCGGCTGCCAGGTACGGATCGAGATGAACGGGAGCACGTCGTCGCCGTCTTCCACCTTCGGCCAGTTGTGCACGAAGCTCATGTTCGGGAAGATCGAGGCCGCCGAGATCATGAAGCCGTTCTCGCCGATCACATTGAGCTGGTCCTGGGACCAGACCTCCTTCATCCGGTCGATCATCTCGTCGGGGTAGCCCACGTAGCGCAGCCGCTCCTCGAGCGTTCCCTCCGGAAGCTTGTAGGTCGTGCCTCCGCCGTTGCCCGCCCAGTACGTGTTGCCGTCTTTACGCTTCTCCGCCTTCGGTTCGCGGAAGAGGCCGATCTCGACCACCGAGGTGTGGGTCTGTGGCGTGTGGTACATGTCGCCGGCGAAGTTCTCTGCGCCGATCTTCCAGTTCGCCTTCACCCGCCAGCGCTGCGGGCCGCGGAGCTCGATGCCCGAGGAGCTCTGCTTCGTGTAGTAGTCGAGATAGAAAGCGAAATCGCCGAGGTAGTCGATCAGCGGTGGCGCATCCGGATCCATGCTGATGAAGATCAACCCGTTGTAGCTGTCGAGGCTCGGCGCCGGAAGCAGGCGGGCTCCCTTGCGATTGAAGCCAGCCTCGCCACCGTACGCCTCTTCGTGGAACGGCAGCCCCACGATTCGTCCGTCGTTGCGGTACGACCAGCCGTGATACGGGCAGCGGAAGTGCGAGGCGTTGCCCATTTCCGCCCGGCACACCTGCATTCCTCGGTGCAGGCACATGTTGAACATCGCCTTGACGGAGCCACTCTCGTCGCGCACCACGATGAACGAGTCGTCGAGCACTCGCCGCACCACGTAGTCGCCGGGCTGAGGGATCTCTGATTCGTGACCCACGAAGATCCACGCGCGACTGAACAAGCGCTCCCGCTCGAGCCCTGTGCGTCAGGATGGGGTGAGACACCAGCACTGCTGACCTTCGCACTGCACGGGGCGAGAACGGACCAATACTGAGATGACGATGACGGTTGCTGACGTCGGCACCGATGATGGGGCTATGGCTCCTCGTGCTGACCGGCCCAAGAGGCGGACGTTCACCGCCGAGTTCAAAGCGGCGATCCTGGCCGAGTACGACGCCGCGGACCGCTCTGGGCGTGGGGAGATCCTGCGCCGGGAGGGCCTGTACACCTCCCACATCATCGAGTGGCGCAAGGCCGCGGCCGCCGGCTCGCTGTCCGGGCTGGGCAGCAAGCCGCGGGACCGGCGCGAGCGGGAGCTGCAGGCGCTACGGGCCCGGGCGGAGAAGGCCGAGGCCGAGCTGGCCAAGACCAGGGCGGCGCTGGACCTGATGGGAAAAGCACACGCGCTCTTGGAGACGCTCTCCGAGAGCGCGGACAAGCCGCCGCGGTCGCCGCGGTGATCAACCCGGCCGTCGACGGGCTGGCCGAGCACGTCGGCACCGCGGCTGCGTGCGCGCTGCTGGGTCGCTCCCGCGCCAGTCACTACCGGGCCAAGAACCCGCCACCGCCACGTCCACGGACACCGCGGCCGGCACCGGCGAACAAGCTGTCCGCCGCCGAGCGGGCCCACGTGCTGGCCGTGTTGACCAGCCAGCGGTTCGCGGACAAGTCGGTCGCCCAGGTCTGGGCCACGCTGCTGGACGAGGGCACCTACCTGTGCTCGATGTCCACGATGCACCGGATCCTGCGCGAGCACGACATGGCCGGGGAACGGCGCCGGCAGGCGAGCCACCCGCCCCGGACCCGGCCCGAGCTCGTCGCGACGGCGCCGGGGCAGGTGTGGAGTTGGGACATCACAAAGCTCAAGGGGCCGGAGCGGGGCGTGTACTACGACCTGTACGTCGTGCTCGACATCTTCTCCAGGTTCGTCGTGGGCTGGACCATCGCGGCCCGCGAGGACGCCGAGATCGCCAAGAACCTGCTCGAGCACGCCATGGGCATCCATGGCGTGCCGGAGGCGATCCACGCCGACCGCGGGACCTCGATGACCTCCAAACCGGTCGCTCAGCTGCTCGTCGACCTCGGGGTGGCCAGGTCGCGCTCCCGCCCGCACGTGTCGAACGACAACCCTTACAGCGAGGCGGCGTTCAAGACGCTGAAGTACGCCCCGGTCTTCCCCGAGCGCTTCGGGTCCCTGGCCGACGCCGGCGCGTTCGCCGAGCAGTTCTTCGCCTACTACAACCACGAGCACCGCCACTGCGGGATCGGGCTGCACACCCCCGCCAGCGTCCACTTCGGCACCGCCGGGCAGGTCCGCGCCCAGCGCCAGGCCACCCTGGACGCGGCCTACGCCGCCCGTCCCGAGCGCTTCGGCCACCGCCGACCCCAGGCGCCCAAGCTGCCCGAGGCCGCCTGGATCAACCAGCCCTCACAGGAGGCCCTCATACAGACCGCCTGACGGAATCTGTCTCACCCGCCTTGACACTTTCCGCTTCGATTACAGCCCGATCACGGAGCGACCGACGATTTCGTGGCCGAATGGGGCCCGAGTGGCGTTCTATGTCGGGCTGAACATCGAGCACTATCAGATCGACAAGCCCTCCACGAGCATCTTCGGCGGTACCGCGATGCTGCAGCCGGATCCACTCAATTACGGCTGGCGCGATTACGGTCCGCGGGTAGGCCTGTGGCGGATGATCGAGAGCCTCGACCGACATGGAGTGCCCGCAAGTGTGCTTCTCAACTCCGACGTTTGTCGGCACTACCCCCAGATTCTCGAGGCAGGCCGGCAACGCGGCTGGGCGTGGCTCGCGCATGGCCGCGACAATTCCACCTTCCAAGCTGGAATGGGTGCTGACACGGAGCGCGCCTACCTTCAAGACGTGACGGATACAATCGCCTCCGCCACCGGAGTACGGCCGCGGGGCTGGCTTGGCCCGGCGCTCACAGAGACGTTCGAGACGCCGCGGATCCTTCGGGAGCTGGGGTATGACTACGTCCTGGACTGGACGAACGACGATCAGCCGTATCCGCTGAACGTCGACGGGATGTTCAGCGTTCCCTACACGATAGAACTCAACGATGTGACGATGTTCGTGAGTAAGAGCTATACCGGCCCGCAGTTCCTGGAAGCGGTGATCGACCAGTTCGATCAGCTCTATTCAGACTCCGAGCACTCGGGTCGCGTCATGTCGCTGCCGTTGCACCCGTTCATCGTCGGCCAGCCGTTCCGCCACCGCTACCTTGATCGGGCCCTCGAGCACATCACGTCTCACGATGGTGTCTGGGTGACGACGAGCGATGCCATCGCGGCGCACTATCAGTCGACGGGGAACAGGAGAGCCGATTCGTGACGAATACGGAGCTGATCGATGAGTACGCACGGCTGCGCGACGAGTTCAAGGCCAAGGGATTGGGCGGCCGGATCGGCTACGGCGAGAAGCCGGCGCTGCTGATCGTCGACTTGATCACCGGATTCACGGACAGCCGTTCGCCCCTGTCAGGCGAACTGGAGTCACAGCTGGCCGCCACCAATGCCTTACTCGTCCCCGCCCGTGAACTCGAGATCCCCATCTTCTTCTCGACGGTCGCGTACGACACCGAATTGCAGGAGGCGGGGCTCTGGATCAAGAAGATCCCGTCCAACCACCTGTTGGTGGAGGGCAGCGAATGGGTGGAGGTCGACAGCAGGCTGGGCCAGCTGCCCCACGAGATGACCCTGGTGAAGAAGTACGCATCCTGCTTCTTCGGAACTGATCTCGCCGCACGCTTGATCTCACGGGGTGTCGACACCATCATCATCGTCGGCTGCACCACCAGTGGGTGCGTGCGCGCCTCGGCGGTTGACGCCTGCTCCTACGGCTTCCACACCATCGTCGTCGAAGAGGCAGTCGGCGACCGGGCAGCCCTTCCGCACCTGGCCAGCCTCTTTGACATCGACGCGAAGTACGGCGATGTCGTCAGCCTCGACGACGCACGTGCTTACCTGCGGGGGCTTGCGCAACAGAACGATTGACTGCAGTAACGCCGTGGGGCCAACTTCCTCTGTGCGGAATATTGAACCGGCGTGCAGGCCGAGATCCCGCAGATGCTGGCGCAGGGCGGCGGATCCATCATCAACACCGCCTCGTCCCTCGGGCAGGTCGCCATCGCCCACCAGTCCGCCTACGTCACGTCGAAGCACGGCGTCATCGGCCTCACCCGAGCCGCCGCGGTGGAGTACTCCGACAAAGGCATCCGCGTGAACGCAGTGCTGCCCGGGGTGATCCAGACGCCAATGATAGACGCGCTGGAGGAGACCTACCCCGGCTTCAAGGACGCGCTGCTGACGAAGCACCCGATCGGCCGACTCGGCACGCCGCACGACATCGCCGAGATGGTCGCGTGGCTCGGTTCCGACGCGGCCGCCTTCGCGACCGGCGCGCAGTTCGCCGTCGACGGCGGGTACCTCGCGATTTAGACGAGGTGGCCACGACGGACGGGAGGCACGGTGTCAGCTGACACCGTGCCTCACGTCCGTCACCGGTCGCGCCGCGACCCGCGTGTCAGCCGTTCTTCGCGGCCAGTCGGTCCGTCTCGCTGTCGTTCCGCCACCCGGCGGTCGCGCCGCCGTCGACGCTGTAGTTCTGTCCGGTCACCCAAGAGGACTCGTCGGAGGCCAGGTAGAGCGGCATGTACGCGATGTCCTCGCCCGTGCCGGGGCGTTGAATGAGCGCGTTGCCGACCTGCCAGGCCTTGCCCTCCGCATCCACCGCCTTGTCCGTCGCCGGGGTGCTGACGAAGCCAGGCGAGATCGAGTTCGCGCGGACGCCGTAGCGGGCGCCCTCCGCAGCGAGCGACTTCGTCATCGCGATGACGCCGCCCTTCGCGGTGGTGTGCGCGACCTGGCGAGCGGCTCGATCCCGCGACCTTCGCGATCGACGGAAAGCAACTCGAGATCGATCTCGAGTTCGAGGCCTGGGCCAAGAGCGCGCGCCGCATCGGCGCAGCCACCCGGCGTCCGGCGAGGACGTCGCGGGGCGGACGGGCCGATCTCAACACGGTGCGTGAATGGGCCAGTCAGAACGGACACCAGGTCAGCGATCGCGGCAGGGTTCCCGCGTCCATCCTCGAGGCGTACGACGCGGCGCACTGACGCGGTCACTCCTGGGCTGAGCCGCGCGCTGCGCGCCAGTGCTCCGTGACGGGATAACCGGAGCGCACGTGCGCGCGCACGTGGACCTCCCCCGAAGGGGATCCGCTGCCGCCCGGCTCCGGCGGCGGAGGGTTCTGTGTCCAGCCTGAGCCAGGGACCCAGACCGTCCCCGGTTGCACGGGCGCGTCGGCGAGCGCGGGATCGATCAGCTGACGCGCGAGAGCCACGGCCTCACCCAGATCGGTGATCCCGCCGGCTGAGGGCGTGCCGGCCGCGAGCACCCGGTAGGGACCGTCCCAACCGTCCGGGACCGTGAACGTAGTGAACGAGTCGAGCTTTGACAGTGCACGCTTCGCGTCGATGGCCATCTGCAGCTCGCGCAGGTCGACGCGCTGCGTGCGTGCAATGGTGACGATGTCCACCAGGTCTTTCGCGCGGCTGCTGGGGCGGCCGTTGTAGGTGCTCATCGTCGCAGTGACCTTCTCCGCGACCTGATCGGAGATCGGGAACAGCCGGTAGGGGTGCGACGGGACCGGCCGCCCCAGCTGCAGCCGCGTCGACGGCTCGATCGTCTCGACGCGGCCGACCGGGGGAGGGCCGACGACCACGTCGATGGGGATGTCGGAGATCCTCCGGCCGGTGTTCGCGTCCAGACATGTGAACACCAGGCGCCGGGTCGCGACACCCGGCTGGTTCTCTCCTCGCCCGGTCGCACGGGCACGGGTGAGCTGGAACCGCACATGGTCGCCGAGATCACGCGCGGCTGCCTGCTCGAGCGCCTGCTGCGCGGCATCCAGATCGGCGGCGCCGGTCGAGGCCAGATCCAGGTCTTTCGTCGACCGTGACTTCGGCACCCGGGCGAGCATCGCCGTGCCGCCCTTGAGCAGCCACTCGGACTCTTCCCCCTCCGCAAAGACCCGGCTGAGGAAACGATCGTGCTGTGCCTGCACGATCTGCGCATTCACATCCAGCGCGCTCGCGCCGTCACCGGCTGCCTTCGTCGCGGCCGCCTTGATCGCCTGCGCAAGCCCCGTCCAGTCTTTGTAGCCGTCGGGCTCAGGCATCGGCCGGCACCACCGCGTCGACGCCCGCAAGAGCGAGCAGATCAGCCGCGAGCGCGGCACCCGAGGGGTACTTGTTGGGCTTGGCCAGCGGCTCCAGATACTCGGTCAGGCGGGCGGGGGAGAGCAGCTTTCCCGCGTCCGCGGCGTCGGCGAGCGCATCGGCGACGAGGGAGCGGTCGACCCACTGCTCGATCAGGTCGGCGATCGTGCGCTCGACGCTCATGGTCGGCATCCCGTCGACGGAGACCACCTCGGTGGGCGCGAGCTCGCGGGTGCGGAGCCGCACCCCGTCCAGGCGGGTACCGCGGCGGGTGGGAACGACGAACTCGAGTGGCCCGGGGAACCAGTCGCCGATGCCATGCAGCTGCGCGGCCGTCTGGCCTGCGGCGACGACGGGCGGGACGCCGGTGTCTGTGCGGGGACGGTCGGCGCCGCCGAGGGCGAGCCAGGTCGCGAGGATCGCCTCCTGCTCGTGCTCTGGCGCGCCGGCGAGGCGGTAGACGCCGCGCGCGACGCGGATGAGCGCGCCGCTGTTGGCGAGGCGCGTCAGGGTCGGGCGCGCCACGCCAGCCTCGAGCGCCTGGGCGGTGGTCACCAGGCCCCAACGCTGTGACGCGAGCTCGCCCAGACGAGCGAAAGTTGATCCTGCCATGCGCACAGTGTAGCGAGAAACCGCAACAAACGTTGTAGCTCGTTCAGATTGTCGACTTCGAGCCTCTGGGGCCACCCCTTAGCAGTGAGGGGGTTCCAAACCCTCGGGAACGGGTTATATTCGGGAATATAACCATCTGTGAGGAGGAGAAGATGCGGACCCACACCTGCCCGCCGGACCACAAGCACGGGCTGACCTCCACCTGCTACGTCGTCCACCTCTGCGGGTGCCGCGCCTGCATGGACGGCAACGCGCGCCGCCGCCGCGACCGCTACCGTCTCCTGGCCTACGGGCGATACCAGGACGCGCACCAACCCATCGAGCCGATCCGGCAGCACCTGCAGGCACTGGTCGACACCGGGATGATCCCCGAACGGATCGCCATCAGCGCCGGCGTCGGCGGCGCCACGGTCCGTCGCCTGCTCAACAGCGAGACGGCACGGTTCGTCACCGGCGCCACCGCCCGCAAACTCCTCGCAGTCACCCCCGACAGCAGCACTCTCGCCGCGCAGGGCCGAGTCAACGGCCGCGGCACCCGCCGGCGCCTCCAGGCTCTGGCCGCGATCGGATGGAACCACCACGAGATCGCACGCCGACTCGGCTACCCGCGCTGGAAGGTCAACAAGGCACTCGAAGGCGCCTACGTGGACATCCGTGTCCACGACGACATCGCCGCGCTCTACGACGAGCTCTGGGACCAGCAGCCCCCCACCCACACCCGAGCGCAGCGGGTCGGCCGCTCCTACGCACTCACGGTCGCACGCCGGCACGGCTGGCTGCCGCCGCTGGCCTGGGACGACATCGACACCGACCCGGCACCGCCCACAGCCGGGCAGGAACCCCTGCTCGACGAGATCGCGATCGAGCTCGCTCTCGCCGGCCAGAACGTCCGCCTCACCCGAGACGAGCGCCTCGAAGCCACCCGACGCGGGACCGAACGCGGACTCAGCCTCACCCAGCTCAGCGACCTGCTCGGCGTCGACGTCCGCACCATCGACCGCGACCGTGACGACCTCGGACTCCGGCAGGCCGCCTGATGAGCAAGACGCTCGACATCCTCGAAGCCGCCCTGCACGGCACCACCGCCGGCTACCTGGCCGGATGCCGCAGCAAGGGAGGATGCCCGAACCACGGCAACCGCCAGCTGCTCACCTGCACCGAAGCGGCCCGCGCCCGCCGCCACTACTTCTCGCTCGCCTCGCTCGAGGAGACCGAGCCGATCACCCGGCAGATGCTCCGCGACGCCAAGAACAGCCCCTTCGCACCGAAAGAAGCCGCAGATGTCTGACCAGCCGAACACCTTCACCATCGACTCCACCAAAGAGGGAGAGTGGCTGCGGGTCGTCCGCGCGCTCGGCGGCCATCGCTGGGCCCTGTCGCTGCGCTTCAACCCCCTCCCGCTGACTCAGCGAGGCGCCCGGCACACCCGGCCAACGCGGCAGCCCACACCCCACGCGGCAGCAGGCCACGGGCCGAACGCGAGACTGCACCTGCCCAGCTGCGCGATCTCCCCCCAGCTCGGCAACGGCCGCGGCGCCCACCTCAAGCAGATCCCCCACCTGGGCCGAACCGAGGAGCACTGATGACCGACATCGCCGTGCGCCTCCAGGAAGCCATGACCATCCAGACCGGCACACCCGTCACCGTCCGATGGAGCTTCCGCGAGTTCGCGCTCAACTGCACCCGCCGCGACGGCCGCCCCCTCACCCAACGGATGCACAGGCTCTTCCAGACGCTGCTCAACCGTGAAGCGCTCCGCGAGCTCACTCCAGGAGAAGACCCAACGATGGGATCCCGCGCAACCCTCATCGAGATCATCGACGACCTCGCCGTCAGCGCCGACCACCAAGGCGCCCGCGCGGCCGCGCTCGCCGAGGTCCTCCTCAGTGCCGGCATGTTCCACCTCGGCGACCAGCTCCGCCGCCAGAGCCACGCACTCTCAGAGCTCGACGCCGACGACGAAACCCTCGAGGTCATCGACGAGGCACGCACCCAGATCGCCCGAACCATACTGCTGCTCGACCAAGCCGACACCGCACAGGCAAAGGAGCGCAGATGAACCGACGCACCCGCCGCGCCAGCACAGCCCTCGCCGCGGTCGCAGCTCTCGCGCTCGGCTTCGGCGCCCACCAGCTGGGCATCACCTCCTGGATCGACACATGGACGCGCCCGCAGGCACCCGCCCCGGACCCGACCTACGACTACACCGCGCTCGCCGCAGTCGCGCAGGAGCTGCCGCTGATCGATCCCACCGAGGAGATTCCCGAGTATCGCCGCGCCACGTTCGGCGAGCGCTGGATCGACATCGAGGGAAACGGCTGCGATCAGCGAGACGATCTCCTCGCCGTCCAGCTGCAGGACGTCGTCCGTGACGGTTGCACGGTGCTCTCCGGCGTGCTCGACCCCGATCCGTACACGGGCACACGCATTGAGTTCGAGCACGACCGGATCGCCGCCCCTGGAGCCCCGGGAAGCTCCGGCGTCCAGATCGACCACATCGTCAGCCTTTCGGCGGCGCACGCCGGGGGCGCGTGGGCGTGGACCGAGCAGCAGCGCATTCAGTTCGCCAACTCGTTCGACAACATCGTCGCCGTCGATGGCAACACGAATGCGGCCAAGAACGACCACGGGCCAGCCCTGTGGCTGCCATCGAACGCCGACTACGTGTGCACCTACGTCGCCCGCTACACGGAGATCGTCGACACCTGGCACCTCGCGGTCGACGAAGCCGACCGCGGTGCGCTCGTGGACACGCTCTCAACCTGCGCTGCCCAGCAAGCCAGCGACGAGAGCGGGAGCATGTCGTGAAGCCGCTACGAACCCGCGTGGGATCTCGCCGCGCGCGCCTGACGCTTGGCCGCGCGAGCGCGGTCTACGACCTCGTTCGCATCCGTCGTGTCGACACCGAGGGTGCGCCTGATCACCTCGAGCTCGGCGTCGGTCCAGCGGGTGCGCCCTCGCATCCGCTCACCGAACGTGACGACGTTCAAGCCGAGCAGGTCGATCAGAGCCGCCTGCGTGGGAACCTCGGGCGCCCCCGCCCCGTCCGCGATCGCCGCCCGCAACCGCTCCGCGAAAGCCGCATCGCGCGCCAGTCCCGGCATCAGTCGCGGCCGGCGGCCGCGCTGCGAGGGCGCCCTGCGCGCGCGCTCCTGCGCGAATGCGTCGATCGCGGCCTCGTCGTAGAGCGGGGAGTTGCCTTCTATGGCAACCGGCTCGGGGAGCAGAGGACCCTCCTGGCCGGCTCTGCGCAGCTTGTTGCTGATGGAGCGCATCTTGTAGACCGCGACGACGGACACGCCGAGCTTCTCGGCGACGTCCGCCGTGGTGAGGTGCCGTCCGGTCATCAGCGCTCCTCTCAGCTGGATGAATATAACCACTTTCGCGGTTACGGCGCGCCGCGGCAACCAGACCCAACTTGGTTGGGGATGCTGGGGCGCATGGCTAACAAGGACGCGGACGCCATCCGTGAGGAGCTCCGTCGCATCGGCCAGCAGCTCGCGCAAGCGGACGAGCTGCGCGAACGCCGCGGCAAAGTCGTCGACGAGGCGCGCGCGGCCGAGCTGACCCAGCGAGAGATCGCCCTCCTGCTGGGGATGACCGAGGAAGGGCTGCGGAAGGCGCAGAAGTCCTACCACGGACGCGGGCGCTCTTACGGCGGCCGCCTCGCGTCCTAGCGACCCCGCCAGACCTTCATGGAGCGCCCGTCGACTGCGAAATCTGATTGCAATTTTCAAGCACTCTTGACTAATATAACCTGACGAATGAGGGGGTGAGATGGACGAGCTGAACTACCGACCCAAGCCGTGGACGCCGAAGGACGTGCCCACGATCTGGGTCGACCAGACCACCGGGCAAGGCGTCACCGACGCCGGCACGCCCGTTCGCCCCGTCATCGGCGAGCGCCGCAAGAACCCCAACCTGACGGACCTGCTCGACACGGCTGCCTCGTACGGCGCTAACCGCATCATGCTGACCGGGAAGCGCCCCGAGCCTGCGCCTGGCGTGCGGCACTGGCTGTACGTCCAGACCCCGAACTGGAAGCCCGGAGCCCACTGGGTCAACAACGGCCCGCCCACCGGTCGGTTCGAGCACGCGGTCACCGGCTTCAAGATCGAAGTCCGCACCGCGGAGGAGTGGTTCGGCGACGGGCCGCTGACCCCTGCCCAGGCTCGTCTGGCCTGGAACGTCACCGCGTCGATCATTCGCCACGCCGACGAGAACGCGCGCCTGTTCAACAGCCCTGCCGCCACCGGAACGAACCTGTGGGCGCTGTCGCTGCCGAAGAACATCAACCCCGTGCCGGTCGAAGACGACATCGCCCAGGAGATCCACTTCACCTCGGGCCTGCACCACTACGACCACCTGGTCGCGGGGGAGTCGTTCGCCAAGCACGAGGACTGCGTCCCGCTGATCGACCCGGCCAAGACGAAGAAGATCAGCGAGTTCGCCTACGTCGACGGCCGGTTCATGTTCGCCGGCGTCGGGCGCGAGCTCGGTATCGGCCCCGCGATCCGGCTGAACCAGGCCGCCGCGTACGAGCTGCTCGAGCAAGACCCCTACGCGCGCGCCCGCTTCCACGTGCGGTTCCGCGTCCCTCAGGGCTGGAACCACGTTGGCCTGCTCGGTGTGAAGCACCTGGACGTTCGCGAAGGCTGGTTCTATCCGAACCGGCCCGGAGCGGTGCACGACACCTGGGCCGACGGCAGCGAGATCCACGTCGCCCTCAAGCACGGGTGGGAGATCCGCCCTCACGAGGCCGTGGTGTTCCGCAAGGCCAAGCCTCTAGACACCTTCACCGAGCGCATGACGCGCGCCCGCGAGCGAGTCCAGCTGCAGGACGAGATGCACCCGGACCTGCGCCGCGCTGTGCTCGCCGCGCTGCGGAACATCATGCTGCACTCGATCGGTGCATTCGCCGCCGCGGGCCGCGACGAGACCCGCGTCGCCGCGTCGCCCGATGACGTCCCGCCCGAGTACAGGGCCAAGATGCTGCGACAGGGCAACCTCTGGATCTATCGCATCCCGTCGCGCCCGAACGACCGCACCCGAAGCTTCTACCACCCGGAGCTCGCCGCCCAGGTCTGGGGTCGCGCACGCGCTCGCGTCCTCCACGGCCCCAGCTCCCTCGGCGGCTACACCTCCGGTGCTCTCACGGTCGACCCCTCGACGCTCATCGGCATCCAGGGTGATGCGATCTACACGACCAAGCTGCCGGCGTGGTCCCTGCCGGACCGGTTCATCGGCGGCGGCGACGACGGCAAGACCGGGCGCCTGCGCCTGCAGGGCTACCTCAACGGATCCTTCATCACGCCGGAGACGCTGCGGCAGCGTGACGCGCTGAAAGCACGTGCCGAGCGGGCCGGCATCGCCAAGGCGCTCGAGCAGGCAGAGGAGAAGGGCTGATGGCTGACCAGCAGCGCACCGCCCAAGACCTCATCCGCGATCTGCGGCGCAAGGGCATCAGCACGGCCGAGATCGCCGAGGAGCTGCACCGCTCGCCTCGAATGGTCCGCAAGATCCTCAACGGCGAAACCAGCGGCGCCCTCTACCGCCAGGCGCTCCAGGAGCTCGCTGACACCGGACGCCTCACCCACGTCCCGCCGCGGCGCCGGCGCAAGGACGGCTCGATCGCCCCCGTGCGAGGCAAGGCCGGCGCCAAGCCCGTCATCCCCGAAGACCTCAGCGGCACCTACGTTGAGGGTCGCCAGGGTGGTCGGCTGCGCGTCGACGTGGCATACGCCACCGGGGGCGACCGGTACATCGAGATGCGCATCCCCAAGGGCCGCACCGCGAAGGGCCGCGAGCAGGCGAACGCCGAACTGATCAAGCAGGTCCGCAACGCCGCCAAGGGCCAGTCCCACGACAAGCAGAAGCAGATCACCGCCCACCTGACCTTCTCCAACGGCCGCGTGATGGAGGTCAACTCGTACAACGCCTCGACGATGCTCAAGCGCATCCACGAGAACGGCGGCGACGCCCTCGGCTGGTTCCGCGAAGAGTCGAAGAACCGATACGTGAACCTCGACACCAGCCGCGACACCATCACCGGCGTCACCCTCAACGTCGTCAGCACGGCCAAGACGACCGAGTACCAGAGGCAGGCCGAGCGCGGCCGCACTCGCCGCCCCCGCTCGCTGTCGCCGGCGGAGCTCATCAGCATGGAAGAGAAGCGGCGCATCGAGGAGCGCCGCGCTCGCCGCCGTGGAAACCGAGGAGGTGGTCAGTGACCATGGCCGCCCCGAAGAAGCCCACAGCTGCAGCGAAGCCCCGCGCACGCAAGGCCGCGCCCCCCGCTGAGGAAGTCACCAGCGACGTCGACCAGGCAGCGACGTCCGAAGCACCCGCACGCGCACCTCGCGCAAGCCAGAAGCCGGCAGCGGCGAGCGCGACGCCTCCTGAGTCGGCCGAGGCGGAGACGCCACCGCCGGCGAAGAAGAAGCGGGGGCCCTACAACGTCGTCTACGTCCAGAAGAAGCCCGTCTCGATCCGTCTCCCCGACGACGCGCTTGAACTGATGGACTGGGCCAAGCAGGATGCAGCCAGCCGCGGCGACCGCCTCACCAAGGACGAGATCGTCACCGTTGCGCTTCGCGCCTACTGGGGCCGCAAACGGCGCCGCGGGTAATGACCGTCTCCTGAGCTGCTGGCAGGGAAGTCGAGATGAGTGAAACTAACGGGCCGGCCGAGTTGCCGGTCTACTCGATCGCCGAGGCATTCGTGAAGCGATCCGGAATGTATATCGGGCAGCCCGTCACGTTCGAGCGAGTGCACACGTTCCTGCTCGGTTTCGAAACGGCGATGTTGTACGTTCGCGACGAGCTCGCGCGCGATCGCAATGCGTTTCAGCCCGTGGGCGTGCTCGGTCAGTTCCGGGAGCAGCTGCGATCCGAGGGGCGGCTCAGGTGGGACTCCTGGTCCCTGACGATCGTGGCGGAAGCGATCGGCTGGACTGGCGACGAGCCTCCGGCGATCGACGATCTGACCGAAGAGCAGCACCTCGAGGCAGTCCGGGACCTTCTCCCGTTGCTCGAGAAGGTCTTTGCCCTCCCCGCGGAGCTTGTCACCTCGCTCCGTGACTCCGCCTGAGAAGGGTAGGCACCCCACCGCTGTCGGTGTGTCGTCCCGCCCATCGAGTTCGAGAACGCGTTCTATGCTGTGCGGCGATGATCAACCTGACCGCCACCGTCCCGCTTGGACCGCTGACAGAACTTGTCGGACGATCCCTCTCGGCGACTGGGAGATGGGTCAACTCATCCGGTAGCGCCTACCTGTCATATCCATCACTCAGAGGATCCTGACCCGGACGAACGATCGCAGTCGCTCGAGGGCAAAGGACCCGTGCGGATGTCGCGCGTCACACCTCGACCTCGAACGGCAACTTTCGCAGTGTCGTCGCGGAAATCCCGGTGCTCTTGTACATCCGGGCGTGGGCGTACTGGATCTCCGGCAGCAGATCGATGCGGCCGATCGCCTCCAGCATGATCTCGTCGGCCTGACCGGTGAGATGACGCAGTTCGGGGATCGCGTACCCGCCCACGTACTTCCCGGAGTTGAGATCCCAGGAGCGCACGGCCGGCAGCGCCTCCTCGATCCTCTCGCCGAGCTCCACCAGAGCATCGAACGTGTCCTGCCCGTAAGCGTGCGGGGAGAATGGGATCTGCGACATCGTGCCCTTGGTGACGTTGAAGCAGTCGCCCGTGAACGTCCACCACAGGAACGCCAGCCGCGACGCCGCGATCGCGCTGGCCGCGAGCTGGTCCTTCCGGTTCTGAACGAACAGCTTCCCCTCGTTGAGGGGCACCGTGGCGTGCGTGGTCTTGTCGTAGGTGACCGGCGGCACCGTGTACGTGCTCAGGAAGTACGTGGCGGTCTTCTTGAAACCGACGGAGTAGTCGCTCACACGGACAAGCGGCGTCGAGGAGATCGTGCCCTTCGCAAGCAGCGTGTCGATCAGCTCGAACATCGCGTCGCTGCTGGCGCGCATCCAGTTCGGGGTCCGCGAGCCGGCGGGCCGAAGCGAATACCGCAGTGTCGCCATCAGATGCGGACGGAACGCCTCGATCCAGCTGTGGGTGAGCGTCGTGTGCAGCTCGGAGACGCTGCCATACCCGGCGGCGGTGATGATCGTGCTGCGCACCTTCACCTGGAACAGGGCAGCCGGGCGTTCCTGGAAGGTGCTCACCCAGATCGCATCGAACCGCCGCTCGTAGAACTTCCGCAGTGACTCGTCGCGATCGGCGAACTGGCTGCGGATGGGAACGATCAGGCTGAGCCGGCCATCCGGGCGCGTGATCTGCGCCGAGCGCTCGCAGCAGGAGGCGTAGATGTCGTCGACGTTGTCTGTCTCGAAGCCGGTGATGCGGTAGCTGAGCTCGCGCCGGTTGACGTAGGGTGGGTTGCCGATGACGACGTCGAAGCCGCCCTGATTGGGGTGTGACACGTCGCCCCGCACCGGCAAGAAGCGCGGCCCGTACAATGTCCAGCGCATCGAAAAACACCCCGCGACCTTCCGACTACCTCCGGACGTCTTCGAGTACATCAACCAGGCACGCGACGAAGCCGCGGCCCGTGGTGATCGCCTCACCAAAGACGAAGCGATCACCATGGCAGTCCGCGCGTTCTGGGGCGGCAAGCGCCAGCGCCGCCGCTGATCACCACACCGACATAACCGACGAAAAGAACTCTGGAGGCATCTGATGAGCCGTCGATCTATGCTCGAGCAGGAAACCGATCCGCTACACCCCGCGCGGATGCTACCGCGCACCTGAGACGAACGCGCGGTCCTTCACCGAGGATGGCTACATCTCGACATGATCAACCGAGGCAGCGAGAAGATTTCGTGCGAAGAGGTGGAGGACCTCGTCTACCGCTATGACAGCTTCGATCTAGCGGCCGCCGTCGCGATGCTCGACCCCGTGTTCAGCGAGCGGGTATGCGTCTACGTGAGTCTCAAGGAGGGCGGCCCGCTCGGGCTCGAACGGATCCGCGCCGCCATGGAGTCCGCCGGGGTGGCTAAGCATAAGCACCCCGAGCGGCTGATCGCCGTCGACGACATGCCCCTCACCAAGGTAGGCAAGATTGACAAGAGGGAGCGGAGAGGGCTTTGCCCGCCGCGACAGCGCCTAATGGGGCAGACGCTCAGCGCCCGCGCCGCCACGCGAGCCAGTGGCGGATGCTCTCCTCGAGCGCGTGCAATAGAGGCAACATCACCCAGATGACGCACGCGACGGTCAGTGGCGTCGTACATAGGATCTGGAGGTACGGCGGCAGGCCGGTCAGGAGCGGAGCGATGAAGTAGGCGTTGAACATGGCAGGCGGTACCAGCGCGATCCACACTAAAATCGCCGTCCACCACCGCGGGCGCGCGGGACCGGCCGTCGGGATTGCACCGGTGAGGGCGTCCGGAGTCAGTGGACGGGCCTGCCCGATCGTGAGCGGCACGGCCTGTTGCAGGTGCGCCTGCCGCTCCTTACTGTCCTCCCACCGGATGAGGTCATGGGGGGAAGCGAACGTGATCTCGACGACAACCTGGCGCCGGTGCCGTTCCGAGACTCGGACCTTCGACTCCCGGTAGCCGGGGAACGACTGGGCCCGGCCGGTGAAACCATGCGCCCACTCGGTGAGATCGTCCAGCCGCCCGGGGACGGCTGTGCGCGCCACCCGAGCCGTGACCGTGAGGTTATCTGGTTGCATGGTGTCCTCCCGGGGCAGAGGAAGCCCCGTCTCCCAGCGTATTGCGCCGATGACGCGGCACTGAACAGCTTCCGACCATCGGGGTCCGGATCAATAGCGCGAAATAGTGCTCTTCCGAGCAGTGGAGTGTCACCGCCACTGCCGCCTCACGCAGGATGGAAAGTTGAAAGACCTGGATCGACGGGGAGGTCATTTGCACGAGGCGTTTCGCTTGCTGCGGGAAGAAAGGCTCAAACGAGGCCGATACCATCGCCGAGCGACGGTGTATCACCCGGACGTAGAAGAGGTCGACCAGCTCTACGGTGTCCGGCTTCAGCTGGAGTCCTTAGGCGCGCGCCGGACGGTGGACGGATGCTGCGCTCCGAGATCGGCGCTTCGCGCGAGTACGGGACGCTAATGGATGCGGCGCTGGCAGTCGGTGACATGGACGCCTGGCTGGTGGCGCACCACGCGTTCCTCCGCTGCTGCGTCGCGCGTGCAGACATCCCGTTGGGGCGGGTAGTGGACTCCTACCCGGAACGCTGCTTACACATCTATCAGGGTCAAGCCCCAGGATGTGGTGTAGCTCGGGTTCCTTCGAACTGTTGATGGGTTAGGCGCTGAGCTCGAGGACGATGTCGGTGTCCACCTCGCCTCCGGTGTCGGCGACGAGGGTGAGGCGGGATTTGGCGAGGATGTCGAGGCCGAGGTAGCGGCGTCCTTCGGCCCATTCGTCGGTCTGCTCGGCGAGCACCGCGCCGACGAGGCGGATGATCGCGTCCCGGTTCGGGAAGATGCCTACCGAGTCGGTGCGGCGGCGGATCTCACGGTTGAGCCGCTCGTTCGGATTATTGGACCAGATCTGCTGCCAGAGGCCCTCGGGGAACCCGGTGAAGGCGAGGATGTCGGCCCGGGCGGTGTCGAGGTGCTCGAACGCGTCGGGCAGCTTCTGGTCGACGTAGTCCAGCAGCCGATCGAACTGCGCGTGCACGGCATCCGCGTCGGGCTGGTCGTAGACGGAGTGCAGCATCGCCTTCACCGCCGGCCACATGGTCTTCGGCGTCACGGACATCAGGTTCGCGGCGTAATGGGTTCTGCACCTTTGCCAGACAGCTCCAGGCAGGTTCGCCGCGATCGCCTCGACAAGCCCCTGGTGCGCGTCGGAGGTGACGAGGCGGACGCCACCGAGTCCGCGGGCGACGAGGTCGGCGAAGAACGAGTTCCACGCCGCGCCGGTCTCGCTGGTCGCGACCCGCAGGCCGAGGACTTCACGGCGGCCGTCGGCGTTCACACCGGTCGCGATCAGCACGACGGCGTTGATGACGCGGCCGCCCTCGCGGACCTTCATGGTGAGCGCGTCGGCGGCGACGAACGTGAACGGGCCGGCGTCGCCGAGCGGGCGGTGGCGGAACTGGTCGACGTGCTCGTCGAGCTCCGCCGCCATCCGTGAGACCTGCGACTTCGACAGCGAGTGGATCCCGAGGGTCTTCACCAGCTTGTCCATCCGACGAGTCGAGACCCCGGCCAGGTAGCAATCCGCGACGACGGTGATCAGCGCGGTCTCCGCACGTTTGCGGCGCTCCAGCAGCCACTCCGGGAAGTACGTGCCCTGACGCAGCTTCGGGATCGCGACGTCGATGGTGCCGACCCGGGTGTCCAGGTTCCGGTGTCGGTAGCCGTTGCGCTGCGTCGTGCGGTCGTCGCTGCGTTGGCCCCATTCCGCGCCGACCACGGCGTCCGCGTCGGCCGAGAGGAGTGCGTTGATCATGGTCTGCAACAGCGAACGCATGAGATCCGGCGACGCGTCGGTCAGGGCTTCGCTGAGCAGGCCGGCAGGGTCGACAATATGAGGTGCGGTCATCGTGAAGATGCCTTTCGAGTGGGTTGTAGGAGATTCCTCGAAGGGACTACACGGTGACCGCGCCCACGTCTACGACGAGACCGGCCACCGCGAACTACACCACGTTAAGGGGCACTACTTCTATCAGTTGTGGCACCCGCAGTCGTTCGCCATCGCTCATCGCGAGTACGAGGCCGTCCTCGAGTCGATCGTCAGGCGTCCGACGCCCAGGGGATCGATCTGTCGCCGCTGGCGACCCACGAGTTCGCCTTCGACGATGCCGCCGCCGCCTTCGAGCAGTCCCGCGACGCGTCCAGCAGCCTGAAGGTCCTGCTCCGACCGTAGAGCGCCTGGGCCGTCGGGGCCGTCACAGGGAGCCACGCGGGCGGCGTGGGGTGGCACGGGCTGCAGTGGCACCGCGGAGACGATCCTCCCGCCTGTCGGGTCGGCATCGGAGCGCGCGGTGCAGGAGGAGCGCGCCCACGTTGCAAGTAAGCTTTCTGCCGTGCAGAATCGACAGCTCGGGTCGCCGGGCGATCCACCCCAGTATCCGATCGAGTCGGTCGACAACGCGCTGAAGCTGATCCTGCTGCTGGGTGAGGAGCACGAGCTGCGGCTCACGGACGCCGGTGCCCTCCTCGGGGTGGCGACCTCGACCGCGCACCGACTTCTCGCGATGCTGGCATGGCGCGGCTTCGTGCGGCAGAACCCGGTGACCAAGGCTTACGGCCCTGGCCCGGCGCTGACGACGGTGGCCTTCTCGGTGCTGCGCAGGATGGATGTCCCGAGACTGGCGCAGCCGATCCTCGAGGACCTCAGCGCCGCCCTCGGTGAGACCTGCCACCTGGGCACGCTCGAGGGCAACCATGTCCGATTCCTCGCCGTTGCCGAGCCCGATGTGGCCGTGCGCGTGGTTTCGAGACTGGGCAAGACCCTGCCGGCGCATTGCACCTCGACCGGCAAGGCGCTGCTTGCCGAGCTGAGCGACGAGCAGCTCTTCCGGCTGTACCCGGACGAGCAGCTCGAGATCGTCACACCGAACTCCATACGTTCCCGAGACGAACTCGTCGCCGAACTGGTTCGGACACGACTGGACGGTTATGCCGTGAATCGGCAGGAAAGCGAGGACGGCGTGGCGAGCGTCGCGGTCCCGGTCCACGTCTCGTCGGGACTGCGACTGGCGATCAACGCCTCCGCGCCCGTGCAGCGGTTACCGCCGGGCAAGGTCAAGTCCCTAGCGCGGTCACTGCAGGACGCCGCGATCCGCCTCGCCGAACTGTTGGGGTGAACCGGCCCGGGTCGTCGTAGCGCCCATGGATGCGCTGCGCACGCGAACACGCCGCTGATGAGCGTGGCTGCGGGAGCGACCGACCCGCCGCCGTGGGCCTCAGTGCCCGTTGGCCGGATCGTCCGGGTCGCGGGCGGCTTCTTCGCCTTGATCCAGCCCACTCAGCGTCGCCATATCCTCCGAGCTGAGCGTGAAATCGAAGACGTCGATGTTCTGCGCGAGATGCTTCTCATCGCCGGCGCGCGGGACGGGAACGATCCCTTCCTCGATGTGCCAGCGCAGTAGGACCTGTGCGGGCGACTTGTCATACTTCGACGCGATCGCGGTCACCGCGGGATCGGACAGCAGGGCTCCTCCGCGTCCGAGCGGGCTCCACGCCTCGGTCAGGATGCCGTGAGCGCGCTGGAAGCTGCGCTGTTCGACACGGGCGATGTCGACGCTGAGCTGGATCTGATCGACGTCGGGGACGACACCGGTCGCGTCGACGACGCGCTGAAGGTGGTGAGACTTGAAGTTGGAGACGCCGATCGCCTTCACTCGTCCCTCTTCGAGCAGTCTCACCAGACCCTTCCACGCTTCGACGTATCGGTCGAGGGCCGGAACCGGCCAATGGATCAGGAACAGATCGAGGTAGTCGACGCGAAGGGTCTTCAGCGATCGGTCGTACGCGCGCTGCACTCCCTCGACGCTGTGGTCCTCCTTGTTGAACTTGCTCGTGATGAAGACCTCGTCACGAGGGATGCCCGATGCACGCAGACCGGCACCGACGGCCTCCTCATTCGCGTACTTGTACGCCGTATCGAACAGGCGGTAACCGTAGCCGACCGCCTTCTCGACCATCGTTGCGCACTCGTCTCCCGTGAGTGGCCACGTGCCCACCCCGATTCGCGGGATGCGGTGACCGTGCAGGAGGGGGAGGGTGGTGTCGTCAGCTCTCATCGGGCGGCCGCCTTCGCCGGAGCCGTGCTCGAGGGCTCGAGGAGGGCGCGCAGCCGATGTATCAGCTCGTCCGCCTTCGCTCGCGAGGCGACCGAGCGGCGGGCGTCGACGAGGGCACGCGGCCAGTTCACGATGACGGCACCTTCGGCCTGCCCTTGGCTCTCGCCGTACACGACGGCGAAGCGGTCCTGCGCAGGGTCGCCCACCATCGTCCAGTGATCAGATCCGGTATGCCCGACGATCTGGATCTTCCAGTCGTACTGGTCGCTCCACACATACTCCGTCGGGTCGTAGCTGCGCAGGTCATCCGGGTGAGCGATGTTATGCGCGACAATCAGCGCCTGATCCGTCGCGCTCGTCCAGTGCTCCAACCGGATCGGGTCGGGATGCCGTCGGTTCATGAATCGTGCCACGTCGCCGATCGCATACACGTGGGAGACGCCGACGGCGGCAAGCGTGCCTTCGCAGACGACACCGTTATCCAGCGCGAGGCCCGACGACTCGAGCCACTCCGTGTTGACGACCGCTCCGATACCGAGCAGGACAGCGTCGACATCCAGCGTCGCGCCATCGGTGAGCGTGACCTGGACGCGGTCACCCGTGCGCTCGACGTTCTCGACGGAGACGCCGAAGCGTAGCTCAGCACCCTCCCTGCGGTACTTCTCCGCGAAGATACCGCCCACTTCCATATTCATCGCCCGGCCCATCGGAGCACCGATCGGTTCGATGATGGTGACCTTGACACCGGCCGCAAGCGCTGTGGCGGCCGCCTCGGCGCCGATGAATCCGGCGCCGACCACCGCGAGGTGGCGGCCCGGAACGAGCTCCTTGCGCAGCTCGTCGGCATCGGCGCGGGTACGCAGCACGTGGACGCCGGGAGTGGAAGCCCACGGGGTTCGGCGAGCTCGGGCACCCGTCGCGATGACGAGGATGTCGTAGGTCAGCTCGCTGCCGTCGGCGAGCGTCAGCGTCTTGCCGGCAGGATCCAGCTCGGTCGCGGCGACGCCGAAACGGGTCTCGACCCGCAGGCCTTCGAGCGCTTCCGCCGTCGTCAGCGCGATCTCCGGGTCGGATGCGGCGCCGCTGAGGTACTTCTTCGACAGCGGGGGACGGTCGTAGAGGGGATGGCTCTCCTGGTCCACCAGCGTGATCGCGCCGGTGAACCCCTCCGAACGAAGATTCTGTACGAGCTTGACTCCGGCGACGGAAGCACCGACGACGACGACGTGAGACATGCGAATCGGCTCAACCCTCGACAGACAGCGCCGAGACCGGGCAGCTTCGGGCGGCTTCCTCGACGCGAGTGCGCTCCGCGTCCGGCACCTCGAGCTGCAAGAGCACGACCTTGCCGTCGTCGTCGATGTCGAAGTAGTCCGAGGCGCCGACCACGCAGTTCGCGTAGCCCTGGCAGGCGCCGAGGTCGGCCTTCACAATGGCGGTCATCTCATTACCTCTTACTCCGCCGGCGACTGTGCCGGCTCCGGGAACATGGGCGCGTACGGCGACGCGATCATCGCCGAGAAGGTCTGCGTCGTCTGCCACGTGAGCGCTTCGAGCTCGAGCGGGTCGAGTGCGATCCACTGGCCCGACTTCGGCGACTCGATCAGCAGGCGCGCACCGTTTCGGGTCTCCACGTGCGATACACGGATCTCGCTGAATTCGTTTGCGATCGTCAGCGGCACGCCGATCGTGCGCTCGACGAGCCGCTGATGCGCCTCGTACGCGCGGTGCGCGGCGGCGCGATCGATGTCCTCGCCTTCCCATTCGAGAGTCATAGGAAGATCGCCAGGTTCTGGGTGCGCAGCACCGACTCGTCGATCATGATCACACGTCGCGCCAGCACGTAGCCGTCCTCCGTGCACCGCAGGACGTCCTCGCGCTGCGCGGACAGGATCGACGCGGGATTCGTGTCGCTGCGGCTGCGGAACAGCAGCACGGCGGAGTCGACGATGAGCTCGCCCTCCACGTCGGTCTCGAACGTGCGCACGTTGGTGACGTAGTGCCGCAGGCGGGACGGGGGATCCTCGGTCCACGCGTGCTCGGTGAGAAACCGCGCTACGCGGCGACTCAGGGAGTACTTGTTCTCGTCCCAGTGCGCCATGCCCGGAGAGGTCGTGTAGCCCGCGCCGAGGGCGGTCGTGACCCGCACGGGCATGAGGTAGTGCACATCGTCCGCGATGGTGGCGAGCCAGTCCTCGTACCGCTGGTCGTCGAGCATGTACGCCTCCTCGACCAGCCAGCGCGACAGCTCGAGGTGCCGCGCGTCCCCGAAGGACAGCGACGGTCCGACCTTGCGGGCCTGCGTCGCGCCCCGATTCAGCACGGACTCCGCGGACAGCTCCGCTCCGACGAACGTCATGCCGTCACTCCTTCCGTGTCCACCGCGCCGTCGCCGGCCGCGGTGCCCGCGTCGCAGGAATCACCGGTCGCGCAGTCGCCCGCCGCGGCGGCGGCCGCCGCCGAGGGCGTCAGTCGCACCCCGCCCAGTCCGATCGGCCGCTGCGGCTCCGGCGCATCCGCCTCCACGTAGTCGGCCCAGCGCTCGAGCAGGTGGCGCTGGTTGTACTCGCCGTATCCGACGTGCGCGACGCCGGGCCCCGCCCACTCGTCGTCGCCGAGCGGCTCCACGACGGGGCTGCCGTCCTTCAGCATGCCCATGCGGCTGTTCAGCAGCAGGCGCCTCGCCATCGCGCCCTTGGCGGTGTTCGTCAGCGACACCCAGTTCTCGACGTCGTCCTGCTCGAACATGCCGGTCGAGCCGAAGCACATGAGGTACGCCTTGTAGCTGAGCTCCTTGAACTCCTCGGGCGCATCGGCCGCGACCGCGAACCACGAGTAGACCTCGGTCTCGCACTCGCTGATCGGCACCCAGGTGCGCAGCGAGATGAAGGGGAGCACATCGTCGCCGTCCTCCACCTTGGGCCAGTTGTGCACCAGGCTCATGTTCGGGAAGACGGATGCCGCCGAGATCATGAATCCGTTCTCGCCGATCACATCGAGCTGCTCCTGCGACCAGGTCTGCTTCATCCGCTCGATCATGTCGTCGGGATATCCGACGTAGCGCAGCCGCTCCTCGAGCGTCCCCGGCGGCAGTTTGTAGGTGGTGCCGCCTCCGTTGCCGGCCCAGTACGTGTTGCCGTCCTTGCGCTTCTCGGCCTTCGGCTCGCGGAACAGGCCGATCTCCACGACGGACGTGTGCGTCTGGGGCGTGTGGTACATGTCGCCCGCGAAGTTCTCGGCGCCGATCTTCCAATTGGCGTTCACGCGCCAGCGTTGCGGGCCCCGCAGCTCGATGCCCGCGGCGGACTGCTTCGTGTAGTAGTCGAGGAAGAACGTGAAGTCACCCAGGTATTCCTTCAACGGCGGGGCATCGGGATCCATGCTGATGAAGATCAACCCGTTGTACGTGTCGAGGTTGGGCGCCGGAAGGAGGCGGGCCCCCTTGCGGCTGAAGCCCTCTTCGCCGCCGTACGCCTCCTGATGGAACGGCAGTCCCACGATCCGGCCGTCGTTGCGGTAGGACCAGCCGTGATAAGGGCAGCGGAAGTGCGAGGCGTTGCCCATCTCCGCACGGCACACCTGCATGCCGCGGTGCAGACACATGTTGAAGTGGGCGCGGATCTCGCCCTTCTCGTCTCGCACCACGATGAACGAGTCGTCCAGCACCTTGCGGACGACGTAATCGCCCGGCTGGGGAATCTCCGACACGTGGCCGACGAACAGCCACGCGCGGCTGAAGAGGTTCCTGCGTTCGCGTTCGAAGATCTCGGCATCGTTGTAGATGTGCGCGGGCAGCATGCCGTTGCGCACCTCGTCGTAGATGGTGGGGCTTGTCGTCATCGCCAATCCTTCACGGTCATCCGCAGAAACGCAATCTGCTGTGCAGAAACTATATCGCGAGATCCGGAGAGATACCAGCCCGCGACTTGACTCGCGTAAAAGGTCCGGGAGCGGCAGCGTGTGCCTCACGTAAGAAGGTCCGCGTAGCGATTCGTGTTCCCTGGCGATGTGAGCAGGGAGTTGTCGATGGCTTCGCGCCGTGAGATTACGAAGAGGTTCGCCCGCGAGTATGCGAAGGCCGGGCGGGCGGAGAAGGGTCGGTTGCTGGACGCGCTGGTGGAGACCACGGGCTGGCATCGCGACTACGCCCGTCGCGCGATCCGCAACGCGCTCGCACGCAAGGGCGCGGCCCGTGACCAGCAGCGCAAGCCGCGACCGAGGAAGTACTCGTACGACGCGCTGGTGGTGTTGCAGGAGGTGTGGGCGCTGTCGGGGCAGCCGTCGGGGAAGTACCTGGCCGCGGTCATGGATGACACTCTGGAACGGCTGGTGCGGTTCAACGAGCTCGTCCGAGTCGCCGCCCGCGTGACCGAGGGGGTGCTGGATGAGCTGCGGTCGATGAGCGCGGCGACGATCGACCGGTATCTGAAGCCGCACCGGGATGCCCGTTACCCGGGAGCCCTGTCGACGACGCGCCCGTCGCATATCCTGCGCTCGTCGATCCCGGTGCGCACCGCGATGGACGGGCTGCCGCCGGGGCTGGGGTTCTACGAGCTGGACACCGTCGCGCACTGCGGGCACACCACCAAGGGCGAGTACCTGCGCACGCTCACCGCGACGGACCCGGTGATCGGATGGACGCTGCTCCGCGCGATCCGCAACAACGCGCACGTCAACATCAGAGCCGGGATGGACTGGCTGCGGCGGGCCTCCCCGGTGCCGATCGCGGGGATGGACTTCGACAACGGGTCCGAGTTCCTGAACTGGTCGGTGATCGCCTGGTGCGACGAGCGGGAGATCCCCGTCACGAGGGGCCGCCCCTACCAGCACAACGACAACGCCCACGTCGAGCAGCGCAACGGCGACTGGGTGAGACGGCACGCGTTTCGCTACCGATACGAGACCGAACACGAGCTGCGCCTGCTCAACGAGCTGCACTCCCTGGTGATGAAGCGGAAGAACCACCTGCTGCCCTGCGTGAAGGCCACCGGCTGGACCCACACCACCTCGGGGCGTAAGAAGCGCGTCTACGACACGCCCAGAACCCCGTATCAGCGGCTCCTCGACGCCGGCGTGCTCGACCAGCGCACCGCCGAGCGACTGGCCGAGGAGCACGCGAAGCTGAACCCGGCAGCGATCACCCGTCGCATCACCCGCATCCAGCAGCAACTCATCGACCTCGCCGCCGCCCGCACCCAAGGCACCCGCCCCGCCGCCTGAGCTACGCGGACCTCTTGCGTGAGGCAAGCGTCAACCGCTCCCGGACCTATTGACATGAGGCAAGACGGCCCGGGCATGCGAAAGGGCCCGTGGCATCAGGCGGATTCGAGGGGTCGTCGCAACACCGACTGAATTAGACAAGTTGTAGCAGACGCTCGGCTGGGGTATCCCAGCCGAGCGTCTTGCGTGGGCGGCCGTTGAGTTTCTGGGCGACGTGTTCGAGGTCCTCGGGGCCATAGACGGACAGGTCGGAGTGGTCCGTGGGGCCGAGAGTGACGCGGATGCACTCGTCGTGGTCGTCGTCGGTGAGGGTGACGGCGACTGCGGCGAGCGCGATGCGGTCTGCGGCGGGGTCTGTCGTCCGGCCGGGGGTGACGGAGACGTGGCCGTAGGGCCAGTTGATCGGCTCGTCCGGTTCGTGGGTCTCTCGGGTCATGCTGGGGTCTCCGTCCGGGTGGGCGCGCTCGCCGCGGGGGACTCAGCGTAGCGACGAGGGCGGGGACGCCACGAGTTCGGCACGATGTGCCCGGGCGCGACGAGACCCCGGCACCGTGGGGGTGTCCGGGGTCTCGGTGGAGCGGATCAGGCGATGTCGTAGACGACGACGGAGACGGCTCGGTCCTGCTGCAGGGCGGCGGTGACTTTCTCGGCGTCGCGCTCGCCGCGGATGCTGTCGGCGGGGTCGAGCGTGTGGTCGATCTGGCCGGTGAGGATCGGGCGGCCGTCGGTGAGGTGTCCCCAGGTGGTGCGGTTGCGGGTGACGGTGGGGATGACGGATCGGGAGTAGCTGGCGCGGGGGTCGTGGGCGACGTAGACGCGGATGCTGTCGGCGGTGCGCACGGCCGTGATGACGCGGGTCGGGATGGTGCGGGGCATTTGGTGGCTCCTTCGGGGTGGCTGCGGGGACCGGGGGTGCCGGGGAGGGCGTGTGCCCTCCCCGGCGTTGTGTCAGGCGCGGTGAGTGGAGTAGACGTCGGTCTCCCACTGCTCGTACCCGTTGTCCCGGGCGGCGTCGATGACGCGCTCGAGGTCCACCTCCTCCGCGGCAATCTCCGCGGCGTCGTCCTCGTCGGTGGCCGAGACGGTGACGAGGACGCGGACGGTGACGGTCACGTCCACCTCGACATCCCAGTCGCGGGTCCGGCGCGGGCCGCCCATCTGCTCGGCGAGGCGGTCGTACTCGTCGCAGAAGTTCTCCTCGTCGGCGACCTCCCCGGCCCTCTCCCAGAAGGTCGCCAGGCGCGGGTCGGTGCCGTCGGTGATCTGCTCGTAGCGGAGCGCGTGGATCGTCTGCTCGTGGCGGGCGATCTGCTCGCGAGCCGCTGCCAGCTCGGCGCGCACCCGGTCCATCTCGCCCGCGTAGGCGGCGCGGCGCTCGGAGACCGGGGCGGCCGGGAGGATCATCTCCTGCTCGGTGGTGGTGTCGTTCATGGTGCTTCCTTTCACTGATGGTTGTCGTGAATCTGACAGTTATGAGAATAGAAGGGGCCACCGACATTCAGTCGGGGAGGGTACGCGGCGACCTACCGGCGCGCACCCTCCCGGCCTCCGTCAGAGGGTGCCGTGGAACCAGACCGTCACGCCCGGGCCGAGCAGGTCGGCCAGCGCGCGCGCCGCGGCGAGGTCGCCGGGATAGATCTGGCACTCATCGCAACGCTGGATCCCGAAGATCGTGTCCATCGGCGCGAGCACGCCCGGGAGGATGCCCCACCGGCAGGTGTCGCAGCCATCGGGGTTAGTGGCGGGGACGGCCGAGAGGTCGATGTCGCGCCCGAACTCGTCGCGCAGCCACGGGTTCGTCTCGCTCTCGATCACCGCGCCGGGTGCCCCGTCCCAGCGGTGGATGCCGTACTCCGCTTCCATGTCGGCCAGCGCGCGCGGCGCGAACCGGAACCGCTCGTCGCCCTCGTTGTGCACCAGGTCGTCTCGGCGGTGCTCGTACTCGGCAATGCTCAGCCGCGACCCGTGGCCATTGGCCCACGGCAGCGGATCGATGAGCTTCCACCCGGCGACGCTCGAGGTAGCGCGGTCCTCGAGCAGGGCAAGCGACGCTTGCGCCTCGGCCAGGGTCGTGCCCGCACGCTCGGCGATCACATCCACCGGCTGCGGCGTCGCCGACAGTGCCTCAAGAACCCGGATCACCGGGTCGGTGGCGTTCGTGTTCATTGGTGGTCCTTCCATCATTCGACAGTGTGAATCTGACAGTGATAAGAGTAGCCGCGGCCTCCGACATTGCCGGAGGCCGCGGGCAAGCGCTACGACAGGCTCCGAGCGCGGCACTCGTGGTTGAACAGGGTCTCGTTGTGGACGACCACCGGGTTCGCGGGCTCCCATAGATCGTCCGCATACGCCGCAGCGCCCAGCTCGATCCTCACCGCGCCGGTGTCGGCCGACTGCTGCACGAACAGAGAACCTGCCCAGTGCGCCTCGCCGCGCGAGTCGATCACGTCAAGCCACAGGTTCTCCTCCGGGACCTCGAACTCGGCCACCTGGCCTGCGCCGTTGCTCACTCGGATCTTCATGGTGGACTCCTTCGCTCATTGTGAATCTGACAGTCATGCGGGGGTTGCCCGCGGCCCCCGACGTCGCCGGAGGCCGCGGGGGAGAGGTCAGCTACCGACGACGCGGGTGGCCCACTGCCACGCGGCCAGCATCAGCGGCTCCAGGTCGTCGGCCTCGGTCTGGCCGTTGCCCACCTCGACCCACAGCCCCTCAGCGCCGCGCTGCTGCTCCGACCAGGCCCAGCCGACAATCTCGCGCGACTCATCGTCGGCGGGCTTGTCCGTGCGCTCGGTGATCGCGAATCGGTCGTCGTCACCGGCGCGCAGCACCAGGTGCCCCGCGCCGAACGTCTCCGGGTCCTCCTCCGCCAGCTCCAGCGCGGGGTGATAGCCGATCAGCTCCGCCAGCTCGTAGCCGATCGCCGTCTCCGGAGTCCGGATGTGCCGGTCGTCGGGGTCGTCGTCGCCGTAGCTGTGGTGGTTGATCCACTCGGCCGCGGCACCGTCGCGCCCGTAGAAGCGCAGCAGGTCGGCCAGCGCATCGACCTCAGAGCAGTTGAGCCGGGTGGCGAGATCCCCGGCGAGATCGCCGCTCCAGACCTCGAGGAACCACAGCAGCTCCTTCGGCAGCTCGGTGGTGTTCATGGTGTTCTCCTTGGGTGGTGGGTGGTTGTGAATCTGACAGTTGGGAGTGTAGATGGGGGGTCGGACATTGGTGTGGGGGACGTGGCGGGGTGGATTGTGCTTGAAATTTGCATGCAGGTTTGGGGGTGAATTGTGCGTGAAAATTGCATGCAGGTTTCGGGGTGTGGGCGGGGTGTGTGGTGCGTGTCCCGGGGGGAGTCTGGAAGTTCCGGAGTTACAGAGTTGGGCGGGTGCGGCCGGGTGGCTCGGTGGCGTGGCGGTCGTGGTCGGCGGCCGGGGTGGGTGTGGGGTGAGCTACAGCGTTTCGGTGCGGTTTGGGGAATGTTCGTTGCGGGCTGCTGTGGGGCCGGCGGATGGCCGGTGGGGTGGTGGTGCTGACGGCCCGGCCCAGCCCCCGCACGTGCCTCGTGCGGGTCTGCCTGGCTTCAATAAAAAGTCCTCTGTTCCACACGCCATATAGATGTGAGGGAATACTGCGTTATCCTTTTTCAGATTAAGAATTAAAGCCTCAGGGTCTCTATCGCTCCCAAGTAGCTCATTTAAATCTCCAAACACTCTTCTATAATAGTTATAGTCCGCAATAGGGTCTTTAAAATCCTCAGGAATACCTGCTATATTTCGTGTGATCAAGGCGGAGGATAAGGCAATAATTTTACTGAAGTGCTGGGAATACTTTAAGCCATTACGTAATGCCCCAAAGCCCCCCATAGATAATCCACCGATAAATGTGTCCTCTCTGCTTGAGGAAATAGGAAACGTCTTTCTAGTAAATTCTACTAGCTCGTTGCCAATGAATTCAGCGTGGAGTTCCCCTTTATCCGTATCATCTAAATAAAAGTTATTTTCCCCACTTGGCATAAATACAGCAATATTATGAAGGAGCGATAATTCTTGAATTTTAGCACCTAAACCCCAATCCATATGATTGCCTGCATAGCCGTGTAGTAGATACAACGATTTTATAGGTCCCCGTTCTACTGGCTCTTGACCTGGGATTTCGAACGTATCTACTGGAACAAAGGCAGTAAACGGAACCTGTCTTTTTAACGCTTTAGAAAAAAAGTTCACTTGAAAAAATGCCATCAAAATCTACTCCTTTTCCTACTATTTATTATCAAATGCCTTTTTTAAGGCATTCATACATTCACTTCTAGCTTGCTTACTAATCTCTACCTCGTTAAAAATCGCATCAAAGCCATGAAAACATCCAGGATATAAGTGAAACTCAACCGGTACTCCAGCCTGTGCAAGTCTAGCAACATAATCTATTGTTTCGTCCCTAAAAGGATCAAGCTGACCAATAAACGTATAGGCGGGTGGAAGGTTGCTCAAATCCGTAGCCCTGCTTGGCGCCGCATAAGATGAAGTTTCTTCTGTTCTAGCTGTAGCATTAGAACTATCTGCGCCATAAGTACCCAGATACATATTCCATGCGATAATATTACTTTCACGATTCCACGCTAACGGCATATTGTCTTCGTTGATCTCATAACTCGAAGGTGTTTCATTGCGATCATCCAACATCGGGTACAAAGGTATTTGAAATGTGATCTTAGGTCCACCTCGATCACGAGCCATTAACGCCAATGCCGCCGTCAAACCTCCGCCAGCGCTAGCACCAGCGATCGCAAGCCTTGTGAGGTCAATTTGTAAGTCGTTAGCATGCTCTGCTGTCCAGTTCAGCCCAGCATAACAATCCTCAATCGCTGCGGGATAAGGATGCTCTGGTGCAAGACGGTAATCAATCGATACAACAACACAATGAACCTCTTTCACCATATATTCACAAAATCCATCATCTCCATGGGGACTACCTAACACATAACCACCCCCATGAATCCAGTAAACGGCTGGTAGAATTGAAGTGGTTCTGTTCTTTGGCTCATAAATTTTCACCATCAGCTTTGATTCTAAACCTTGAAAATGGCGGATGGTGATATTTACCTCAGGTGATCCCTCCAGCTTGGGCGGCTCAAAGCTTCTCATTTTATCCAGCTCGGTG
>NZ_JBEOSM010000014.1:0-38750 GCF_040302945.1 Microbacterium sp. NPDC096154
TGAACCACTTTGGAATAATAATCATATCTCTAATGTACAAATTACATTAAGTGAAACGGTTGGAGTCGAAGAGCGTGGCGGTTACTACGATCATTCTGGTGCTTTGCGTGATATGGGGCAAAATCATATCCTGCAAATGCTGACGATGATTGCGATGGAGCCACCAAGTCGCTTAATTCCAGAGGACATTCGTGATGAGAAGGTGAAGGTGCTTCGTTCTTTACGTCCATATGGTTCTCATGAAGAGGTGAAGGCGAGCGTAGTTCGAGGACAATATTCTGAAGGTAAGCAAGGGGACAAGGTATTACCAGGCTATCGTCAAGAGGATAAAGTGAACCCAGAATCAAATACAGAAACGTATTTTGCAGCGAAGGTGCTTGTAGATAATTTCCGTTGGGCTGGTGTTCCTTTTTATATTCGTACAGGCAAACGTCTCCCTGTTAAAACAACAGAGGTTGTGGTTGAGTTCAAACCGATGCCAACTAATGTATACTTACGTCAAAAGCATGACTTGGAACCAAACTTACTTGTTATTCGTGTCAATCCGATGGAAGGGATTTATATTAAGATTAACGCGAAAAAGCCAGGTTCTGATTCACAAATCGAACCGCTAGCAATGGAATTTTGTCAAAGCTGTCAGATCGGTATTAATTCACCTGAAGCTTATGAGCGTCTCATTTATGATGCTGCACAAGGTGATTCCACCTATTTCACACGTTGGGATGAGGTTGCAGCTGCATGGGCATTCGTGGACAAAATTGCTGCGGCATGGGCAGAAGCGCCAAATGACATCAATATGTATGAGGCAGGCTCATGGGGACCAGATGCGGCTCATGAATTGCTTGCTAAGGACGGCTTCCACTGGTGGCCAGTAAATGGTCAAGATGAGGATAACGTCATTTGGATTAAAAACTCTCGGTAATCAAATTATATAAAGTTGATTTTTTTATATGTCGTCTTTCATGCCGGCCCACGGCGACACCAGCGCGTAGCCGAGCACCTGCCCGGTCGGCGCGACGGCGACGAGGAACGGCAGCCCGAGCTTCTGCAGGTGCTCGAACTTCTCGCGCCACTTCTTCTGCGTCCACGGCTTCTCGTCGAACGTCACGACCGAGTTGCGCACGTAGTAGTTGTAGATCTCGCGGATGTCGGGGATGTCCGCCAGCGTCGCGGGACGGATCTCGTACGAGAAGGGCCGCTCGGGCTCCGGGCGCCTGCGCAGGTGACGCGGCAGCACGCGGCGCTTCTGGTACTCCTCCTCCAGCATGCAGGTCAGCCTATGCGCCAGTCGACGGGCGCGGCGCCCTGCTGCTCCAACAGGGCGTTCACCCGCGAGAACGGCCGTGATCCGAAGAACCCGCGGCTGGCCGACAGCGGCGACGGATGCGCCGACTCCACGATCGGCGTCGGCCCCAGCATCCCCTTCAGCCCGGCCGCATCGCGCCCCCACAGGATGGCCACGAGCGGCCCGCCGCGATCCACGAGCGTGCGGATGGCGTGCTCGGTGACCTTCTCCCAGCCCCACCCGCGGTGCGACGCCGGAGCGCCGGGACGCACGGTGAGCACGCGGTTCAGCAGCATCACGCCCTGATCGCTCCACGCCGACAGGTCGCCGTGCGGCGCTGGCGCGATGCCGAGGTCGTCGTGCAGCTCGCGGTAGATGTTCGTCAGGCTGCGCGGCAGCGGCCGCACATGCCGCTCCACTGCGAACGACAGTCCGATGGGGTGCCCCGGCGTCGGGTACGGGTCCTGTCCGACGACGAGCACGCGCACATCCGCGAGCGGTCGCTGGAACGCCCGCAGCACGCGGTCGCCGGCGGGCAGATACCCGTGCCCTGCCGCGACCTCGCCGCGCAGGCGCTCGCCGAGCGCCGCGATGTCGGCGGCGACCGGGGCGAGCGCGTCGGCCCATCCGGGATCCATCAGCCCGGCCTCCGCCAGCTGCGGCAGGGTCATCGCCATGGGCGCACCCGCGCGAGTCAGGCCGAGGCCTCGAGACCCGCGTCCTCCTCGACGACCGTGCCCTTGTACGACCAGGGGAAGTCGATCCACAGGTCGGTCGCCTTCCAGGCGTAGTCGGGCGTGATGATGGTCGACGGCTTGGTGTAGATCGTCACCGAGCGCACATCCGCGCCCTGCGCCTTGAGCAAGTCGACGGCGAGCGCGAGCGTGCGCCCCGAGTCGGCGACGTCGTCGACGAGCAGCACGCGGCGGCCGTCGAGGTAGGCCATGTCGAGCTCGGGCGGCAGCACCTCGGGGGCGTCGAGCACCGTGCCGATGCCCGTGTAGAACTCGACGTTCAGCGCGCCGCAGTTCTTCGCCCCCAGGCCGTAGGCGATCGCGCCGGCCGGCAGCAGACCGCCGCGCGCGATCGCGACGACCACCTCGGGCTCGAACCCGTCGTCGAGGATGCGGCGCGCGAGGTCGCGGGTGGCCTCGCCGAAGCCGTCCCAGGTGAGCGTCTCTCGGATGTCCGTCACGGAAGTGCCTTTCAGAGTCAGTCGCGCGGCTTCAGCGGGCCGCGTGCCAGGATGTGCTGCGCCGACTGCGCCACGGGGCGCATCGTCACCAGATCGAGGTTGACGTGCCCGGGCGCGTTCAGCGCGTATGCGATGACGTCGGCCACGTCCTCGGCGACGAGCACGCCCTCGACGCCCTCGTACAGCGCGTCGGCGGCGTCCTTGTCTCCCAGGCGGTTCAGGGTGAACTCCTCCGTGTGCACCATGCCGGGGGCGATCTCGATCACGCGGATGGGCTCGCCGTTGAGCTCCTGCCGCAGGGCGTGCACCAGCATGGCCTCGCCGGCCTTGGCGGCGTTGTACCCGCCGCCGCCGGGGTAGGCGACCTGCGACGCGGTCGACGTGACGAACAGGGTGTCGGCATGACCCGATCCGGCCCGGATGGCGTCGCGCAGGCGCGGCAGCAGGGCCTTGACGAGGCGCTGGGCCGAGAGGACGTTGACGTCGAACATCCAGCTCCAGTCGTCCGCGTCGCCGTCCTCGACCCGATCGGTGCCCCGCGCTCCGCCCGCCACGTGCACCAGGGCGTGCACGTCGCCGGTCGCCGCGACGTGCGCCGCGAGGGCGTCGACGTCGGCCGACGACGTCAGGTCGGCCGCGAACACCGCGGCGCCGGTCTCCTGCGCGAGGGCCTCGAGCCGCTCGGCGCGGCGCGCGACGCCGAGCACGTCCCATCCGGATGCCCGCAGTGCGCGCACGGTGGCCGCGCCGATTCCCGAGCTCGCACCGGTCACGACCGCGCGGCGCTGAGGGGAACGGGGCTCGACGCCTGGTTCGGTGTTGGTCACCCCTCAACCGTACCGGCCCGTGTGACGCCGTGTTTCCGCCCCGTTGCCCGGCGGACTGTCGCGACGTAGCGTCGCCGTCATGACCGATCAGCTGCGCTTCGAGACCCTCCAGATCCACGCCGGGGCCGCTCCCGACCCCGTCACGGGAGCCCGGGCGACGCCGATCTACCAGACCACGTCGTACGTGTTCCGCGACTCCGACCACGCGAAGAACCTGTTCGCGCTGGCCGAGTTCGGCAACATCTACACGCGCATCCAGAACCCCACGCAGGATGTCGTCGAGCAGCGACTCGCGGCGCTCGAGGGCGGCACGGGCGCGCTGCTCGTCGCGAGCGGCCAGGCCGCCGAGACGTTCGCGGTGCTGAACATCGCGCAGGCCGGCGACCACATCGTGTCGTCGTCGTCGATCTACGGCGGCACGTACAACCTGTTCAAGTACACGCTGGCCAAGCTCGGCATCGAGGTCACGTTCGTCGAGAACCAGGACGACCCCGAGGCGTGGCGAGCCGCGGTGCGCCCGAACACGAAGCTGTTCTTCGCCGAGACCATCGGCAACCCGCAGATCAACGTGCTCGACATCCGCACGGTCGCCGACGTCGCTCACGAGAACGGCGTGCCGCTGATCGTCGACAACACGATCGCCACGCCCTACCTCATCCGTCCGTTCGAGCACGGCGCCGACATCGTGGTGCATTCGGCGACGAAGTTCCTCGGCGGGCACGGCACGGTCATTGGCGGCGTGATCGTCGACGGCGGCCGCTTCCCGTGGACCGAGAACGCCGACCGCTTCCCGGGCCTCACGACCCCCGACCCGTCGTACCACGGCGCGGTCTACACGCAGGCGGTGGGCGACGAGCTGGCGTACATCATCAAGGCGCGCGTGCAGCTGCTGCGCGACCTGGGAGCCGCGATCGCGCCGCAGAGCGCCTGGCAGCTGATCCAGGGCATCGAGACGCTGTCGCTGCGCGTCGAGCGTCACGTGCACAACGCGCAGCAGGTGGCCGAGTGGCTCGAGAACCACCCGGATGTCGCGACCGTCAACTACTCGGGCCTGCCCACCTCGCCCTGGTACGCGGCCGCGAACCGGTACGCCCCCAAGGGCGTCGGCGCCGTGCTGTCGTTCGAGCTGAAGGGCGGTGTCGACGCCGGCCGCGCCTTCGTCGACTCGCTCGAGCTGTTCAGCCACCTGGCCAACATCGGCGACGTGCGCTCGCTCGTGATCCACCCGGCGTCGACCACGCACTCGCAGCTCACGCCCGAGCAGCAGCTCAGCGCGGGCGTCACGCCCGGGCTCGTGCGCCTCTCGGTCGGGCTCGAGAACGTCGCCGACCTGATCGCCGACCTCGAGCAGGCGCTCGCCGCCGCGCGCGAGGTCTCCGCCGCCGCCCGCGGCTGACCCCGGCTCCCCCACCGCCGAACCGCGACAATCCACCTCCGCGCTGAGAATCCGGGCACGACCGCATTCTCAGCGCGGAGTCGCATTCTCGCGGGCCGTAACACGTGCGGGGCGCACACCCCCGGCACGGCAGAATGAGCGCATGGACTGGCAGATCTCCGAGGACACGGTGCCGTCGAGCCTCGTCACGGAGGCCGACGCACGGTCCATGGTCGGCCGGCCGCGCGCCTCGGGTGCCTGGCGCGACGGCGACCCGGCGGGCGACCGGCGCTTCGCAGGCTTCGGGCACCTGCCGCTCGAGAGCGGCGGGGCGCTGCCGGCGTTCCGCCTGGCCTACGAGACCTGGGGCGAGCTGAGCCCGGCCCGCGACAACGCGGTGCTCATCCTGCATGCACTCACGGGCGACAGCCACGCGCGCGGCCCGGCCGGAGCGGGCCATCCGACGGCGGGATGGTGGGAGGACATCGTCGGCCCGGGCGCCCCGATCGACACCGACCGCTGGTTCGTCGTCGCCCCGAACATGCTGGGCGGATGCCAGGGCTCGACCGGCCCGGCGAGCATCCATCCCGACGGCGAGGAGTGGGCGTCGCGCTTCCCCTACCTCACGGTGCGCGACCAGGTCGCGGCGCAGGTTCGGCTGGCCGACGCGCTGGGGATCGACGTGTGGGCGGCGGTCGTGGGCGGGTCGATGGGCGGGATGCACGCGCTCGAGTGGGGCGTATCGCATCCGGATCGCCTGGCCCGGCTCGCGGTGCTCTCGGCTCCGCCCGTCAACACGGCCGATCAGATCGCGCTCAACTCGGTTCAGCTGGAGGCCATCCACATCGACCCGCGCTTCCGCGGCGGCGAGTACTACAACGCGTCGGACGGCGAGGGTCCACACCGCGGTCTGGCGCTCGCGCGCCGCATGGCGCTGCTGAACTATCGCAGCCCCACCGAGCTCAACCAGCGGTTCCAGCGCTCGTGGCAGTCGGGGGTGAGCCCGCTCGGCCACGGCGGCCGGTTCGCGGTGGAGTCGTATCTCGACTTCCACGGCAACAAGTTCACACGGCGCTTCGACGCCAACTCGTACATCCGGCTGGTCGAGGCGATGGACTCGCACGACGTGGGTCGCGACCGCGGCGGCGTCGAGGAGGCACTGCGCCGTGTGACCGCGACGACGCTCGTGCTGGGCATCGACACAGACCGGCTGTTCCCCGTCGACGGCCAGCACCGCATCGCCCGAGGCATTCCGCGCACGCTCGACGGCGACGAGGCGGTCGTACTGACCAGCGACTTCGGCCACGACGGCTTCCTCATCGAGACCGCCGCCGTCGGGCACCACCTGCGACGCCTGCTGGACGCGTAGGCGCATCCGCCGGCAGCGGTGTCGGACCTCCGTGCGAGGATGACCGCATGCGCGTCGGAGTGGTGATGTGGCCCATCGAGGAGTGGCCGGCCATGGGCGACCGCTGGGCCGAGGCCGAGTCGCTCGGCTTCGACACAGGATGGGTCTACGACCATCTGGCCTGGCGCGGACATACCCCCTGGGACGACGCCTACGCCACCCTCGCGGCCGCCGCGACGCGCACGTCGACCATGCGCCTGGGCACCCTGGTGACGTCGCCGAACTTCCGCACGCCCATCCCGACCGCATCGGCCATCCGCACGATCGACAGGATCTCGCAGGGGCGGCTCACGATCGGCGTGGGAGCCGGCGGCGCATCGCGCACCAGCGACGGCGAGGTGCTGGGCCGCCAGTTCACCCCCCGAGAGCGCGCCGACCGGTTCGCCGAGTGGACGCGTGAGGTCGATCTGCTGCTGCGTGAGTCGCCGGCCAGCGCGACCGGCGAGCACTGGAGCGTCCAGGAGGCGACCATCGCGGCCGGGCTCGTGCAGAGACCGCGGCCCCCGCTGTGGCTCGCCGCGAACGGCCCGCGCGGGCTGCGACTGACCGCCGAGCTCGCCGACGGATGGATCGCCAATCCGCCGGACGGCAGCGATCCCCTTGCCGACACTCGCGACCGGATCCGCCGTCTCGAGGACGCCTGCACGACCGCGGGCCGCGAGCCGGCCGCGATGCGGAAGCTCTTGATGACCGGCTTCACGGCAGAGCCGTGGCTCGAATCGGCCGATGCGTTCGCCGATCTCGCCGGAGCCTATGCCGAGGCGGGCGTCACCGACCTCGCCCTGCACTGGCCTCGGCCCGGCACGGCGTGGGATGCGCCGCGCGACGTGTTCGAGGCGATCGCGGCTCGCGCCGCGCACCTGTGAGTAGAACGCGCCCGTGAACCGAACAGGGCCTGTGAACCGAACAGGGCCTGTGAACCGAACAGGGCCCGTGCGCCGCGCGCGTCGGGCTCAGGCCCACTCGCCCGTCTCGAGGAAGCGCTCCATGCGCGCGGTGTGCGGTGCCAGGTCGAGCCCCTGTCCCGCGACCCAGTCGTCGTCGTAGTACGTGTGCGCGTAGCGCGCGCCGCCGTCGCAGATCAGCGTCACGACGCTTCCCGTCTCACCCGCGGCGCGCATGCGCGCGATCAGCTCGAACGCGCCGTACAGGTTGGTGCCCGTCGACCCGCCGGCCCAGTGGAGCGTGCGCGCGCGCAGCAGCCGGATGGCCGCGATGGAGGCGGCATCCGGCACCTGGATCATCTCGTCGATCACGCCCGGGACGAACGACGGCTCGACACGGGGACGTCCGATGCCCTCGATGCGCCCGCTGCGACCGGTCGTGTACTGGGGGTCGCCGGTCTTCCACCCGCCGTAGAACGCCGAGTTCTCGGGGTCGACCACCGCGATGCGCGTGGCGTGCCGACGGTAGCGCACGTACCGGCCGAACGTGGCGCTCGTGCCCCCGGTGCCCGCGCTCACGACGATCCACGACGGCACCGGGTAGCGCTCGGCCGTGAGCTGCTGGAACACGCTGTCGGCGATGTTGTTGTTGCCGCGCCAGTCGGTGGCCCGCTCGGCGAAGCTGAACTGATCGAGATAGTGCCCGCCGCACTCGGCGGCGAGCCGCTCGGCCTCGGCGTACATCGCCGAGGCATCGTCGACGTAGTGGCAGCGCCCGCCGTAGAACTCGATCAGCTCGACCTTCTCGCGGCTGGTGCTGCGCGGGACCACCGTCACGAAGTCGAGACCGAGCATCCGCGCGAAGTACGCCTCCGAGACCGCGGTCGACCCGCTCGACGCCTCCACCAGCACGGTGCCCGGCCCCACCCGCCCGTTGACCAGCGCATACAGGATGAGCGACCGCGCCAGCCGGTGCTTCAGCGAGCCGGTGGGGTGCACCGACTCGTCCTTCAGATACAGGTCGATCCCCCATTCCACGGGAAGCGGGAACACGTGCAGGTGCGTGTCGGCGCTGCGGTTGGCGTCGGCGTCCAGCAGGCGGATGGCGTCGCTCACCCAGGCGGCGCGGTTCGCAGCGGCAGGCAGGTCGGGCATGCGACGAGCGTATCGGCCCGGCGTCAGGCGCCGAGCATGCCTTCGACCGCCCGCAGCAGCAGCGCCGAGCGGTCGGCCGTCTCCCCCCATCGGACGAGCGCCTGCGCGCCCGTGCCGTCGATCATGGCGAGCACCTGCCACGCGGCCGCGGCAGGATCGGCGACGCCGAAGGCACCGGATTCCACGCCCGCCTCCACGAGGCCCTGCACCAGCGCCTGCCACGCGTCCATCTGCGAGCGGACGGCGCCGGCGAGAGCCTCGTTGCGGCGCCCCAGCGCCCACGCCTCGACCCACACCGCGGTGACCGCGTCTCGCTCCCCACCGGCGAGCGTGCGGATCATCTCGGCGAGCGCGGCGGGCGGTGCCGGCGCGTCCGCCACGAGCGCCGCGACCTCGTCGAGCTCTTGCCCGACGATGCCGGCGAACGCGTCGGCGACGATGGCGTCCATCCCGCCTTCGGCGTAGTGGGCCACGAGCGCGGGGGCGACGCCCGCGCGCGCCGCGACCGCGCGCATGGTCACCGCGCCGAGGCCGTCGACCAGCGCGATATCGCGGGCGGCACGTGCGATGTCCGCACGGCGCTCGTCGGGCGTGCGGCGCGGTGCGCGCGGCCCCGATGCGGTTGACACCCCCTCAGCCTAGCCCGTATCGTCACAGTATTGATCATGTGATCAATAGAATCGGAGAACGCATGAGCTGGCGCATGCCCGCGGAGACCGAGCCGCACGAGCGCACCTGGATGGCCTTCCCGCGCGAGGGCGTCACGCTCGGCGCGAGCGACGTCGAACGCGAGGCGGGCTACGCCGCGTGGGCGGCCGTCGCGCACGCCGTGGCCGAGCACGAGCCCGTGACGATGCTCGTCGATCCCTCCGAGACCGCGCGGGCACGGCGCATCCTGTCATCGGCCATCGAGCTGATCGAGGCACCCGTCGACGAGTTCTGGATGCGCGACCACGGGCCGACGTTCGTCGCCGACGGTGCGCGGCTGGGCGCCGTCGACTGGATCTTCAACGGCTGGGGCGCGCCCGACTGGGCCGAATGGCGGCTCTCGGCCGGACACGGGCGACTCATCGCCGAGCTCGCGGGCGCAGAGGTCGTCGGGTCGGACCTCGTCAACGAGGGCGGCGGCATCCACGTCGACGGCGAAGGCACCGTGCTGCTCACCGAGACCGTGCAGCTCGATCCGCGCCGCAACCCGCGGGCCTCGCGCGCGACGGTCGAGGCCGAGATGGCGCGCACCATCGGCGCCTCCCACGCCGTGTGGCTGCCCCGCGGCCTCACACGCGACTACGACGACCTCGGCACGAACGGTCACGTCGACATCGTCGCCACCATCCCGTCCCCGGGCCGCCTGCTGCTGCACGAGCAGCGCGATGCGGCCCACCCGGATCACGCCGTCACGCGCGAGCTGCGGGCACTGCTGGCGGAGCAGCAGGATGCCGCGGGCCGCGGCTTCGAGATCGTCGACCTGCCCGCCCCGGCCACGCTCACCGACGCGCACGGCCCGGTCGACTGGAGCTACGTCAACCATCTCGTGGTGAACGGCGGCGTGATCGCGTGCGGATTCGGCGACGCCGAGGCCGATGCGCGCGCCGCGTCGATCCTCGCCGAAGAGTACCCGGGCCGCACCGTGACCACCGTCGACGCCCGCGAGATCTTCGCGCGCGGCGGAGGCATCCACTGCATCACCCAGCAGCAGCCGGCGCTCGCTGCCGTCGACCGCGCACAGCATCCCGCGATCGCGGAGCAGCCGGCGACCGGAGACGCACGATGATCGAGGTGCACGAAGCGTCCATCGCCGAGCTGCGCGCCGCGCTGGACGATGGCCGCGCCACCGCCGTCGACCTCGTGCAGGCCTACCTCGCCCGGATCGACGCGTATGACGCGACGCTGAACTCGATCGTCGTGCGCAACCCCGAGGCCCTCGCGGAGGCGGCCGCCTCCGACGCTCGCCGAGCCGCGGGTGCGACGCTCGGACCGCTGGACGGCATCCCGTACACCGCGAAGGACAGCTACCTCGTGCGCGGGCTCACCGCCGCAGCCGGCAGCCCGGCATTCGCGGACCTCATGGCGCACCGCGACGCCTTCGCGATCGAGCGGCTGCGCGCGGGCGGGGCTATCTGCCTCGGGCTGACGAACATGCCGCCCATGGCGAACGGCGGCATGCAGCGCGGCCTCTACGGCCGCGCCGAGAGCCCGTACAACCCGGAGTACCTCACCAGCGCCTTCGGCTCGGGCTCGTCGAACGGCTCAGGCACCGCCACCGCTGCGAGCTTCGCGGCGTTCGGGCTCGGCGAGGAGACCTGGTCCAGCGGCCGCGCCCCGGCATCCTGCAACGCGCTGTGCGCATACACACCGTCGCGCGGCGTGGTCTCGGTGCGCGGCAACTGGCCGCTCGTGCCCACCATGGACGTCGTGGTGCCCCACACGCGCAGCATGGCCGACCTGCTCGAGCTGCTCGACGTGATCGTCGCCGACGACCCCGTGACCCGTGGCGACTTCTGGCGCTCCCAGCCGTGGGTGCACATCCCATCCGCCTCGGCGACGCGGCCGACCTCGTATCGCGCGCTCGCGGCATCCGCGTCTCTCACAGGACGCCGCATCGGCGTGCCCCGGATGTACATCGGTGCCGATCCGGATGCCGGCACCGGCGGTCCGGGCATCGGCGGCCCCACAGGCCAGCGCGTCGAGACCCGCCCGTCCGTGCTCGAGCTGTGGCGGCAGGCACGCACGGCGCTCGAGGTGTGCGGTGCCGAGGTCGTGGAGGTCGACTTCCCGCTCGTGTCGAACTACGAGGGCGACCGCCCGGGCGCCCCCACCATCCGGACACGCGGGCTCGTCCCCGAGGCGTTCCTCGACCGCGAGATCCTCGATCTGTCGGCCTGGGCCTGGGACGACTTCCTCGCCGCCAACGGCGACCCGGCATTCCCGGGGCTCGCCTGCGTCGAGGGCGCCGAGATCTTCCCCGCTCCCGAAGGCGCGCTGCCCGACCGCTACACAGGCTTCGACGACGACATCGCCGCCTACCCGCAGTGGGTGCGCGATCATCCCGGGACGACGCTCGCCGACTTCCATGACCTGGCCGAGGGGCTCGCCGGCCTCGAAGCCACGCGCCGCCTCGACCTCGAGGCATGGATGGACGAGCTCGGCCTCGACGCGCTGGTCTTCCCCGCCATGGCCGACGTGGCCCCCGCGGACATGGACGTGAACCCCGCGTCGGCCGACCTCGGCTGGCGCAACGGCGTCTGGGTCGCGAACGGCAACCTCGCCATCCGGCACCTCGGCGTGCCCACGGTGACCGTGCCGCTGGGCCTGATGAGCGACACCCGGATGCCCGTGGGGCTGACCTTCGCCGGACGTGCCTACGACGACGCCGCACTGCTGCAGCTCGCGTGCGCGTTCGAGGCGACCGGCTCGCGCCGCACTCCCCCGCCCCTCACGCCACCCCTGCGCTGAGAGGGGAGGTCTGGCCAGTGCACACCAATGTGCGTGTGCACTCGCTCGGCCGCGCACCGGCCCGAGAACACACGCACATTGGTGTGCACTCGACCCGCACCCGGTCCTCGACGCGCACGCCTCGACCGCCGCATGCGGCCCATCGACGACGGCGGGCCCGGCGGATCATCCGCCGGGCCCGCCGCGAGGAGGCCTCAGGCCACCCGGATCAGCTTCTTGTTGACGAACTCGTCGGCAGCCAGCAGGCCGAGCTCGCGCGAGGTGCCGCTGCGCTTGATGCCGCCGAACGGCAGCTCGGGGCTGTCGGCCAGCACGCAGTTGACGTAGACCATGCCCGCCTCGATCGCGTCCGCCACCCGGCCGGCCTGCACGGGGTCGGTCGAGTACACGTACGAGCCCAGGCCGAAGGGCGTGTCGTTCGCGATGCGCACGGCGTCGGCCTCATCGGCCGCGCGGTAGACCACGCCCACGGGGCCGAACAGCTCCTCGCGGTACACGTCCATGTCGGGCGTGACGCCGGTGAGCACCGTTGCGGGGAAGAACGCGCCGTCGCGCGCGCCGCCGACCTCCACGCGTGCGCCCTGGGCGACCGCCGTCTCGACCTGCTGCTCGAGCCGCTCGGCCGCCGCCAGCGACGACAGCGGGCCCAGCACGGTGTCCTCGTCCATCGGGTCACCGACCTTCGCACCGCGCATCGCGGCCGTGAACTTCTCGAGGAAGGCGTCGTAGAGCTCGTCGACCACGATGAACCGCTTGGCCGCGTTGCAGGCCTGGCCCGTGTTGTCCAGGCGCGCATCGACGGCGTTCTGCACGACGGTGTCGAGGTCGTCGCTCGACAACAGGATGAACGGGTCCGACCCGCCGAGCTCCAGCGCCACCTTCTTCAGGTGCTGGCCCGCGAGCGCGGCCACGGCCGATCCGGCGCGCTCCGATCCGGTCACCGAGACACCCTGCACGCGCGGGTCGGCGATGATCGTCGCGGCCTGCTCGTTGCTGGCGTAGACGTTGACGTACGCGCCCTCCGGAAGGCCCGCATCGGCGTAGATGCCTGCGAGGATCGCGGCCGACTCCGGGCACTGCGGCGCGTGCTTCAGGATGATCGTGTTTCCGAGCACCAGGTTCGGCGCCGCGAAGCGGGCCACCTGATAGGCCGGGAAGTTCCACGGCATGATGCCCAGCAGCGGGCCGAGAGCCGATCGGCGCACGACCGCCGTGCCCTCGCCCAGGATGTCGAGCTGCTGGTCGGCCGTGATGGTCTCCGCGTTGTCGGCGTAGAACTCCACGATGTCGGCGGCGAAGTCGACCTCGCCCTCGGCGGCCACGAGCGGCTTGCCCATCTCGCGCACGATCGCGGCGGCCAGCTCGGCGCGGCGCTCGCGGTGCAGCTCGGCGATACGGCGCGCGACGGATGCGCGCTCGGCGACGGGCACCGCCCGCCACTCGAGGAAGGCCGCGTGGGCCGCGGCAGTCGCGTCTTCGATCTCGGCGTCGGTCGCCACCGGGTACTCGGCGACCGTCTCGCCCGTGGCGGGGTTGACGACGGCGTATGTGCTCATGAAGTCACCTTCTCACTGTCTGCGTGCTGCATGGGCAGCACCTCGCCCCGGAAGAACTCCGGGCGCTTGACGGCCATGATCGTCATGAACACCAGGCCGATCACGATGATGAGGATGCCCAGCAGACCGACCAGGCCGATGCCGGCGATGTTCTCGCCGGATCCGTAGTCGGGGCTGAGCGAGTCGCGGATCGTCATCACGAACATCGCGAGCAGGATGACCCCGCCCACGAGCGGCGCGGCGAGCTTCGTGACGAACGAGCCGACCGAGTCGAACCACTGCTTGCGGAAGAACCACACGCACGCGAACGCGGTCAGGCCGTAGTAGAAGCAGATCATCATGCCGAGCGTGAGGATCGTGTCCCACAGCACGTTCTCGCTGAGGAAGCGCATCACGGCGTAGAAGCCCCCCGCGACCGCGACGGACACGACGATCGCGAACACCGGGGTGCGGTGCTGCGGGTGCACGGAGTCGAAGCGGGCCGGCAGCGCCTTGTAGTGGCCCATGGCGAGCAGCGTGCGGGCCGGGCCGATGATGGTCGACTGCAGCGAGGCAGCCGAGCTGACCAGCACGGCGAGCGAGATCAGGAACGCGAACGGCCCCATGATCGAGTCGGCCAGGCCGAAGAAGACGTTGTCGATGATCGAGTCGTTCAGCAGGCCGCCCTCCGCGTCGCCCACGCCCGCGTACATCATGAGCGCGACGCCGAGCAGCAGGTACAGACCGCCCACGACGATCACGGTGAGCGTCGCGGCGCGACCGGGGGTGCGCTCGGGGTCGATCGTCTCCTCGTTCATCGTGAGGGCGACATCCCATCCCCAGAAGATGAAGATCGACAGCGACAGGCCCACCACGACGGCCGAGAGGTCGCCCACGGCGAAGGGGTTGAACCAGTTGAGGTCGAACGCCAGTGGGTCGCCCGAGCCGCCCGAGAACGACTTCACGATCGCGAGCACCGAGAACAGCACCAGCACGCCCACCTGGAACGAGACCAGCACGACCTGGAAGACCTTCGACTCCTTCATGTCGCGGAACGACAGGTACGCCGCGCCGACCATGAACAGCAGGCACACCGCGACGTTGATGAAGGGATTGAAGGTGAGGTCGGCGATCGCCGGGTTGCCCGCGATCTGTGAGATCAGCAGGAACAGGAAGTCCACGGCCACGGCCGCGAGGTTCGACAGCACGAGCACCGTCGCGATCACGAGGCCCCACGAGGCCATCCAGCCGATCCACGGGCCGAATGCGCGCGTCGCCCAGGTGAAGGTCGTGCCCGAGTCGGGCATCACCTTGTTCAGCTCGCGGTAGCCGAGCGCCACGAGCAGCATCGGGATGAAGCCGAGCAGGATGATCGCGGGCGCCTGCGTGCCGACCTCGCTGGCCACCGGGCCCAGCGAGATGGTGAACGTGTAGGCGGGGGCGACGGTCGAGACGCCGATCACGGTGGCGCCGAAGAGGCCGACCGCGCCGACGGCGAGCCCCTTGCTCGAGATCACCTGGGTGATGAGGCCGGGCTTGCCGGTCTGGACGGGGGCGGCGTTCGGGACGCCGCCCCGCTGCGTGGTTTCGGTCATGGGTTCCTCTGGGGTCGGGTAGGGGGCTCGGTCCCGGGTGGGGATGTCAGGCGCCGAGCTCGGTGATGAGGTTCTGTGCGACGTGGCGGCCCATGCGGATCGCCCCGTCGACGTGCTGATAGCCCGCGCCCGCCATGTCGCTGCAGGCGAAGTGGATGGGCCCGACCGGCGTGCGCAGGTCGGCGCCGTAGCGGTGGAGGCCGCCGAGGTCGAAGCTCGCGGCGTACGCGCCGCGGGTCCACTCCTCGGTGCCCCAGTCGCTCTCGTAGTACACGACGGGGCTCTTCGCCTCGGGTCCGAAGTAGGCCGCGAGCGAGTCGAGGATGCGCTCCTTGCGCTCCTCGTCCGACAGCTCGAACACGTTGTCCGCGTGCTGGTCCGACACGAAGCCGACGAGCGTGCCGCGCTCGTCGAGGTGGTTGGTGTTGTCGTACGCCTCGTGGCACAGCTGGTACGGGCTGAAGACCGTGCCGGACAGGCCCGCCTCGCGCCAGAACGGGCGGTCGTACACGGCGTGCACCTTGATCACGAAGCCCATCGACAGGTGCTGGTGCAGCTGGTGCTGGCGCCGCGGCAGCGGCGGCTCGAACGAGATGCGGCTGTACAGCACCGGCGCGTGGGCGAGGATCACGCGCTTCGCCCGCACGGTGATCCCGTCGCTCGTGACGACCACGCTGTCCTCTGCGTGCTGGATGCGACGCACCGGCTCGCCGAGGAACACGTCGCCCTCGAGGCGTGCGGCCAGACGGTGAGAGACCTCCTGCATGCCGCCGACGATGCGCTTGTCCAGGATGAAGTCGGCGTCGACGAGGTTCGTGAAGCTGCCGGCGCTGGACGCCATGAGCAGCGCCTGGAGCGTCGAGAAGGCGTGCGCCGGCTTGGTGAGCATGGCCGGGCCGATGAACAGCGCGATGTTGTCGCGCGCCTCCTGGTCGTCGGTCTCGGCCTCCAGCCAGGCCTGGAACGAGATGGTGTCGAGTTCTGCGGCCCGCGGGTGCTCCCACGGGCGGTCAGGGTCGACCTCGGCCGCGAGGGCGTCGAGCTTGTCGATCAGTCGCACGAGCTCGGCCTCGGTCTCGGGAGCGACGGGGAAGATGTCGCCCGTGAAGCGGGTGAGCTCCCCCGTCCGCGAGATGTACAGGCTGTCGCCCTCGCGGTAGCGCTCGAAGGTCTCGAGCCCCAGCTCGTCGAGCGTCTCGAGCAGCGCCTCCTGGTCGGGCGAGACCCACTGTCCGCCGATCTCCAGGGTGGCGCCGTCGATGTCGTCCGTCCAGGTGCGGCCGCCGACGCGGTCGCGCGCCTCGAGCACGGCCACGGTCAGGCCGGCGGCCTTGAGCGCGTTCGCGGCAGTGAGGCCGGCGGGGCCGGCGCCGACGATCGCGACGTCGCGGGTGATCTCGGTCATGGGTGTCTCCTCGGTGGGGCGGATGCCACGATCAGGCCGCGGCGAGCGCGGCGGTCACGACGTCGAGCGCCTCGTTCAGCAGGTCGTCGCCGATCGCGAGCGGCGGCAGGAAGCGGATCACGTTGCCGTACGTGCCGCAGGTCAGCACGATCACGCCCTGCGCGATGGAGGCCTTGGCGATCGCGGCGGTCAGTGCGGCATCCGGGGCTCCGGTGGCGGGGTCGACGAACTCGACGGCCATCATCGCGCCGTGGCCGCGCACGTCGCCGACGCGGGCGTCATCCTGCTGCACGGCCGTGAAGCGGTCGCGGATGATCGTGCCGATCTGGTCGGCGCGCTCGACGAGGTTCTCGGTCTCGTACGCGTCGATCGCGGCGAGGGCCGCGGCGCAGGCGATCGGGTTGCCGCCGTATGTGCCGCCGAGCCCGCCGGCGTGCGAGGCGTCCATGATCTCGGCGCGGCCCGTGACGGCGGCGAGCGGCAGGCCCGCGGCGATGCCCTTGGCGGTGGTGATCAGGTCGGGAACGATGCCGAAGCGCTCGCTCGCGAACATGGCGCCGGTGCGGCCGAAGCCGGTCTGCACCTCGTCGGCGATGAACACGACGCCGTGCGCGCGGCACCATTCGGCCAGGGCCGGGAGGAATCCGTCGGCCGGCACGATGAAGCCGCCCTCGCCCTGGATGGGCTCGATGATCACGGCCGCGACCTGGTCGCCGCCGATCTGCTTCTCGATCATCGCGATCGCGCGCTCGGCGGCCTCGACCCCGGTGAGGCCGTCGCGGAACGGGTACGACAGCGGCGCGCGATAGACCTCGGGAGCGAACGGGCCGAAACCGCTCTTGTACGGCATCGCCTTGGCCGTGAGCGCCATGGTGAGGTTGGTGCGGCCGTGGTAGCCGTGGTCGAACGCCACAACGGCCTGGCGACCGGTGTGCTTGCGGGCGATCTTGATCGCGTTCTCGACCGCCTCGGCGCCCGAGTTGAACAGCGCGCTCTTCTTGGCGTGGTCCCCGGGCGTGAGGCGGTTCAAAGCCTCCGCCACGGCGACGTAGGACTCGTACGGCGACACCATGAAGCACGTGTGCGTGAAGGCGGCCACCTGCCGCTGCACGGCCTCGACCACCTTCGGGTGCGCGTTGCCCACCGTGGTCACGGCGATGCCGGATCCGAGGTCGATCAGCGAGTTGTCGTCGGCGTCCACGACCACGCCGCCGCCCGCGGCGACCGCCGAGATCGGGGCCGTGTGCCCGACGCCGGCCGCGACCGCGTCCGCCTTGCGCGCCAGCAGCTCCTGCGAGAGCGGGCCGGGGATCTCGGTGACGAGACGGCGCTCCTGCGGCAGGGCGGGGCCACCCGTCAGGGTGCTCGTGGGGGCGGAGTCGGTGGTGACGGTCATGCCGGGGAGTCTAGGCCACGCGCGAGGCGCACACCAACGGAATCCGCAGCGAATCCTCGACATCGGTGCGAAAACCGTAGGCGAGCTTCCCGCAGAGTGCCAGAATCGTCACATGTCCGCGAAACGCCCGTCCGCCGCCCTCGACGACATCTCGAAGGCGATCATCGAGCTCCTGCAGGAGGACGGGCGCCGCCCGTACTCCGATATCGCGAAGGCGGTCGGGCTGAGCGAGGCGGCCGTGCGCCAGCGCGTGCAGCGGCTCACCGAGTCGGGGGTCATCCAGATCGTCGCCGTGACCGACCCCGTGCAGATGGGCTTCGCACGCCAGGCCATGGTGGGCATCAAGGTCTCCGGAGACACCCGCCGCGTGGCGGAGGCGCTCAGCGCCCTGCCGTTCGTGATCTACGTGGTGCTGACCGCGGGGTCGTTCGACGTGATCGCCGAGGTCGTGTGCGAAGACGACGAGGAGCTCATCGAGCTGCTGAACACGCGCATCCGCACGCTCGACGGCGTGATGTCGACCGAGACGCTCGTCTACCTCAAGCTGCAGAAGCAGCAGTACAACTGGGGCACGCGCTGAGCGCTGAGTGCGCCGCGCGAGCGAGACGCGAGCGAGCGAGCGCACACCCGCCCGGCGAGCGGACACCCGCCCGGATGTGATCTCACCAGCCGGATGCGCCCCGGCGAGCCGGCATGTGATCTCGCCGCCGGACCGCCCCGCGGCGCCGGACGGCCCGGAGCCGCCGGGCGCGAGGGCAGTCAGACCCCGACGGGCACGCTGCGGCGCTCGAGCGAGAGGCTCGCCACCACGATGCCCACGCCCAGCAGCGCCAGCACGACACCCAGCCACGCTGGAGCGACATAGCCCCAGCCGAGCGCGATCACACCGCCGCCGAGGGCGGCTCCGAGGCTGTTGCCGATGTTCATGCCCGAGTGGTTCAGCGCCGCCGCGATGGTCGGGCGGTCGCCTGATACGTCCATCAGGCGCGTCTGCACGGCAGGCCCCGCCAGCGCGCTGATCGCACCGAACAGGAACATCGCGGCCACCAGCGTCACGGGGTGCGCCGCCGCGACCCCCACGACGGCCGATCCGACCGCGAGCAGCACGAACGCCGCGAGCAGGGCCCGAGCGAGGTTGCGGTCGGCCACGACGCCGCCCACGAGGTTGCCGACGGTCATGCCGAGGCCCGTCGCCACCAGCGCGATCGGGACCGCCCACTCCGGAGCGCCGGCGACGTCCGTCATGATGGGCGAGATGTAGCTGTAGATCGCGAAGAACGAGCCGAAGCCGATCGCGCCGATGCCGAGGGTGAGCCACACCTGCGGAATGCGGAACACGCCGAGCTCGTGCCGCAGCGAGCGGGAGCCCTGGCCCGGCATCGACGGCACGACGAAGGCGATCATGAGCGCCGCGAGCGCGAAGAGCCCCACGACGACGCCGTACGCGACCCGCCAGCCGGCGAGCTGCCCGAGCCACGTGCCCACGGGCACGCCGACGACGTTGGCCACGGTGAGGCCGCTCATCACGATCGAGACTCCCTGCGCGCGCTTGCCGGGGCCGAGCAGGTCGGCGGCCACGATGGCCGCGATGCCGAAGTAGGCACCGTGCGGCAGACCGGCGATCAGGCGGGCGAGCGCCACGGTCTCGAAGGTGGGAGCGAGCACCGTGAGGAGGTTCCCGAGCAGCAGCGCCGCCGCCAGGACGATGAGCACGCGGTGCCGCGCGAAACGTGCGGCGTAGCCGGCGATCAGCGGAGCGCCGATCACGACGCCGAGGGCATAGACGCTGATGAGCAGGCCGGCCTGGGCGATCGCGTCCTCCTGGCTCGCGACCCATGAGTCGGCGAGCAGGTCGCGCGCGATGCCGGGCAGCAGGCCCATCGAGACGAACTCGGTCATGCCGATGCCGAAGGAGCCGATGGCGAGGGAGAGGAGCGCCCACATCGCCGCCCCCCTCGACGGGGTCGAGGAGGTCATGCGGTCGAGCCTATCCCGGTCCGGGCGGGGTGGGCGCCGCTGTGCGAGAGGAGCGTCGTCCGCTTCGGCGTCGCGAGGCAGCGACCGTGGCTCAGATCTCGGCTCTCGTCGGGACGAGCCGCCCGTCTTCGATATGGACGCGCAGATGCGTCAGGAAGTCGCGGATCTCTCGGGCGAGCTCCGCGAGCCGCTTTCCGTGCAGCGGGTCCAGGTCTGCGGGGAAGAGACGCTGATCCCGGCGCGAGAGCCCACCCGAGAGACGATCCTCGAGGTACTCGAGCACGATGAGCGTGCCGCTGTCCGCGCGTCGTATGCCGGATGGCTGGAGCCGGCCGTGGCGGAGGACATCGATGAGTGCGCCGATCTCGTCAGCCGTGCGCGCGAACGCCGCCTTGACCTCTTCCGTCACGCGCGCAGCCTAGGAGGAGGTTCCGACATCCCGGAGCCGAGCGGGCGCCGGCCTGACGATCCGTCCGACGCCTGACGAGCCGCCCGGAGGCTGGCGTCAGGCCTCGTCCGACTCCGCGATCGCGGCCTCGAGACGCTCGATCTTCCCGTCGATCTCGCCCGTGTAACCCGGCCGGATGTCAGCCTTCAGCACAAGCGAGACACGCGATCCGAACGGCATCACAGCCTCCGTGGCCCGCTTGACGACATCCATCACCTCATCCCATGAGTCGCCCTCGATCTCGGTGAACATCGAGGTGGTGCGGTGGCGCAGGCCCGACTCGCGCACGACCTTGACCGCCGCGGCGACGGCGTCGTGCACGGAGCCCTCGGGGTTGGCGGCGCCGGAGCCGGAGGGGGCGACGGAGAAGGCGACGAGCATGGTGTTCCTTTCGATCAGACGGCTTCGGGGATCGCGACGGAAGGGCGTCGCACGGCGGCGGGGATCGGCACGCGCACCACGCGCACGACGGCCCATGCCAGGAGCGCGACCAGCACGACGTTGCGGGCGGTCAGCGCCGCCACGGCCACAGCCTCGGCGCCGAGCAGCTGCCCGTACAGCAGCGGGTACACGAGCTGGGTGAGCGCGGCGGAAAGCAGCGCGAGCGCCGCGAGCGGGCGCGCCCGGCGACGGTCCAGCACCAGCCACAGCACGAGCGGCGCGATGAGCCAGTCGTGGAACTGCGGCGAGCCCACCTTGTTGAGCACGATCAACGTCGCCACGAGCGCCAGCGCGAGCGGCGGCAGCAGGCGCCGTGCCGAGGCACCTCGCGCAGCCTTGACCGCGCCGAGCGCCGCCACGCCGGCCACGGCGAGCGCGAGCAGCGGCGTCATCACCGCGATGACCGCGTCGACCTTCGGTCCGGTCACCTGGAAGGTCAGGATGTCCCGGTCGTAGAACAGCCACCAGCCCTCGACCCGCAGGGCCGCGCCCCACATGTACGCCGTGCTCACGGGCGCCTCGATCTGCAGGCCGCGGCCCGTCTGCTCCGTCACGAAGCCGAGCAGGTGCGTGACCCCTCCCGCCAGCACCACCACGAGCACGATCACCGCCGAGGTCACCAGCGCCCCGGTCGCGATCTCGCCGCGACGGCGGCCGTGCCCGCGGGGCACGGCGACGAAGGCCGCGGCGAGCAGGGCCGCCGGCCACACCTTGATCCAGGCCCCCGCCGTGAGCAGCGCGGACGCGACCAGCGGCCGGCGCGCGAGCCACAGCACCCCGGCGATCGCGATCGGCACGGTGATGGCGTCGATCCGGTACATGCCCACGGGGCCGAGCAGCAGGATGAACGCCAGCCAGAACCGCGCGGCGGCCCGGCGGGAGCGCGAGCGCGCGTCGCCGAGCAGCAGGTGGAAAGCCGCCGCGTCGCACAGCGTCACCAGCACGGCCCACGCGACCGTGTAGCCGAGCCATCCGAACGCGTGGGCCAGCACCATCGGCGCCAGGGCGAGGTGCGGGTACACCCACGTCTCGGTGATGCCGACGATGTCGGAGCCCTTCAGGGCCGCATTCGACCAGGGCTCGTAGACGAAGTAGACGTCGCCCATGGGCTGGTTCGGCATCACCCAGCCGAGCCAGGCGACGAGCGCGTGCACGACCGCGAAAGCGCCCCACAGGATGATCCGCCGCCGCACGGGTCTCATCTTAGGAAGCGGGGCCATCACGCCGCGGCGGCGAGGGCGGCCGCGAACGCTGCGGGCAGGTGGTCGGCCACGTCGAGTGCGGTGATCGGATGCCCCGGCCCACCGTCGACGGTGCCGGACGCGAGGCGTGCGGCCGTGCCGTGCAGCCACGCTCCGGTGGCGGCCACGGCCGCGAGCGCGTCGATCTCGAGGGCCCGCGGGGAGCTGTCGGCGGCGGCCGACGCGGCCAGCGCGCCGATCGCCCCCGCCAGCACGTCTCCCGTGCCGGCGGTCGCCAGCCACGGCGTGCCGCTGCGCACGACGGTCCACCAGCCGGTCGGCGCCGCGACGATGGTCTGCGCTCCCTTGAGCAGCACGACGCCGCCGAGCGCCACTGCGGTCTCGCGCACGATCAGCACGCGCTCGTCGAACCCTCGCCGCAGCCGGTCGGACAGCGGATCGTCGCCGTCGAGGTCGTCGACTCCGAGCCCCAGTGGGATCCGCACCTCGCGCAGCTCCCCCTCGTGCGGTGTCACGACGATCGGTCCGCGGGCGTCGGTCACCAGGTCGAGCGCGCCGGCGTCCACCACGCACGGCACCGACGATCGCAGGGCCTGCGTCATCGCCAGCCGCACGTCGTCGGAGCGGGTCCGCGGGTCGACGCCCGACCCGAGCACCATGGCGTCGATCCGCCCGCCCTGCACCACCGTCTCCGGACGCCGCTGCAGCACGAGGCGCGCGACATCCGGATCCTCGCCGTACCACCGCACCATCCCGGCCCCCGCGCGTGCCGCGCCCTCGACGCCCAGCACCGCCGCGCCGGGGTATTCCGTCGATCCGGTGCGCAGCCCGACCACGCCGCGGGAATACTTGTGAGCGGCGTCCGTTGGCAGACGGAGCACACCCGCGACATGCTGCGCGGTCCAGTCGCGCCCGTCCCCGCCCGCCGTCATGCCCGCCACGATACCGAGCCACGGAGATCCATGAGCCTGCTCTTCAGCCCGCTGACCCTGCGCGACACCGTCTTCCGCAACCGCCTCTGGGTGGCGCCCATGTGCCAGTACAGCGCGATCGACGGGATGCCCAACGACTGGCACCACGTGCACCTCGCGCAGTTCGCGTCGGGAGGAGCGGGGCTGATCGTCGCCGAGGCGACCGCCGTGACCCCCGAGGGGCGCATCACCCCGCGCTGCACCGGCTTGTGGAGCGATGCGCAGCGCGACGCATGGCGTCCCGTGGTGGACTCCATCCACGCGCGCGGGTCGCTCGCAGGGGTGCAGCTGGCGCACGCCGGGCGCAAGGCGTCGACGTGGTGGCCGTTCGCCGAGCGTGCCGGCGTGCCGCTCGACGGCAGCGTGCCGGCGGATGAAGGCGGATGGACCACGGTCGCGCCCTCGGCGATCGCGTACGAGGGCTATGCCGAGCCGGTGGCCCTGGACGCGGCGGGCATCGCGGCCGTCGTCGAGGCGTTCCGCTCGGCCGCGCGACGGGCGGTCGACGCCGGCTTCGACGTGCTCGAGGTGCACGCCGCGCACGGCTACCTGCTGCACGAGTTCCTGTCGCCCCTCAGCAATGTGCGCGACGACGAGTGGGGCGGAGCGCTCGAGAACCGCGCGCGGCTCGTGCTCGACGTGGTGCGCGTCGTACGGGCCGAGGCGGGCGAGGACGTGCCGATCCTCGTGCGCTTCTCGGCTTCGGACGCCGCCGAGGGCGGGCTCGAGCCCGACGACGTGGCGGCCGTGTCGCGCTGGGCCGTCGAGGCCGGGGCCGACCTGATCGACGTCTCGTCGGCGGGCCTCGTGGCCCACCAGCGACTGTCGGTCGGCCCCGGTTACCAGGTGCCGTTCGCGGCGCGCATCCGCGAGGTCGCCGAGGTGCCGGTGGCCGCAGTGGGAATCATCACGAACGGTGCGCAGGCCGAGCAGATCCTGCAGGACGGCTCCGCCGACGCGATCTTCGCGGCCCGCGAGTGGCTGCGAGACCCGCACTTCGCGCTGCGCGCGGCAGTCGAGCTCGGCGAGGACCCCCACACGCTCTGGCCGCCGCAGTACCTCCGCGCCTACCGCCGCGCCGGCTGACCGTGTCCCACTTCGCGCCCTTCACGGCGTGACCGTGTCCCACTTCACGCCCTTCAGACATCCGCATAAGGGCGCGAAGTGGGACACACCGGTCAGCGTCGCCGGGTCGCGTCGTGGACCTCTCCGATCAGCTCCTCGAGGATGTCCTCGAGGAAGAGCACGGCCGTGGTCTCGCCCTGCGCGTTGCGCACGCGCGCGAGGTGGCGGCCGGCGCGCCGCATGACGGCGAGCGCGTCCTCCAGGTCGGTCGTCTCCTGCACCGGAACCATGTGGTGGATGCGCTTGGCCGGGATGGGACGCGTCTGCTTCTCCGGCACATCCGCGTCATCGGCCGCCCGCAGCACGTCCTTGAGGTGCACGTACCCGACCGGCTGCCCCTCGTCGTCGACGATCACGTAGCGCGAATACCCGTGCTTCGCGACGGCGCGCTCGATCTCATCCGGCGTCGTCGTCTCGGGCAGGGCGACGATCTCGCTCAGCGGCACCGCGACATCTCCCGCCTTCTTGTCGGTGAACTCCACGGCGGCGGCCACGGCTCCCGAGACGTCGTCCAGCACGCCCTCGCGACGAGACTGCGTCACGATCGTCGCGACCTCGTCGAGCGTGAACGTCGACGCGGCCTCGTTCTTCGGCTCCACTCCGAACAGGCGCAGCACGCCGTTGGCCAGCCAGTTGAGCACCCAGATCACGGGGTGGAACACCTTGGAGACCCACACGAGCGGCGGCGCGAGCAGCAGCACGGCGCGGTCCGGCACCGAGAACGCGAGGTTCTTGGCCACCATCTCGCCGAACACCACGTGCAGGTACGACACCAGCACGAGCGCGATCGCGAACGCGACCGTGTCGACGAGCCCCTCGGGCAGCCCCGTCAGGCCCAGCGGCACCTCGAGAAGGTGATGGATGGCCGGCTCCGACACGTTCAGGATCAGCAGCGAACAGATCGTGATGCCCAGCTGCGAGGTCGCCAGCATGAGAGTGGCGTGCTCCATCGCGTACAGCGCGGTCTTCGCGGCGCGCGAGCCGCGCTCCGCCATCGGCTCGATCTGCGAGCGGCGCGCGGAGATGACCGCGAACTCGGCCCCCACGAAGAAGGCGTTGGCGAGCAGCAGCACCACGAGCCAGACGATTCCCATCCAGTCGCTCATCGCTCGCCCCCCTTCTCCGTGGCCATGCCGGGCAGATCGTCGTTGCCGTCGCTCGGCAGCGGGTCGGGCGTGTAGCGCACCCTGTCCACGCGACGTCCGTCCATCCGCTCGACTGTGAGCACGCCGTCCTCGACGCGCACGGCGTCGCCCACGGCGGGAATGCGCTCGAGAACGCTCATGATGTAACCGCCGACCGTGTCGTACGCGTCGTCCTCCGGCACCACGATCTCGGCGCGGTCGCGGAGCTCGTCGGGGCGCAGCTGCCCGGGGAACGTGAGCGAGTCACGGTGCCGCACGACGCCGGCCGGACGTCGGTCGTGCTCGTCCGCGACCTCGCCGACGATCTCCTCGACGAGGTCCTCGAGCGTCACGACGCCCGCTGTGCCGCCGTATTCGTCGACCACGACGGCCATCTGATAGCCGCGCGAACGCAGCTCGGAGACCAGCTGATCGAGGTGCACGGTCTCGGGCACGCGCAGCGGATCGGTCGCGAGCGCGGCCGCGGGCACGTCGGCCCGCCGCTCGCGCGGCACCGACACGGCGGCCTTGAGGTGCACGATGCCGACGATGTCGTCCATCGACTCCCCGAACACGGGGAATCGGCTGTGCCCGGTCTGGCGCGCGAGCTCGATCACGTCGTCGGTCGAGTCGCCCGCCGCGACGGCGTGCACGCGTGGCCGCGGGGTCATCACGTCGCCCGCGGTCAGGCGCGCGAACGTCAGGCTGCGGTCGAGCAGCGTCGCGGTGTCCTCCTCGAGCACTCCGGCCAGGGCCGACCGGCGCACGAGCGACGACAGCTCCTCTGCCGTGCGCGCGCCCGACAGCTCCTCCTTCGGCTCGATGCCCAATCCGCGCAGCACGGCGTTGGCGCTGCCGTTGAGCAGCGCGATCGCCGGCCGGAAGATCGCGGTGAAGGCGATCTGGAAGGGCGCGACCACCTTGGCGGTGGCGAGCGGCAGCGCAAGAGCGAAGTTCTTGGGCACCAGCTCGCCCAGGATCATCGACAGGATGGTCGCCACCGCCATGGCCACCACGGTGGCGATCGGCGCCACCGCCGCCTCGGCGAGACCCCACGACGCCAGCACGGGCTCGAGCAGGTGCGAGAACGCGGGCTCGAGCGTGTAGCCGGTCAGCAGCGTGGTCAGGGTGATGCCCAGCTGCGCGCTCGACAGGTGCGTCGAGGTGCGTCGCAGCGCGGCGATCGTCATCGTCAGCCGGGATTCGCCGCGCGCCTGGCGCGCCTCGAGGTCCGCGCGGTCGAGATTGACCAGCGCGAACTCACTGGCGACGAAGAGGCCCGTGCCCACCGTCAGGAGAAGCCCCACGCCGATCAGGATGAGATCCATCGCGATTCACCTCCCTGCGGGAGCGAGGTGCGGACGTGGGGCGAGTGACTACTGGGAGGGTCGTCCATGGTGGTTCGATCATACGGGCGCGCGCCTATGGGAGTGCTGGAGAAGCGGACGCCTCGCGCTCTCCCGTCGCGGAGTCCCACCAGTCGAGCACCCGCGTGCCGATCAGCGTGAGCCACTTGGACGGCTCGCCGGGCGGCACGTCCACGTGCACCCACACGAGGCCGGGCTCGCGATCGCCCTGCAGCCATCGCCCGTCGTCCCGGCGCGCCGCGCGCACGCGCGCCACGGCTTCGGCCAGGCGCGGATCGGGCTCTGTGCCATCGTGCGCGGCGGCGGCGCGGAAGTGGTCGAGGGCACGCAGGATGCTGTACCGCCAGCGAGCGGGGGCGGAGAACGTCGTCGCCCAGGATCCCACCGGCTCGCCCGTCGACAGCCGGTACAGCAGCCGGCGCTCGAGCAGGTACTCCTCGCCGCGGAGGCGCGCCCCTCGCACCGACGCGTCGCCGGTGATCCGCTCGTAGGCCAGCAGCCCCTCCAGGGCGTTCAGCGTGGAATGGAACGATGACCGGGTCGATCCCTCCACCCACTCGCAGTTCCACCCGCCGTCGGAGAGCTGGTGTGCGGGGAACCACGCGGCGAGCGCCGAGACGTCCGCCCCGAGCCACGCGCCGGAGGCCAGGGTCATCGCGTTGATGCAGACGTCGGTCTCGCCGCCCCAGTACGGCAGGTCGTCATACTCCCAGCGGCAGTTGGCCGCGATCCGCTCCGCCGTGTCTCCGAGCACGGCCGGATCGAGGCCCCACTCCTGCAGTGCCTTGAGGGTCCAGTCGGTCGACACCCACGGCTGGGCGTGCTCCCCGACCTCGCCCTCGGCGACGCCGGCCGCTCGCCAGCCCTCACCCGGGAAGTGCGCGCCGCGCGCCCACGTGCCCTCCGCGTCCTGTCGGTCGAGCAGCGTGCGCGCCCACCCCTCCTCCGCCACCCGCGCTCGCGTGGCGCGCCACGCCTCCTCGGGAAGGCGCAGGATGTCACGCTCGACCTGCCAGCGCAGGGCCGGATCGGAGTCGAGCAGCCACTCGGCGAGCTCGCGCGACGGGGCGCTCATGGCTCCCACGGTAGGGACCAGGAGCGCCCCGCGCTACGACTTCTCGTCAGAGCGACGGCGCGGCGTCGCCCTCCGAGACGGCGGCCTCGGCGTCGCGTGCGGCGCGCGAGCGCCGCGCCGGAGCCGCGGTCGTCTCTGCCGCCGCTGCGGGCCCGGCCGGAGCGGCAGAGCGCATGCCCTCGCCGATGCCCTCGCCGACCGCGCGGCCGGCGATGATGGCGCCGAGGTCGACGCCCGTCGCGGCCTTCACCGCGTCGAACGTGGCGCGCATGCCCACGGCCTGCTCGCTCGCGAGGTGGCTGGAGGCGCCGCCCTCGCCGCCGAGCACCGTGATGGAGCCCACGCGCTGATAGCCCTTGGCGAACTCGGCCATCATCGGCACGACGGCCTCGATCGCGCGCTGCGCCATGAGGGCCTCCTCGTGCTCGGCGATGGCTGCGGCCTCGGCCTTGATCGCCGACGCCTTCGCGTCGCCCGCGAGCCGGATGGCCTCGGCGTCGGCCTCGGCGCGGAACTTCGTGCCCTCCGCCTCCTGCTGCGCGGCGAACGCGGCGGCCTCGGCGGCGGCGCGCTTCGCCAGCGCGTCCGCCTCGGCGGCCAGGCGCACCGTCTCGGCGTCGGCCGCGGCGCGGGTCTTCAGCTCGAGGGCCTTCTGCTCGGCGATCCGGGCCTGCGCCTCGGCCTCCTTGATCCGGGCGTACGCCTCGGCATCCGCCTGCTTCTGCTGCTCGTACGCCTCGGCATCGGCCTTCTGCTGGCGCTCGTACGCGGCCGCCTCCGCCACCCGGCGCACCTCGGCGTCGAGCTTGGCCGCCTGGTTCATGGCGGCCTGCTCCAGCACACCCTGCTCGAGCTTCTCGCGTGCCAGCTTCTCGGCCGCCTCGGCCTCGGCGTTGGCCCGGCCGATCTCGGCCTTCGCGTTGGCGGTGTTCTTCTGGTACGCCGTGTACTCGACCAGGTTCTGCTCGTCGGTGGCGATCTTGTTGCGCTGCACCTCGCGCTGCGCCGTGATGCTGGCCACCTGGGCGTCGCGCTTGACCCGCTCGATCTCGCTCGCGCCCAGCGCCTCGATGTAGCCGTTCTTGTCGGTGATGCCCTGGATCTGGAACGAGTCGAGGATGAGGCCCTGCGCCTCCAGGTCGCCCTTGATGTTCTCGGCGATCTGGTCCGACAGCTGCTGCCGGTCGCGCATGAGCTGCTCGACGGTGAGCATCGCGACCACACCGCGGAGCGAGCCCTCGAGCTGCTCGCGCGTGAACTGCTCGATCGCGCTGTCCTGCGAGGCGAACCGCTCGGCGGCGCGGCGCACCTGCTCGGGGTCAGAGCCGATCTTGAACAGCGCGACGCCGGTCACGTCGACCGTGACGCCGTTCGACGACTGCGCCGTGGGCTCGACGTTGATCTGACGGGCGCGCAACGAGATCAGCTCGGCCCGCTGTGTGATCGGGTTGACGATGGCACCGCCGCCCGTGACCACAGTGATGCGGGACGTCTCGCCGTCCGCGCCGCGCTGGTTCTTTCCGACGATCACGAGGGCCTCGTCGGCCTTCGCGATCCGGTACCAGGCTCGGAACAGCAGGGTCACGATGAGCGCAAGGACGATGACGCCGACCACGATCGGGCCGACGGTGAACAGCAGGGTGAAGGGATCCAGCAAGAGTCACTCCATTCGACACGGCGAACGGCATCCTCTGCGCCCCCGCCTGCCGCTCAAGATAGCGACAGGGGCGAGCGGCGCGCATCCGTCCTGAGAGGGACCTCCGCATAGGGCCGAGGCGGGTGGTCCCACCGGGATCTGGGCTAGGCTTTTCAGGCGTACGCGTCAGCGCTTCGTCGCGCGCGCAGGAACGAATTTCACCGATGAAAGAAGGCGAATCGGCCGTGTCGACCCAGGGAACGGGCACCGGGACCGCGAACGACGGAGAGTTCGGGGCCAATCAGTGGCTCGTGGAAGAGCTCTACGAGCAGTTCAAGGTCGATAAGAACTCGGTGGACAAGGAGTGGTGGCCCGTTCTGGAGGCCTACCAGGCCGGCACACCCGCCGCCCCCGCGGCGCCAGCGCCCGCCGCTGCGGCGCAGGAGGCTCACCCGCCGACTGCGCCCATCCCGGTGATCGGCCAGCAGCCCATCGCCCGCACCACCGCGAAGCCCGCGGCGCCGGCTCCCATCCCGGCCGACGCGCCGCAGAAGCCGGCCGCGAAGGCCGAGCCGGAGGCGAAGGCCGACGAGGACGTCGTGACCGTGCTCAAGGGCATGCCGAAGACCCTCGCCAAGAACATGGACGAGTCGCTCACCGTCCCCACGGCCACGAGCGTCCGCACCATCCCGGCGAAGCTGATGATCGACAACCGCATCGTCATCAACAACCACATGTCGCGCACGCGCGGCGGCAAGGTCAGCTTCACGCACCTCATCGGCTGGGCCCTGATCCAGGCGCTGAAGGAGTTCCCGAGCCAGAACGTGTTCTACGCCGAGATCGACGGCAAGCCCTCGGTCGTCGCGCCGGCGCACGTCAACCTCGGCATCGCGATCGACCTTCCCAAGCCCGACGGCACCCGCGCCCTGCTCGTCCCGAGCATCAAGAACGCCGACACCCTGTCGTTCACCGAGTACCTCGCCGCGTACGAGGATCTCGTCAAGCGTGCGCGCGCCAACAAGCTCACGGCTGGCGACTTCGCCGGCACCACGGTGTCGCTCACGAACCCGGGCGGCATCGGCACCGTGCACTCGGTGCCCCGCCTCATGAAGGGCCAGGGCTGCATCATCGGCGCCGGCGCCCTCGAGTACCCGGCCGAGTTCCAGGGCGCGAGCCAGAAGACGCTCAACGAGCTGGCGATCGGCAAGACCATCACGCTCACGAGCACCTACGACCACCGGGTCATCCAGGGTGCCGGATCGGGCGAGTTCCTCAAGAAGGTGCACGAGCTGCTCATCGGGCAGCGCGGCTTCTACGAGGACATCTTCGCAGCGCTGCGCATCCCGTACGCGCCGATCCAGTGGAACAGCGACGTGGCGGTCGATCTGGCCGAGCGCGTCGACAAGACCGCTCGCGTGCAGGAGCTCATCAACAGCTACCGCGTGCGCGGCCACCTGATGGCCGACATCGACCCGCTCGAGTACGTGCAGCGCCTGCACCACGACCTCGAGATCGAGTCGCACGGCCTGACGTTCTGGGATCTCGAGCGCGAGTTCGTGACCGGCGGCTTCGGCGGCAAGCGCACCATGAAGCTGCGCGACATCCTGGGTGTGCTGCGCGACTCGTACTGCCGCACGACCGGCATCGAGTACATGCACATCCACGACCACGAGCAGCGCGAGTGGTTCCAGCAGAAGCTCGAGCGGGCGTACTCCAAGCCCGACCACGACGACCAGCTGCGCATCCTGCGCAAGCTGAACGAGGCCGAGGCGTTCGAGACCTTCCTGCAGACCAAGTACGTCGGCCAGAAGCGCTTTTCGCTGGAGGGCGGCGAGTCGCTCATCCCGCTGCTCGACCGCATCCTGGAGGGCGCGGCGGAGGCGGGTCTGGACGGAGCCGCCATCGGCATGGCGCACCGCGGCCGCCTGAACGTGCTCACCAACATCGCCGGCAAGACGTACGGCCAGGTGTTCCAGGAGTTCGAGGGCGCCCTGCCCGGCAACAAGCGCGGCTCCGGCGACGTGAAGTACCACCTCGGCACCGAGGGCACGTTCGTCGCCGAGGGCGGCGCCGAGCTCGACGTCTACCTCGCCGCCAACCCGTCGCACCTCGAGACCGTCGACGGCGTGCTCGAGGGCATCGTCCGTGCCAAGCAGGACCGCAAGCCGGTCGGCTCGTTCACGTGGCTGCCGATCCTCGTGCACGGCGACGCGGCCTTCGCGGGCCAGGGCGTCGTGGTCGAGACGCTGCAGATGTCGCAGCTGCGCGGCTACCGCACCGGCGGCACGGTGCACGTGGTCGTCAACAACCAGGTCGGCTTCACCACGCTGCCGCAGGACGGCCGCTCGTCGGTGTACGCCACGGACGTCGCCAAGACCATCCAGGCCCCGATCTTCCATGTCAACGGCGACGACCCCGAGGCCGTCGTGCGGGTCGCGGAGCTGGCGTTCGAGTATCGCGAGCGCTTCCACCGCGATGTCGTGATCGACCTCGTCTGCTACCGCCGCCGCGGTCACAACGAGGGCGACGACCCGTCGATGACGCAGCCGCTCATGACCAACCTCATCGAGGCGAAGCGCTCGACCCGCCGCCTGTACACCGAGGCGCTCGTGGGCCGCGGCGACATCACCGAGGAGGAGTACGAGCAGGCCAAGCGCGACTTCCAGGAGCGCCTGGAGATCGCCTTCGCCGAGACGCACGCGGCCGAGACCGGCTCGAACCCCGTGATCGACGCCGAGGCCCTCGCGGAGGCGTCGGTCGTCGGCGAGCCGGACGTCACGGGCGTGCCGGTGGAGGTCATCCACCAGATCGGCGACGCGCACGCGAACAAGCCCGAGGGCTTCACGGTGCACTCCAAGCTGCAGCAGCTGCTCGACAAGCGCGTGCAGATGAGCCGCAACGGCCAGATCGACTGGGGCTTCGGCGAGCTGCTCGCGTTCGGTTCGCTGCTGCTGGAGGGCACGTCGGTGCGCCTCGCGGGTCAGGATGCCCGCCGCGGCACGTTCGTGCAGCGTCACGCGACGTTCCACGACCGCGTGAACGGCCAGGAGTGGCTGCCGCTGGTGAACCTGTCGGAGAACCAGGGCCGGTTCTGGGTGTACGACTCGCTCCTGAGCGAGTACGCCGCCCTCGCCTACGAGTACGGCTACTCGGTCGAGAACCCCGACGCGCTCGTGCTGTGGGAGGCCCAGTTCGGCGACTTCGTCAACGGTGCGCAGTCGGTCATCGACGAGTACATCTCGGCGGCCGACCAGAAGTGGGGCCAGCAGTCGAGCGTCGTGCTGCTGCTCCCCCACGGCTACGAGGGCCAGGGACCCGACCACTCGTCGGCCCGCATCGAGCGCTTCCTGCAGCTGTGCGCCCAGGACAACATGACGGTCGCGCGTCCCTCGACGCCGGCGTCGTACTTCCACCTGCTGCGTCGTCAGGCGTACTCGCGGCCGCGCAAGCCGTTGATCGTCTTCACCCCCAAGGCGATGCTGCGCCTGCGCGGCGCGACCAGCGAGGTGGCCGATTTCACGACCGGCCGCTTCGAGCCCGTGCTCGACGACAACCGCGGCGGCGACAAGGCCGCGGTCAAGAAGGTGCTGCTGCACTCCGGCAAGATCCACTGGGATCTGCGCGGCGAGCTCGACAAGCGCCCCAACCCCGAGATCGCGCTCGTGCGTCTCGAGCAGTTCTACCCGGCGCCGGTCGCCGAGCTGAACGCGGTGCTCGACACCTACCCGAACGCGGAGCTGGTGTGGGTGCAGGATGAGCCCGAGAACCAGGGCGCCTGGCCGTTCATCGCGCTGGAGCTCGCGAAGCACCTGAAGGGCCGCTCGATCAGCGTGGCCTCGCGCGTCGCGTCGGCCTCGCCCGCCACGGGCTCGTCGAAGGTGCACGCGTCGGAGCACGCCGACCTGATGCAGCGCGCGCTCTCCTGAGCCCGCTCTCACGCGAAGCGGCCGGTCCCCTGGGGGCCGGCCGCTTCGCTTCGTCCGGAGATCCCGCGTCGTCCGGAGATCCCGCGTCGTCCGGAGACCCCGCGTCCTCAGGAGATCCCGCGTCCTCAGGAGATCCCGCGTCGTCCGGAGATCCCGCGTCGTCCGGAGATCCCGCGTCCTCAGGATCGGATCGCGCGCAGGCATCCTGAGAAGCCGGGATCCCCTGGCGACGACGCGCCGCGCTGCTCCGATCGGATCGTCAGCGGCGCCGCTCGCGCAGCCACAGCGCGGCCAGCACGCCGGCGATCGCGCCGAACAGGTGGCTCTGCCACGAGACTCCGGGCTGACCGGGCAGCACGCCCCACAGCACCGCGCCGTAGAGCGCCGCCACGATCAGGCCGATCACGATCTGGCCGAGGCGCCGGCTGAAGACACCGCGCAGGATGACGTAGGTCAGCCATCCGAAGACCAGGCCGCTGGCCCCGAGATGCACCGTGCCGGGCCCGCCCGTGAGCCACACGGCCGCTCCCCCGCCGATCCAGATGATGGCCGTCGCCATGAGCCCGCGCCGGTAGTCGACGGCCAACGTCAGGAATCCCAGCACGAGAGCGGGGAGCGTGTTGGCGATCAGATGCGACCAGCCCCTGTGCAGCAGCGGCGCCCACAGGATCCCCCACGCGCCGTCGGGCCGCCAGGGAGCGATGCCGCCGCCATCCAGCTGATTCGCTGTCAGCGTGTCCACCAGCTCGATCGCCCACAGCGCCAGCACGTACACGCCCACGGTCACCGCGGCAGCGCCCACCGCCCAGCCGCGCCGCAGCGGAGGAGCTGCCTCGGTCATCCCGCGATGATATCCGCGCGGGCGCCCCGCCGCCGCGCCGTGCGCGCGGCACCCCGCCGCGGCTGCTACGAGGACGCCCGCACCACCACCGGCGCCGGGTCGATCGCCACTGTCACGCGCTCCTCGAACGCGAGCCGCTCGCCGGCGGCGTGCTGCATCCAGAGCATGGCTCCGCTCTCGGTGCGCACAAGCGTGCGGCGCATCGAGCCGAGGAACGTGGACTCCTGCACGACAGCGGCGATGGGGCCGCCGAGGCGCACGTTCTCGGGGCGGAGGAACGCCTCGCCCGGCCCGTCCGGGGCCTCACCCACCAGCGGCAGGTCGGTGCCCAGGACCGACGCGACGCCGCCCGCGACCATCGCGGGCACGACCGACGACAGGCCGACGAAGGCGGCCACACCCGGCGTCGCGGGGCGCAGGTACAGGTCTTCCGGAGTGCCGATCTGCTCGATTCGGCCGGCGTTCATCACCGCGATCCGGTCGGAGACCGCGAGCGCCTCCTCCTGGTCGTGCGTCACGAACACCGTGGTCGTGCCGAGGCGCAGCTGGATGCGCCGAATCTCGTCGCGCAGCTGGACCCGCACCTTGGCGTCGAGCGCCGACAGCGGCTCGTCCAGCAGCAACACGCGCGGCTCCGTCACCAGGGCCCGTGCGAGCGCGACGCGCTGCTGCTGGCCGCCCGACAGCTGGTGCGGGAAGCGGTCGGCGAGGTGCCCGAGCCCCACGAGGTCGAGGGCGTCGCCCGCCCGGGACGTCGCCTTCGCCCGCCCGACGCCACGCCGCCGCAGCCCGAAGGCCGCATTGTCGATCACCCTGAGGTGCGGGAACAGCGAGTACGCCTGGAACACCATGCCGATGTCGCGCCTGTTGGTCGGCGTGCCGGAGACGTCCTGCCCTCCGAGCAGCACAGCACCGGCGGTGGCCCGTTCGAGGCCCGCGAGCACGCGCAGCGCGGTGGTCTTGCCGCACCCCGACGGCCCGAGCAGCGACACGAACTCGCCCGGCCGGATGTCCAGGTCGATGCCGTGCAGCACTCGGGTGGACCCGTAGTCCTTCACGACGCCACGGAACTCGACACGCGTGCCGTCGCCCGCCGCAGCGAGTAGGACGTTCTCGGCCGTGCGAGGAAGCTCCTGCGGGCTGTCGTCGATGGTGGTCATGATGCGGCCTTCTCCTTCTTGAGGCGCTTGGGCAGGCGCGGAGCCGATCCGACCCAGCCGATGCCGAGCAGCAGGACGAACACCACTGCCAGGGCGAGCAGCGTGAACATGGCGGGCGCGTACGGGTCCTGCTTCTGCACCACGACCATCGCCGTCTGGAACACCTGACGGTTGAGCAGTGAGGCGATCGTGAACTCGCCCAAAACCACCGCCACCGAGATGAGCGAGGCGGCGAGCAGGCCCTGCCGCATATTGGGCGCGAGCACGCGGACCACGACGTCGAACCAGCCGGCGCCCAGCGAGCGGGCGGCCTCGGTGAGCGTGCGCAGGTCGATCGCGTCGATCGACGCCTGGATCGCACGGTATGCGAAGGGCAGCACGGTGATCCCGTAGGCGAACGCGAGCGTCCAGGCGCCGGTGCCAAGGGCGCGGCCGATCTGCAGGTAGAGGGGCGCGAGGCCGACGACGAGCACGATGGCCGGGATGGAGCTAAATATCGTGCATCTAAGGCAGCACCAGATTATGAACCACCACATGAAGAGGGCAATAAGTGGCTGGAGATTATTTGGATTACAATTCCTGTCATCATTGTTGCGTTTTTATCCGTTGTTACATTGCGGAGTACCTATGCGGTGGAAAACGTACCAGCTGGATATGAGGATCAAAAGCCATTAGTCATTTATGCAGCATCCTCCAACTGGAAATGGCATTTTAGTTATCCAGAGGAAGGGATTGAGACTGTAAACTATGTCAATATCCCAACACATCGTGCAGTTGAGTTCAGACTTTATTCGTATGGTCCGATTACAAGCTTCTGGGTTCCACAACTTGGTGGTCAAAAATATGCCATGAGCGATATGGTTAATAAGCTGAATTTAGTAGCTGAAAATGCTGGATCATTTATGGGGAAAAATGCGAACTTCTCTGGTAGAGGTTTTGCAGATATGGAGTTTGAGGCACTAGCTTTGACCCCGCAAAAATATGATGAGTGGGTTAAGGAAGTAAAGCAAACAGCTTCTGAATTAACAGAACAAGAGTTTAAAATGTTGTTAGAGTCTGAGCATGTTGGACGGAAAACTTACTCTTCCACGCATTTAAGCTTTATGCCACCTCCTGAAGGTGAATATGGCGGTCATAACCATGGTGGGGATTCATCTCATACAGGAGACAATGAGTCTAAGGATCATTCCGATATGGACATGGATCACTCTGATATGGATATGGATCATTCCAATATGGACAACTCAGATCATAAGGAAGAACAAACGAATACCAACGGACAACATGATTCAGGTCATAATGGTAGCCATAATGAGGGGCACGATCATAGTGAAGTTGGTTCATCAGATAAAAAATAGTGTGAAGGGGGTTAGCATCATATGAAATGGGACGAATTGCTCGTCACTGGGGAACCGATGATTTATGGGGCACAAATTAGTATTTTGATTGTGTCTTTAGCCATCGTTATTGGTTTAACCTATTTTAAAAAATGGGGTTATCTCTGGCGTGAATGGTTAACGACGGTAGACCATAAAAAAATCGGTATTATGTATATTATTAGTGCATTAATTATGCTATTCCGAGGCGGCGCAGATGCCATCCTTATGAGAGCACAGCTAGCAGTTCCTGAAAACGGATTGTTAAATTCACAGCATTATAATGAAATATTTACCACACATGGTGTGGTCATGATTTTGTTTATGGCGATGCCATTTGTTATCGGATTAATGAACGTTGTAGTTCCTTTGCAAATCGGGGCGAGAGACGTTGCATTTCCACGTTTAAATGCAGTAAGCTTCTGGTTATTTTTTGTAGGCGCAATGTTATTTAACATCTCGTTTGTAATTGGTGGCTCACCAGACGCAGGCTGGACAGCGTATTTCCCGCTTGCAAGTCTAGAATTTAGCCCAACTGTCGGAAATAACTATTATGCGATTGCATTACAGATTTCCGGGATTGGTACTTTGCTAACAGGTGTTAACTTTATCGTTACAATTTTGAAAATGCGCGCACCTGGCATGACGTTGATGAAAATGCCGATGTTTACTTGGTCGATTTTGATCACCTCCGTCATTATTTTGTTTGCTTTCCCTGTATTAACGGTGGCGTTAGCCTTAATGGCCTTTGACCGATTGTTTGGCTCTCAGTTCTTTACGATGGCCAATGGCGGGATGGATATGCTCTGGGCGAACCTGTTCTGGGTATGGGGTCACCCTGAGGTATACATTGTAGTATTACCTGCCTTCGGTATTTACAGCGAAATTATCGCTACATTCTCACGTAAAAACCTATACGGCTATAAATCCATGGTATTTAGTATGGTTGTTATTTCCGTATTATCCTTCCTTGTATGGGCGCATCACTTCTATACAATGGGCCATGGAGCTACAGTGAATGGCTTCTTCTCCATTACAACGATGGCGATTGCTGTTCCAACCGGTGTGAAAATATTTAACTGGCTCTTTACCCTGCGAAAAGGGCGAATAGAGTTTACGACACCGATGCTATACTCCTTAGCATTTATCCCGATCTTCACCATCGGTGGGGTAACAGGGGTTATGCTAGCGATGGCAAGTGCGGATTATCAATATCATAATACGATGTTCTTAGTTGCCCACTTCCACTATGTATTAATTCCGGGTACCGTATTTGCAGTTATTGCAGGCTTTTACTACTGGTTCCCTAAATTGTTTGGGTTCCGTCTTAATGAGAAGCAAGGTAAGCTTGCGTTCTGGACGATTGCAATCAGCTTTAATGTCACGTTCTTACCGTTGTTCTTCCTAGGTCTAAAAGGGATGACACGTCGGATGTACACCTATTCTGCAAGCACAGGCTTTGGTCCACTGAATTTGATCGCATCTATTGGTTCTGTAGGCTTGCTGATTGGATTTATGATTCTTGTGTACAACATTTACTGGAGTTTCCGTTACGCGCCAAGAGACAAGACTGGAGATCCTTGGAACGCACGTACACTTGAGTGGAGTACGCATAGCCCTGTACCTGAGTATAACTTTGCCATTGTTCCTAAGGTGGATGGTCTTGATCCATTCTGGGAGCAGAAAAAAGGTGGTAAACAGCTATACGAAGGCGAGCTTGAAGAAATTCATATGCCAAACAATAGCGGTCAGCCTATTATTTTATCAGCGATATTCTTTGTTTGGGGCTTTGGGATGGTATTTAGCTGGTGGCCTGCGGTTGTGATATCCACGATTGGTATTGTGGTGATGTTAGCAATAAGATCATTTGAGAAGGATCATGGTCATCATATTCCTGTTTCGAAAATTAGAGAAACTGAAGAACGATTGCGGGGTGAAAACGCATGAAAGTAGATCATACGCTTCCGCTAGAATATAGCACAGAGGATAATAGTAACAAAATTCTTGGATTTTGGTTATTCCTTGGCGCAGAAATTGCGTTGTTCGCTACTTTGTTTGCCGTATATTTTACCCTTTGGAATCGTACAGGTAGTGGCCCATCGGGTAAGGATATATTTGAGATCACGCCTGTTCTGCTTGAAACCTTCTTGCTTCTAACAAGTAGTTTCACTTGTGGCTTGGTTATTAATAGCATGCGACATAACATGAAAAAGGCAGCAATGACTTTCTTAGTCATCACGTTGTTGCTTGGTCTTGGCTTCCTAGGTATTGAGATTTATGAGTTCGTGACGTATGTACATGAAGGTGCTACGCTTCAGACAAGTGCGTTTTTATCCAGCTTGTTTGTGTTGCTTGGTACACACGGTTTGCACGTCACGATGGGGGTATTATGGGGTCTTGCACTATTAATACAAATTCGTAGTCGTGGATTTAACCCTGTAACCGCGAATAAAACGTTTATTTTCTCTCTGTATTGGCATTTCCTTGATGTTGTATGGATCTTTATATTTAGCTTTGTTTACCTGAAAGGACTGATGTGACATGAAGAAACTTTTCCCGCTTCAA
>NZ_JBEOSM010000015.1:0-38424 GCF_040302945.1 Microbacterium sp. NPDC096154
GAGGTCACGCGGTAGACGTCGTAGACGGCGTCGATACGGCGCACGGCGTTCAATACGCGGTCGAGGTGCACGGCGTCGCCCATCTCGAACACGCAGGAAGCCGACCAGCTGGTCGGGCGTGTTGACGTTGAGGGGCTCCCAGATGGCGTCCCAGTCACCGCCGCCGAACATGACGCCCGAGAGCTCATCGGTCGGCATCGTGCTGGCGTCGACCTGCACGCCCAGCTCGGTCCAGGCGGCGACGACGAGCTCGGCCGCCGCGGCACCCCCCGCGCCGAGGGCCGAGTCGTGGATGAACGACACCGCCAGGGGCGCGCCGTCCTTCTCCCACACGTCGCCGTTCTTGGTCCAGCCGGCGCCTTCGAGCGTCGCGGCCGCGCTGTCGGCGCCCGCCTCGGGCAGGGCCGTGGTGAAGTCGCCGCCCTGGCATGCGGCCGGAGCCGCGACAGCCAGCTGCGTGGCGCGCTTGCCCGTGCCCGACGTGATGACGTTCGCCAGCTCGTCGAGGTCGAGGGCCTGCGCGAGCGCCGTGCGCACGGCGATGTCGGCGGTGACGCGGCCCTCGGCCTGGTTGAACCAGGTCTCGCCCGTCACGGCCTCGCTCGAGACCTGCTCGGTGCCCGCCAGGCGCGCGGCGTCCGGTCCGATGATGCGGGCCGCGTTGATGTCGCCCGAGAGCAGCAGGTTGGCGGCGGTCGTCTCGTTCGGGATGACGCGGAACTCGACGGTCGACGGCACGCCGGGCTCGGTCGTCGTGGCGCCGTCGGGGCCCCACGCGTAGTCGTCGCGCACCTCGTACGTGTAGTGGTCGTTCGAGGCGACGTCCGTGACGGTGTACGGGCCGGTGCCGTCGGTGCCCTCGGCCAGGGTCGAGCGATCGGCGAGTCCCGCGTCGCAGACCATGCCGATCTGCGCCAGTCCCTCCAGCACGAACGGCGCCGGGGAGGCCAGGGTCAGGGTCAGGGTGCGCGCGGCGTCATCGGCCTCGGCCGTGACTCCGGCGGGAACGAACGTGCCCAGGAAGGGGCTGGCGTTCTCGGGGTTCGCGATCCAGTCGATGTTGCCCTTGGCGGTGGTCGCGGTGAACTTCGCGCCGTCCGCGCACGTGACGTCGTCGCGCAGCGTGAACGTCGCGGTGGTGCCGTCGACGTTCCACTCCTCGGCGATGCCCGAGACGACCTGGCCGTCCGAGTCGACGTTCACCAGCGGGTCGTATGCGAACTTCGCCGCGGCGAACGCCGCGCTGGCGGCGCCGAGGTGGGGGTCGAGCGAGCCGACGTCGGTGCCGATCGCGAGAACGAACGTGCCGTCCTCGACGTATTCCGGCGCGGCCGACGGGCCGCCGCCCGAGGTGCCGCCCGAGCAGGCGCTCAGAGCGAGAGCGCTGGCCAGGGTGACGCCGGCGATGCCCGCGAGGCGGGCGCCGGGCGAGAGGTCGCGGATCTTCATGCTGTGTCCTCCGGGGATGGGAAGCGGGCGAGGTGGGGATGTCGCCCTGCGAGGAATCGGGTGGTGCGCGGGATGGAGCCGGATGCGGTGCAAGGCACTGCAGTGCGGTGGAAAGTGGTGCCGTGAAGCGTGGTGCCGTGGAACCTGCGATGGAGACGGAGCGGTGCGGCGGAGCGGTCCTCCTACGCCGAGCGCGGCAGCGCGCGACTGGTGAAGAGGAAGGCGTGGCGGCCGTCGGCGTCGGAGTCGACGAACGCGTAGACGACGTGCACGCCGCCCTTGCCCTCGGCCTGGATGAGTCCGCGCTCGCTGTAGGGCACGACGCGCTCGGGGGGCTCCGCGGGAGCCAGCGCGGCGAAGTCGCCCTTGAGCTTCGTCTCGATCCACAGCGCGCCGGCGTCGTCGCGGCTCACGACGACGTCCATGACCGAGGCGGAATACGTGCCGAGGAAGGGCGCGGCCGTGGCCTCGTCGACGAACGCGGCGGGGTCGGCGGGAAGCGGCGGATCGGCGAGCACACGGGTGCCCGTCAGCTTGTCGAACGCCGCCTCGAACAGGGCGCGCGAGATCGCGTACACGTCGCCGCCGTTCGTGAGCAGGGCGACGGCGATGCCGAGCTCGGGGATCACGCGCAGGAACGCGTTCTGTCCGATCGTGCTGCCGTCGTGCGAGACCATCAGCCCCGCGGGCGTCTCGTCGAGCTCCCAGCCGAGCCCCCACGCCTCGCCCAGCAGACCCATGAACGGCACGTCGACCTGCCGCTGCCGCATCGCCGCGACCGACTCGGCCGCCAGCACGCGGGTGCCGTCGGCGGCGACTCCCCCGTCGACGTGCATCTTCGCGAAGGCGAGCAGGTCGGCCACGCGCATCGACAGGGTCGAGCCGGCGGGACCGTTCGATCGCACCATCGCCCAGATCGGCGCCGGGACGAGAGCGCCGTCCTCGCCGGCGGCGATGTGGCCCTGTGCCACGCGGTGCATGATCGCCTCGTACGGCCCCGGGGCCGCGTGGGTCAGGCCCAGAGGCTGGATGAGGTGATCGACCAGCGCCTGCTCGTACGACTTCCCCCGCAGCACCTCCACCAGGCGTCCGAGCACGACATAGCCGGCGTTGTTGTACGAGAAGCGCGTGCCGGGGGTGAACAGCTGCGGCGTGTCCGCCAGCGACGCCACGTACTTCTCCACGCAGTCGTCGCCGCGCCCGGTGTCCGTGAACAGGTCGCCCTCGAAGCCCGCCTGGTGCGACAGCAGGTGCCGCGCCGTGATGGTCGCCGCCGCCTCCTCGTCGCCGATGGCGAACTCGGGCAAGGCCGCCCGGATGGGCGCGTCCAGGTCGAGCAGGCCCTCGTCGACCAGCTGCATGACCAGGGTGGCGGTCCACACCTTCGTGATCGATCCGATCTGGAACAGCGAGTCGGTGTCGGCCGGCACGCCCGTGCCCTGGTGCAGGATGCCCGCGGCGGCGTCGACGATCTCGCCGCCGACCAGCACGCCGGCCACGGCGCCGGGCACGCCGTGCGCGTCGATGAGCCGGGGCAGCGCGCTCGCGAGCCATGCTCGCAGCTCGGACGCGGTGACGGCCGCAGCGGAGGGCGCGGGGACGGTGGGGTTCGCCATGACACGAAGCTATGAGCGGCGGGTTCACGGCCGTTCGTCGGATCCGACGAGGTTGACCTCGGGTGTTCGTCGGATCGCACACACCAGCGCCACCGGCGGATGCGGATGCTGGACGACATGGACACGACCCTGGCCCCCTCCCCGCCCGCGCCGGCGCACCCCGCCGACGTCGTGGCGGAGACGCTCGAGCGCCTGCGCGTGACGCACGGCGTCGTGGGCGCACAGCTCGCGATCGACCGCGCCGGCGAGGTGCGCGAGGCGGCATCCGGCATCCTCAACGTCGAGCTCGGCAACGCCGCCACGACGGATGCGCTGTTCCAGATCGGGTCGATCACGAAGGTCTACACCGCCACGCTCGTGATGCAGCTGGTCGACGAGGGGCTCGTGGATCTCGACGCCCCCGTCGTCTCGTACGTGACCGACATCCCCTCGGCCGAGCCCGAGCGCATGGCGCGGGTCACGGTGCGGCAGCTGCTGACGCACTCGAGCGGCATCGAGGGCGACGTGTTCACCGACACCGGTGTCGGCGACGACTGCATCGAGAAGTACGTGGCGTCGCTGGGCGACATCGGCTTCGTGCACGAGCCCGGGGCCACCACGTCGTACTCGAACACCGGCTACGTGCTGGCGGGGCGCCTGGTGGAGGTCGTCACCGGACAGGTCTGGGATGACGCCCTGCGGGACCGCCTGCTGGCTCCGCTGGGGCTGACGCACACCCAGACGCGCGCCGAGCGCATGCCCCGCTTCGCCGTCGCCCACGGCCACACGCCGGCCGACGGCGGCTTCGACCTCGTGCCCAACTGGCAGATCCCCCGGTCGAGCGGGCCCGCGGGCATCATCGCGGCGCGAGCCCGCGACGTCGCGGCGTTCGAGCGCATGCACCTGGCCGACGGCGTGGGTTCGAACGGCGCGCGAGTGCTGTCGCCGCAGGCTGCGCGCGAGATGCGGCGCGAGCAGTCGCCTGCGCCCGAGCTCTCGCGACGGGGCCTGGGCTGGGGCTTCGGCGACTGGTCCGACGACTCCTTCGGGCACGACGGCTCGACGTACGGACAGCTCGCGTACTCGCGCGTGCTCCCCACGCACGACCTGGTGATCGTCCTGCTCACCAACGGCGGCGACGGCCAGGCGCTCTTCGACGACCTCGCGCGCGAGCTGCTGGCCGCCGAGGTCGAGCTGCCCGAGCCGCTGAGCCCACCCGATCCCCTGCCGGTCGTCGACACGTCGCGCTTCGAAGGCACGTACCGCCGGCTCGGCACGACGTTCCGCCTGCGGGCCGATGGGGACGTCGTGCGCGGAGAGATCTCGCAGGACGGCGATCAGTCGACCACCGGTGCGGCCGCCACCCTGCAGCTCGACATCCTGCCCACCGGACCCGACTCGTTCATGACCCGGGTGTACGGTGCGAGCTGGTTCGCCGGGCGCCTCCTCGACATCGACGGCGAGAGGTACCTGCACTTCGCGGGCCGCGCGAACAGGCGGGTAGCCTGAATGTCCGTGGTCCTGCCGGCTTCCGAGAGCATCGCCTCCGACGCCCGTGCTGTGGCGGATGCCGCGTGCGCCCAGGTGGGCATCCGCATGGTCGAGGCGCACGACGCGGCCGACTGCCGCCGCATCTCCGACGTGATGGGCGTGATCTGGGGCTGGGAGCAGCCGCAGTTCGACACCCCCCTCGCCGTCGCGCTCGCGCACTCGGGCAGCTACGTCGCGATGGCCGAGACCACCGAGGGCGAGCCCGTCGGCGCCGCCCTGGGCTTCTGCGGACCGCCCGGCCGCGCCTTCCACTCGCACATCGTCGGGCTGCTGCCCGACTCGGTCGGACGCGGACTCGGCCGGGCCGTGAAGCTGGTGCAGCGCGCCTGGTGCCTGGAGCGCGGCATCGACGCCATGACCTGGACGTTCGACCCGCTGGTCGCGCGCAACGCGTTCTTCAACATCCGTCGGCTGGGAGCCGCGGCCGTCGAGTACCTGCCCGACTTCTACGGCGAGATGACCGACGCCATCAACGCGGGCCAGCACACCGACCGCGTGCTCATCCGGTGGGATCTGGCCGCGCCGCCGCCGCACGCGACGCGCCCCGAGCCCGACATCCGCTCCGCGCAGGTCGCCGTGGCCGACGTCGACGGCGAGCCCTCGGCGTACGTGCGCCCCTCCGACCCGGCCGCGCCGGCGGTCGTCGCGGTGCCCGCCGACATCGAGTCGCTCCGACGCACCGATCCCGACCTCGCCCGCCGCTGGCGCCTGCAGACCCGCGCCGCCCTGGCCGAGCTGCTCGCATCCGGCTGGGTCGTCAGCGATTTCGCCCGGCCCGCCGCCACGGGCGGCATGTACGTCCTCACGAAGTCCCCGCTCCAGAAAGACCTCCGATGAAGCTCCTCTCCCTGCGCCTGCACCACATCGAGATGCCCCTGGTGTCGCCGTTCACCACCTCGTTCAGCACGCAGACGGCCAAGCGCACGTTCCTCGTCGAGGCCCAGCTCGAGACCGCCTCCGGCGAGGTCGTGACCGGATGGGGCGAGAACGTCGCGCTCGACAGCCCGGTGTACTCGCCGGAGCACCTGGAGGGCGCGGCGTACGTGATCGAGCACTGGCTCGCCCCGATGCTGTTCGCCGCCGAGGACGTCACCGCCGAGACGGTCGGTCACATCCTGCACAAGATCATCGGCAACCAGATGGCCAAGGCGGCCGTCGAGATGGCGGTGCTGGACGCGCAGCTGCGCGCCGAGGGGCGCTCGTTCGCGTCGTACCTGGGCGCCGTGCGCGACACGGTTCCCTCCGGTGTGTCGGTGGGCATCCAGGAGTCGGTCGAGGCCACGGTCGGAGTGATCGGCGGTTACATCGACCAGGGCTACGCCCGCATCAAGCTCAAGATCCAGCCGGGGGCGGATGTCGCGCACGTCGCCGCCGTGCGGCGCGAGTTCGGCGACGACCTGCCCTTCCAGGTCGATGCCAACGCCGCCTACACCCTGGTCGACGCCGCGCATCTGCGCCGGCTGGACGAGTACGGCCTGCTGCTGATCGAGCAGCCGCTCGGCGAGGCCGACATCCGGCAGCACGCCGAGCTGGCCAAGCTCATGCACACGCCGATCTGCCTCGACGAGTCGGTCGTCTCGGCCGAGGCCGCCGCCGACGCGATCATGCTCGGCGCGGCCGCCGTGATCAACATCAAGCCGGGCCGCGTGGGGGGCTACCTGGAGGCGCGCCGCATCCACGACATCGCCCGCGCGCACGGCATCGCCGTGTGGTGCGGCGGCATGCTCGAGACCGGTGTGGGCCGGGCCGCGAACGCCGCCCTCGCCGCCCTGCCCGGCTTCACGCTGCCGGGCGACATCTCGGGCTCCGACCGCTTCTACACCGAGGACATCACGACCGAGCCCATCCGGATGCACGACGGCGTGGTCGACGTGCCCACCGGCCCCGGCTTCGGCGTCGAGGTCGATCCCGACCGCCTCGCCCGCTTCCGCACCCGCCTGGTCGACATCCCGGCCTGACCCCCTCCTGCTCGTTCAACGAGCGAAGCGAGTCGAAACGACACCACACCCACCCGGACGACTGGGGGCGCGCTCCCCTCCCCCTTCTGCTCGTTGAGCGAGCGCAGCGAGGCGAAACGACACCACACCCACCCGAAGCACAACCCACCAACCGTTTCCGCGGTTTCGACTCGGTCGCAAGCTCCCTCGCTCAACCAACCTGGAGGGGGCACCCCTCCCCCTCTTGCTCGTTGAGCGAGCGAAGCGAGTCGAAACGACACCACACCCACCCGAAGCACAACCCGCCAACCGTTTCCGCGGTTTCGACTCGGTCGCAAGCTCCCTCGCTCAACCAACTTGGGGGGGGCACCCCTCCCCTCCCCTCTGCTCGTTGAGCGAGCGCAGCGAGTCGAAACGACACCACACCCACCGAGGCACAACCCACCAACCGTTCCCGGGCTTCGACTCGGTCTCAAGCTCCCTCGCTCAACCAACTTGGAGGGGGTACCTCCCCCTCTTGCTCGTTGAGCGAGCGCAGCGAGTCGAAACGACACCACACCCACCCGAGGCACAACCCACCAACCGTTTCCGGGCTTCGACTCGGTCGCAAGCTCCCTCGCTCAACCAACTTGGAGGGGGCACCCCTCCCCTCCCCTCTGCTCGTTGAGCGAGCGAAGCGAGTCGAAACGACACCACACCCACCCGAAGCACAACCCACCAACCGTTTCCGCGGTTTCGACTCGGTCGCAAGCTCCCTCGCTCAACCAACTTGGAGGGGGCACCCCTCCCCCTCTTGCTCGTTGAGCGAGCGCAGCGAGTCGAAACGACACCACACCCACCCGAAGCACAACCCCCCAGCCGTTTCCGCGGTTTCGACTCGGTCGCAAGCTCCCTCGCTCAACCAACTCGACAGCGGGAACCGCCCCTTGGTCGTTGAGCGCCGCACCCATCCTGTGGATGGATGTCCCGCCGCCTCCACGGCGGCGGCTACCGTCCGAGCATGGCCGCACACGTGTACCTCCTCCGCTGCGCCGACGGTTCGCTGTACTGCGGCAGCACCCGCGACCTCGAACGGCGGGTCTGGGAGCATCAGCAGGGGCGGGGGTCGGCCTATACCCGCAGGCTGGGCCGCCGCCCCGTCGAGCTCGTGTGGTCGTGGGAGTGCGAGCACATCGGCGAGGCGTACCACTGGGAGAAGCAGATCCAGGGATGGAGCCGCCGCAAGCGCGAGGCGCTGATCGCGCACGGCCTCGACGGGGTGATCGGCTGGAGCGCCCGTGAGCGAGCGGCACGCACCCAGCCCGAGCACGGCGGATCATCCGGGGAGGGTTGACCCCCGCCGCTCACGCCCGGGCGTTGGCCTTGGCGATACCCGCCGCGAGGGCGAGCAGCAGCCGCGGGGCGTCGTGGCGGTCGAGGCGCACGCGCACGAAGTGCGCGCGGGACGCATCGGATGCGGCGTGCAGCGCGGCGCGCAGCTCGCCCGGCGTGCCGGCGTCGTGCACCTGCGTGCCGGATGCGCCGAGCGCGGCCGGCAGGGCGTTCCAGTCCCAGCGCTGGATGTCCTGATACACCGCCTCGGGGCTCTGGATCTTGCGTTCGACCGTGTAGCCGTCGTTGTCGAGCAGCAGCACCACGGGAGCGTTCGGCTGGGCGAGCAGGCGCCCCAGCTCCTGCACGGTCAGCTGCGCCGAGCCGTCGCCGATCACGAGCACCGGCCGTCGATCCGGTCGGGCGAGCGCGGCCCCCAGCGCGGCGGGCAGCGTGTACCCGATCGACGACCACACCGGCTGACCGAGCAGGTCGCTGCGCTCGGGAAGGGTGAGGTCGAGGGCGCCGTAGAACGCGGTGCCGGCCTCGGCGATCAGCGTGGTGCCCGAGGGGATCCAGTCCTGCAGCAGCGCCCACAGGGCGACGTGGTCGAGGGGCGCGTCGTCGTCGGCCGCCTCCTCGCGCACGTCCGGCGGCGGCACGTCATCCGGCGACGAGAAGCGGCACTCCGCCACAACCTCGCCGAGCGCGGCCAGCGCCTCGTCGAGCCGCACGCCGGGATACACGGCGGGCCCGATGCGGGCGCGATCGAGAGCGAGCTCGATCGCGTGCGCCGGCTGGTACCTGTGGCTGAAGAAGCCCGTGCTGAAGTCGCTGTAGACCGTGCCGACCATGACCAGCATGTCGGCATCGTCCACGATCGCCTGCGACCGCGCATCGCGGGTGTTCACGCCGAGGTAGGTGCCGAGGCTGGCCGGATGGGTCTCGTCCAGCAGCGCCTTCGATCCGACCTGCGACGCGATGCGCACGCCCGGCACACCGGCCAGGCGCGCCACGCTCGCCTCGAGCCCGCGACGGTGCACGCCGGGTCCGGCGAGCACGGTCAGGCGGTCCATCCGCGCCAGGCGATGCCGCAGCGCATCGGTGAAATCGGCGACGGCGATCGGATCGCTCGCCGGGGGCACGAGGGGGCTGCGCAGCGGCTCCCGGGACACCGGGAGCCGCGCGACGTCGAGCGGCACGCCGACGTAGACGGGCTTGCTCGCGGCGAGCATGGCCGCGAGCGCGCGGTCGATCTCGGCCGCGGGGTCGGTGCCGTCGAGCACGGCCTGCGCGACCGTCACCTCGCGGTACATCCGCACGAAGTGCTGGAAGTCGCCGTCGAGCAGCGTGTGGTGCAGGCGTGCCCCCGTGCTCATGGCGGCGCGGCTCGGAAGGCCCGCGATGTGCACGACCGGCACGTCCTCTGCGTAGCTCCCCGCCACGCCGTTGACGGCCGAGAGCTCCCCGACGCCGTAGGTCGTCACGAGTGCGCCGACGGCACGGCCGACGCGCGCGTAGCCGTCTGCGGCGTAGGCGGCGTTCAGCTCGTTCGCCGAGCCCATCCATGCCAGATCCTCGTCCTCGAGCATCTCGTCGAGCAGGTTGAGGTTGAAGTCGCCCGGCAGCCCGAACAGGTGGCGACAGCCGAGCTGCACCAGGCGTGCCGCGAGGTAGCCGCCGACCGAGATCGTGTCCGCGGCGGCATGGCCCCGCTCAGCCACGGCCAGCCGCCAGACGCGCGGCGACGAGCGCGTCGGCCGCGGCGCCGGTCGGGATGCCGTCCGCGGCGGCGCGCTCCAGCACCTCGCGCGTCGTCTCGCCGATGCGCCGCACGTCGGCGGCGACCTCCTCGGGCGTGCGGCCCAGCCGCTCGCCGCTGACCAGGTGGATGACCCCGCCAGCGTTGGCGACGTAATCGGGCACCCACAGGATGCCCGCCGCGTGCAGCGTGGCGTCGACATCCGGCGTCGGCAGCTGGTTGTTCGCGGCCCCGCACACCAGCTGTGCTCCCAGCTCCTGGGCCCTGTGGACCGTGACCGTGCCGCCGAGAGCGCACGGCGCGTACACGTCGAGCCCGGCGGGCAGCGCCTCGCCGACCCGCGCGGCGCCGTCGGTGGCCGCCCGCACCCGTTCGCGCGCCGCGGCGTCCGGATCGGCCACGACCACGGTCGCGCCGTCGTCGACCAGGAGGCGCGCGAGCACTCCCCCCACCTTGCCCGCGCCCTCGACGCCCACCGCACGGCCCGCGAGGCTGGGCGTGCCCCACAGCCGCTCGGCCGCCGCGCGCATCGCGTGGAACACCCCGCGCGCCGTGTCGGGGCCGCTGTCGCCCGACCCGCCGCGGGCCGGCGTGCGGCCGGTCACGAAGGCGGTCTCCTCGCCGACGATGTCGAGGTCGTCGGAGTTCGTGCCCACGTCGGCCGCGGTCACGTATCGTCCGCCGAGGCTGTCGACGAAGCGGCCGTAGGCGCGCAGCAGCTCCGGCGTCTTGTGGGCGGACGGATCGCCGATGATCACGGCCTTCCCGCCGCCGAACGGCAGCCCCGCGGCGGCGTTCTTCGACGTCATGCCCTGCGACAGGCGCAGCACGTCGTCCAGCGCATCCCAGGGGCTCGCGTAGTGCCGGAAGCGCGTGCCGCCGAGCGCCGGGCCGAGCGTGGTGTCGTGGATGGCCACGATGGCCCGCAGGCCCGTGGCGTCGTCGCGGCAGAACACCACGTGCTCGTGCCCGGCGGTCTCTGCGACGTCGATCACGCCGCTCGCGTCGAACACTCCACGCGTACCCGATACGCCGCTCGCACCGGATGCCGCGCTGGTGCCGGATGCCGCGCTCGTGCCGGATGCCGCACTCGCGGCGGACGTCCTGGATCCCATGCTCGTGTCTCCTCACCCGGTGCGCCCGCCTGTGGGCGGGCCGACGCCGGCTCTCGTGGGCGGCCCGCGCCCCGGTTCGGGCAGGCCGCATCCCGTCCCTGGATCGCAGGGGCGGGATGTATAGGAGTATCCGGATCAACAGTCGCCTCGGTCAACGGATTCCGTGACAACATGACATCCTGGCGCGCAGGCGGCGGCCCGAGACTGCGGAGGTGTGCACGATGGCAACCATCGACCAGCTGGACGTCGAGATCCTGGCCCGGCTCACCGAGAACGCGCGCATCGGCATCGCCGAGCTCGCGGCCGAGCTCGGTGTGAGCCGCACCACCGTCAACCTGCGGCTCAAGCGCCTCGAAGACGACGGCGTGCTGCTCGGGTTCCGCCCTGTGATCGACCTGGCGCAGATCGGCGCGGGGGTGCGCGCGTCGCTGTCGATCGAGATCGATCAGCGCAGGATGGCGCACATCGTGCACGAGCTGTCGCGCCTTCCCGAGGTGCTCGAGGTGAGCATCCGGGCCGGCCGGGAGGATGTGCTCGCCCACGTCGCGATCGGGTCGCTCGAGGAGCTGCAGGTGCTGACCACCGCGATCGTCGAGATCGACGGGGTGCGCCGCACCACGTCGACCTTCACGGTGTCGACTCCGGTGCCCCACCGTATCCTGCCGCTGCTCGGCAAGGTGGTCGCCGGGCGCGGATGGGGCCGGTCGACCCCCTCGCCGCGTGAGATGCCCGCCTCGCACGGCGCCCTCTGAGGCGGCGCCGCGGGGCGGGCACGGCTCATCCGACCTTGCCCAGGAACTCCCTCGTGCGCGCGTGTCGCGGCGCGCCGATCACGTCGGCGGCCGGGCCCTGCTCGACCACGACGCCGCCGTCCATGAAGATCACCCGATCGGCGACGTCGCGCGCGAAGCTCATCTCGTGCGTCACGACGATCATCGTCATGCCCTCGCGAGCCAGCTCGCGCATGACGTCGAGCACCTCGCCCACGAGCTCCGGGTCGAGCGCGCTGGTCGGCTCGTCGAACAGCATGAGCTGAGGCTTCATCGCCAGCGCCCGCGCGATCGCCACGCGCTGCTGCTGGCCGCCTGAGAGCTCGTGCGGGTACGCGTGCATGCGCTCCGCGAGTCCCACGCGCGTCAACAGCTCCCGCGCCTCGCGGCGCGCCTGCTCCTTCGACAGCCCGAGCACCGACATCGGCGCTTCCATGACGTTGCGCTCGGCGGTCATGTGACCGAACAGGTTGAAGCGCTGGAAGACCATGCCGATCTTCGCGCGCCGCTCCGCCACCTCGTCCTCGCGCAGCTCGTACAGCTTGTCGTCGTGCATCCGGTACCCGACGTGCTCGCCGTCGACCGTGAGCGTGCCGCCGTCGATGCGCTCGAGGTGGTTGATGCACCGCAGGAACGTCGACTTGCCCGATCCCGACGGGCCGATCAGGCACACGACCTCACCGACGTCCACCTGCAGGTCGATGCCCTGCAGCACCTCGTTGTGGCCGAAGGTCTTGCGGACGCCGCGCGCCTCGACGAGCGGAGCGGTCATCGGGTCCTCCCGGGGAGAATGCGCTTGAGGACGGCGGCGACGGCGGTCGCCTCGCCCGTGGAGCTGTACTGGAAGCGGCGCTCGACGAAGTACTGGCCGATGCTGAACACCGTGGTGAGCACGAGGTACCACATGGAGATCGTCAGCAGCAGCTCGACCACCAGCAGGTTGTTCGAGTAGATGCGCACGGCCGATTGCAGCAGCTCGCCGTAGGTGATCGCGTAGGCGAGCGACGACGTCTTGAGCATGTTGATGAACTCGTTGCCCGTGGGCGGCACGATCACCCGCATCGCCTGCGGCAGCACGATGCGTCGCATCGTCTTGCCGCGCTTCATGCCGAGCGCGTGGGCGGCCTCGACCTGCCCCTTGTCGACCGACAGGATGCCCGCGCGCACGATCTCGGCCATGTACGCGCCCTCGTTGATGCCGAGGCCGAGGAGGGCGGCGACGAACGGCGTCATGAGCGAGTTGGTCTCGACGGTGCCGAGGCCGGGGATCCCGACCTCGGGGAACACGAGCGAGAGGTTGTACCAGAGCAGCAGCTGCACCAGCACGGGGGTGCCGCGGAACAGCCAGATGTATCCCCCCGCGACGGCCTGCATGACCGGGTTGGGCGACAGCCGCATGACCGCGGCGCCGACACCGAGCAGGATGCCGAGCGCCTGGGCGGCGACGCTGATCGCCAGGGTGCCGACCATGCCGCCCACGATGGTCTCGGCGGTGAAGAAGTGCAGCGTCTGGTCGTACGCGATGTCGGCCTGCGCGAACGCGTAGATCAGCGCCGCGAGCGCGACGAGCACCACGGCGCCCGAGACCCAGCGGCCGTAGTGCCGTACCGGCACCACCGTGATCGGCAGGGGCGCGGAGGGCGCCGCGGTGTTCGTCGTCTCGCTCATGTCAGCCGCCGTTGACCGTGGCCGACTCGATCGCGCCGAGCGGCGTCTCGTACTTCTCGATGAGCTCGGCGTAGTCGCCCGAGTCCATCACGGCCTGCAGCGCCTGCTGCAGGGCGTCGCGCAGCTCGGTGTCCTCCTTGCCGATGCCGATGCCCAGCGGGCCGGCCTGGATCTGCTCGCCGACGACCTCGAAGTCCTCGCCGCCGCCGGACGTGCGCGCGTTGTACGTCGCGACCGGGTAGTCCTGCAGGCCCGACGCGGCGCGGCCGTTCTTGACCTGCAGCATCGCCTCGGTCTCGCGGTCGTACGAGAGGATCTCGATCGGCTGCTCGCCGTTCTCCTCGCATACCGCCGACTGCTCCTGCGCGTAGCCCTCCTGCGTCGTGCCGCGCTGCACGGCGATCGTGACGCCGCAGAGGTCCTCGATGCCGGTGAGTCCCTCGGGGTTGCCCTTCTTCACCAGCAGCATGGCGCCGGCCACGTAGTAGTCGACGAAGTCGATCTCCTGCTGTCGCTCAGGCGTGTCGCTCATGCCCGAGATCGCCACGTCGATGCGGTCCGACTTCAGCTCGGTGATGAGGCTGTCGAACACGACGTTGTTCCACTCGAACGGCACGCCCAGCTGGGCGGTCATGAGGTCGGTCAGCTCCTTGTCGAAGCCGAGCACCGTCTCGCCGTCGGTGTCGTAGTACTCCATCGGCGCGTAGGCGATGTCGCCGCCGACGACGATCTTGCCGGCGTCCTTGACCTCCTGCGGCAGGCTGTCGTAGAGGGGCGCCGAGGTGTCGACGGCGGCGTCCTCGGAGCCGCCGCCCGACGAGCAGGCGGTGAGCGCCAGGGCGGCGAGCCCGGCGGCGGCGGTCGCCGCGAGCGCGCGGCGGGCGATGCGATGGGACATGGATGGATCCTCTCGGGTGGTGGGGTCCGGCGCGACGGCGGGGACGGTCAGCGCAGGTCTATGGCGGTCGTGGCGACCGTGAATTCGGCGAGCGCGTCGGGCAGCGGGTCGATGCCGATGCCCGGGCCCGTGGGGACGGCGAGGTGACCGTCCTCGAGCTCGAACGGCGCGGTGATGTCCTCGGCGAAGTACCGGCTCGATGCCGAGGTGTCGCCGGGCAGCACGAAGTTCGGAAGCGCGGCGAGCGCGAGGTTGGCCGCCCGGCCCACGCCGCATTCGAGCATGCCGCCGCACCAGACCGGGATGCCATTGGCCTCGGCGATGTCGTGGATCCGCCGTGCCTCGAGATATCCGCCGACGCGCGAGGGCTTGATGTTGATCACCTGCGTGGCCCCCATCGCGATCGCGGTGGCCGCGTCGCGGGCCGACTCGATCGACTCGTCGAGGCACACGGGCGTGGTGATGAGCTTCTGCAGCTCGGCGTGGCCGCGCATGTCGTCTTCGGGCAGGGGTTGTTCGATCAGCAGCAGATCGAAGTCGTCGAGCCTGGCCAGGTGGCGCGCGTCGCGCAGTGTGTACGCCGTGTTGGCGTCGACCTGCAGCAGGATGTCGTCGCCGAACTCCTCGCGCACCGCGCGCACGGGCTCGATGTCCCAGCCGGGCTCGATCTTCAGCTTGATGCGCAGATAGCCCTGGTCGAGGTAGTCGCGCACGTGACCGAGCAGCTCGGGGATCGAGTCCATGATGCCGACCGAGACGCCCGACGGCACCCGGGTGCGGGTGGCGCCGAGGTACCGGCCGAACGACATGTCTGCGGCCCGCAGCTCGGCGTCCAGCAGCGCGGTCTCGACGACGTGCTTGGCCATCCGGTGGCCCTTGACCGGCTCCAGCGCGTCACGCACCGCACCGGCCGTGAGCGCGTCTCCGAGCGCGAGCAGGCGCGGGGCCAGCTGGGTCCGGATGACCCATTCGGCGCCCTCGAGGTACTCCGAGCTGTAGAGCGGGTCCTCCTCCGCGCCGCACTCGGCCCATCCGACCGCGTCGTCGGTCTCGAGCCGCACCAGGAAGGTCTCCTTGGTGTGCGAGGTGCCGAACGACGTGCGGAACGGCGTCACGAGAGGGATCCGCAGGTGGTGCACGGACAGGTCGCGGATCTTCATGAGCTCGCCTCGATGTTCGCTTCCATGAGGTAGTGGCCGGAGCGGGTGAAGCCGACGGCACGGTCGCCGCGGGCGAACAGGGGCAGCATCGCGTCGCGCACGGCGTGACGCCAGCGCACCGCCGACGCGGGGTCGGCCACGCGCAGGTCGTCGATGTCGCGCGGGATCCCGATCCAGGTGCCTCGCTCGTCGCGCACGACCGGCGCATCCGGCGACGCGGGCGGCAGACCCGGATCGGCGGGCTCCGGACGCGGCTCGGCGTCGAGCACCCAGGACGCGACGAGACGGTCGCTGTCGTCGCCCCGGTTGATGTCGTCGATCATCTCGCCGTAGAACGACTCCTCGTACGCGAGTGCGACCGCGCCGAGCTTGGACAGGTTGAAGCGCGCGTTGCGCGCCATGAGGGGGTCGAAGGTCCAGCGGATCTCGCCGATGCCGTGCGCGAGGCACCAGTCGCGCTGGTGCCTCTTGAGCGCGAAGCCGATGCCACGGTCGCTCATGCCGGGCGCGGCCGCCGCGATGATGCCGTACGCGCGTCCGGGCTCATCGCGCACGAGCACCGCCGCGCCCACCATCGCCCCGGCGCCCGTGGCGCCCGCGGCGTCGCGTGCCACCGACACCAGGCCGCCGGCGTGCACGAGGCTGCGCATCGTGTCGCTGTGCATGGGCGCGCCCTCGGGCGTGCGGCCCCACACCGACTCGAGCAGGGCGGAGACCTCGCGCAGCTCGTCGATCGCGTGCGCCTCGCTCAGGACGACGCCCGCCGACCCGGCGGAAGGGCGCGCGGATGCGTGGTGGAGCATTCCGTCAGGATATCGATCGGCAGGTGCCGCTCCGTCTGCGCCCGCCGTCCACACCACCCTCATCGCCTCAGCTCCGGCGCTGGGCGAGGTCGGGGATGATGCGCAGCTGCAGCTGCGCCGCGAACCGGGCCTCCGGATCGGCGAGGTCCATCTCCCCCACCTCGGCCAGGCGCCGCAGCCGATACCGGAACGTGTTGGGGTGGATGTGCAGGGCCTCCGCGGCGGATGACACGTCGCCCATGTGGTCGAGCCACGCGCGCAGCGTGTCGACGAAGCGGGTGTCGTTCGCGCGGTCGTGCTCGAGCAGCCGTGCGACGGCTCCTGTCGCCTGCTCCTCGCCCGCCCGCACGCGATCGCGCAGCTCGAGCAGCAGCGCCTCGACGTGCACGTCGCTGAACAGCGCGACGTGCGACGACGACCCCGCTGCCCCTCCCGAGGCGCTCGGCCCGTGCTCGAGCCGCACTCGCAGCGCGCGCTCCGCGCCCTCGCGCGACCGCACGACCCCGCGCGGGCCGCTTGCGACCCGGCCGATCCCGATCATGACGGGGGTGCGCGATCCGATCCGCGCGAGGAAGTCACCCGCGAGCCGTGCCGCCTGCGCCTCGCCCGCTTCCGCCGACCTGACCGGCAGCAGTCCGTAGATGGTGCCGCTCAGCAGCGCCGCGCTGGCCTGCGGATGCACGGCGGCCAGGTGCATCGCGATCGCGTCGGCGAACCGCTGCCGCTGGGCCTGCCGGTCGCCGGCCCCCTCCAGGCCCTCGCCCTGCCCGTCGAGCACCTCGGCCGCCAGCACGACCACGGGCTGCGCATCGAGCCCCAGCCTCTCCAGCGCGTACACGGCGCCGTCGCCGCCCTCGAGCGCCGTGCTGAGCAGGTCGGCCCGCAGGCGGCGCTCGACGTCCGCCCCCGCACGCAGGCTGAGCAGGTGCAGCGCGACGACCTTGCCCGCGTCGCGCAGCGCGGCCGTGCGCTCGTCGCTGAGCTCGCCCGGCACGGCGGCCCAGATGGATCCGAGGATCTCGCCGCCCGCGCGCACGGCGATCGCGCACCGGGTCTTCAGGTCGGTGCCGTCGAACGTGAGCTGCACGTACTGGGGCTCCTCACTCGAGTAGAGGCGCTTGAAGAACCCGTTCTCGGTGAGCAGCCGGGAGTACCGCTCTGGCACCTGCCGTTCGAGGATCGTCTCGATGCGCGAATGGTCGGCCTCATCCTGTCGGGCCGAGAACGCGAGCACGCGCGAGTTGCGGTCCTCGATCGTGATGGGGGCGTCCAGCAGGGCCGCGATGGCGTTCGCGAGCGTGAAGAGATCGCCGCTCGGCAAGCCGCCGATCAGGTCGTGCGCCCGGTCGTCGACGGGCTCGGCAACCAATGCCTGCACCATGGCGCTCAGCTGCGTCCACGAGGCCCCTCGGGTGAGGCCGAGCAGCGCGACGCCGTGCTCGGTCGCGACCACGGCGGTCGCCTCGTCGACGTCCACGGGCTCCCGCAGCACGACGGCGCCCGCCCCCTGCGCGCCGAGCGCCGCCAGCACGGTGCGCAGCCCCGCTCCGCCCGAGAGGCCGACGCCCAGCACGATCGCGCCGTCCGCGACGGCCTGCTCGTCGAGGGGGTCGTGCACGACCACTCCGCCGACGCGACGGCCCGGGTCGGGAACCGGCGCGAGCGCGGTGAGGAAGGTCGATCCCAGCTCGTCGAGCACCCGCTCCAGGGTCGGCAGCGGGTGCACGGGCTCGGGCCGGCGCACGCGGCTCACCGTCGCGGTACGCGGGTATCCGGGGTTCGAGCCGAGCATGGATCCACGCTAACCCGCGCGCATCACCGCCGTGTTACGGGGCCCTGTCAGGGGGGCGGTGCTACGGGGCCTCGCCCGGTCGACGGCCGTCACGCCGGACACGTGTCGCGGGCGTCAGCCGGCCGATGCCCCGGACGTGACCAGGGCGAGCGCCTCGGCGACGCCGCCTTCCTCGACCGACGCCGTGATGTCGGTCGACTCCGCCACGACCTCCTCCGGCGACTGGCCCATCGCGAACGCCCGGCCTCCGTTGCGCGCGGCCCACCGGAACATGCCGATGTCGTTGCGCCCGTCGCCGATCACGACGACGTCCGCCGGGTCGATGTTCTGCAGCTCGCACACCTGCGCGAGCGCGGTGCCCTTGTCGACGCCCTTGGGCGCGATGTCGAGCCAGGCCGTCCAGCCGACGGCGTAGGAGACGTGGTTGAGCCCGATCCGCTCGACCACCTCTATGAAGTCGATGCCCTCGTACTCCTCGTCGTTGTGCTCGGGCGAGACCACCACGACGCGGGCGACCTGCCGGCCCTTCATGTCCTCGAAGTCGACGCGCTGGGCGGTGTCGCGGTTCAGCCCCCAGTCGTCGACGAAATGCGTGTACAGACGCGTGCCGTCGGCCAGCTCCACGAGGTAGTTGGCGTTCGGCAGGTGCTCGTGCAGCAGCGTCAGCACCTCGGTCGGGTCGAACGTCTCGGTCGTGTGGCGCGCGTAGCCCGTCTCCTGCGTGGCGTCACGCGACAGGATGGCCGCCCCGTTCGAGCAGACGACGTACTCGGGCAGGATCGACAGCCCGTGCAGGATGTGCGAGGTCGCCTCCCAGCTGCGACCGGTCGCGATGGTCACGATGTGGCCTGCCTCGACCGTGCGGCGCACGGCATCCTGCACTCCGGGGCTGAAGGTCTCGTCCTCGAGCAGCACGGTGCCGTCGAGGTCGAGCGCGACGAGCTTGCGGCCGGCGGTCACGCGATCGGCTCCAGCACGTCGAGGCCGCCCATGTAGGGGCGCAGCGGCTCGGGCACGACCACCGACCCGTCGGGGCGCTGGTGCGTCTCGAGGATCGCGACGATCCAGCGCGTCGTGGCGAGCGTGCCGTTCAGGGTCGCGACGTGCTCGGTCTTGGCAGCCCCCTCGGGCCGGTGCCGGATGTCCAGTCGGCGGGCCTGGTACGTGGTGCAGTTCGAGGTCGACGTGAGCTCGCGATACGCGCCCTGCGTCGGCACCCAGGCCTCGGTGTCGAACTTGCGCGCGGCGCTCGAGCCGAGATCGCCGGCCGCGACATCGATCACGCGGTACGCCAGCCCGAGCGACTGCAGCATGCGCTCCTCGAGCGCGAGCAGGCGCTCGTGCTCGGCCTCTGCCTGGTCGGGCGTCGTGTAGACGAACATCTCGAGCTTGTTGAACTGGTGCACGCGGATGATGCCGCGGGTGTCCTTGCCGTACGACCCGGCCTCACGGCGGTAGCACGTCGACCAGCCGGCGTAGCGCACGGGGCCGCCCTGCAGGTCGAGGATCTCGTCCTTGTGCAGCCCCGCGAGGGCGACCTCGCTCGTGCCGACCAGGTAGAGGTCGTCGGCCTCGAGGCGGTAGATCTCGTCGGCGTGCGCGCCGAGGAACCCGGTGCCGGCCATGATGTCGGGGCGCACCAGGGTCGGCGTGATGACGGGCTCGAAGCCCGACTCGAGCGCGACGCTCAGCGCGTAGTTCATGAGCGCGATCTCCAGGCGCGCGCCAACGCCCTTGAGGAAGTAGAACCGGGCACCCGAGACCTTGGCGCCGCGCTCCATGTCGATCGCGCCGAGCTTCTCGCCGAGCGCGAGGTGGTCGAGGGGCCCCTCGGGGAAGTCGGCCGCTTCGAAGGAGCGCTTCTCGCCCACCTCGCGCAGCACGACGAAGTCGTCCTCGCCCCCCTCGGGCACGCCGTCGATCACCACGTTCTCGATCTGCGACATGGCGGACGCGAACGCCTCCTCGGCCGATGCCACGGCCTGCTGCGCGTCCTTGACGCGGTTCGCGAGGTCCTTGGCCTGGGCGACGAGCGCGGCCTTCTCGTCCTTGGGCGCTGCGGCGACCAGCTTGCCGAACGCGTTCTGCTCGGCGCGCAGCTCCTCGAACGCGGTGATCGCCGCGCGGCGGGCCTTCTCGGCCTCCACCGCGGCCTCGACGGTCTCAGGCGATCGCCCGCGCGCCACCTGCGAGCGGATCACGAGGTCGGGGTTGTCGCGCAGCAGAACGGGATCGATCACCCGGCCAGTCTAGGACTCGGCGATGGCGCCGCTCCCCTCGGGGACGAACGCGGTCCGGGTGCCGCTGCACCCGCCGCAGAGATCTGCACTTCTGCGGCGCGGAACCGGCAGAACGGTCCGCGCCCGCGCAGATCTCCGCGGGACGAGCAGACGCCGGGTGCGGGGCGCTGGCTCAGGGGGCCCGGTGACGCGCCCGATTCTAGGGCACAAGTCACCGGCTACCCACACCCTGGTGCCTCTGCCCGGGCACATCCAGGCTGTTGCGGTGCCCCGCGTTCCCTCCCCCGCCGCCGAGCGCATCGGCGAGAACATCCGGGCCGCGCGCGAGGCGAAGGGCTGGACGCAGGATGAGCTGGCCGCCGCGACCGGTATCGACTCGTCCAACATCCGTGCGCACGAGAGCGGCCGCTCGCTGACCAACCTGCACTCGCTCGTCCGCATCGCCGAGGCGCTGGGCGTCGAGCCGTCGGTGCTGCTGACCGACATCACGTCGGACCTGTTCCGCACACGCGCCGACGACGGCCGGCGCCGCCCCGCCCGCCCCCACGCCCCGGCACGCCGCGACGAGTCCGTCGCCTGATCCCGGGCCGAGAGCCGCCGCCGGCACTCAGGCCGAGCGCCCGGAACCGGTCCGGCGTCATGCAGACGAGACGCCCCATACGCTGATGGGCATGGATCCCCTCGACGCCGCCACGTGGCCCGTGCGCACGGAGCGGCTGACCATCCGCCGCGCCCGCCCCGAAGACGCCGAGACGACCTGGCGATGGCGGCGCCTGCCCGAGGTGGGCGAGTGGATCACGCGCGCGCCCACCGACTTCGACGTCTACCGCGCGCAGTTCGTCGATCCGGAGCGCCTGGCGATGCAGCTCGTGATCGAGCGCGACGGCGAGCCGATCGGCGACCTCATGGTCAAAGCCGAGGACGGTTGGACGCAGGCCGAGGTGGCCGAGCAGGGCAGGGGCGTGCAGGCCGAGCTCGGCTGGACGCTCGACCCGGCGCATCACGGCCGCGGCTACGCGACCGAGGCGATCCGCGCCGTGATCGACGTGTGCTTCACCCAGCTCGGCCTGCGCCGCGTCCACGCCGGCTGCTTCGCGGCGAACGAGCCGTCGTGGCGCGTCATGGAGCGCCTCGGCATGCGGCGCGAGGAGTTCAGCCGCAAGACAGGACTGCATCGATCGGGAGAGTGGATGGACGGGATGAACTACGCGCTGCTGGCCGAGGAGTGGAACGGATGACGGGGCCGGCCCACGACGCATCGCCCTCGGCGGCCGCGCCGCTGGAGGGCATCCTGGTCGCCGACTTCTCGCGCGTGCTCGCGGGGCCGCTCGCGACGATGACCCTGGCCGACCTCGGCGCACGCGTCGTGAAGGTCGAGCGGCCGGAGGCGGGCGACGACACCCGCGCGTGGGGTCCGCCGTGGAGCCCGCACGCAGCGACCTACTTCGAGGGAGTCAACCGCAACAAGGAGTCGGTGGCGCTCGACCTCAAGGACGCGGCAGACCGCGAGCGCGCGCGGCGCCTGGCGATCCGCGCCGACGTGGTGATCGAGAACTTCCTCCCCGGCACGCTCGAGCGCGTGGGCCTCGGCTACGACGACGTGGCGCGGCAGAACCCCGGTGTCGTCTACGTGTCGATCACGGGCTTCGGGTCGGCGGGCGGTGCCAGGCTCCCCGGGTACGACTTCGTGGTGCAGGCCCTCGGCGGGCTCATGCACATCACGGGCGAGGCCGACGGCGATCCCATGAAGGTCGGTGTCGCGCTGGTCGACGTGCTGACCGGCAAGGACGCCGTGATCGGCGTGCTCGCCGCCCTGCGCCGGCGCGCGCAGACCGGCGCGGGGTCGCGCATCGAGGTGTCGCTGCTGTCGAGCCTGCAGGGCGCGCTGGCCAACCAGGCCGCCGCCCATCTGGGAGCGGGCGCGTCCCCCACCCGCATGGGGAACATGCATCCGTCGATCGCCCCGTACGAGCTGCTGCGCTGCGCCGACGGCCCGCTCGCGATCGCGTGCGGCAACGACGGCCAGTTCGCCAAGCTCGCCGCAGCTGTCGGGGTGCCCGAGCTCGCACAGGATGAGCGCTTCCGCACCAACACCCAGCGCGTGGCGAACCGCCCCGCCCTGCGCGAGGCGCTCGAGGCGGCACTGGCTGCCGCGCCCGCAGCCGAATGGCAGGAGCGCCTGAACGGCGTCGGGGTGCCGGCCGGGCAGGCGGGCGACATCGCCGAGGGCCTGGCGTTCGCCGAGCGGATCGGGCTGGAGCCCACGATCGAGGTGATGGGCGCCGACGGCGCCTCGCACGGCCGGCAGGTGCGCCATCCGGTGCTCTGGCAGCCGCCGTTCGAGCCACCGCGCCGCGCGGCGCCGGCGCTCGACGAGCACGGAGACGACGTGCGCGCCTGGCTCGACGCCGACTGACCTGCCCGGGCTGGCTACCCCGCGTCGCGCAGCGCGAGCCAGAGTCGCGACGACACGTCGGCGTCGTCGATCGAGCGGCCCAGCAGCGACTCGGCGGCGGCGATGCGCTGGCGCACGGTGTTGCGGTGCACGCCCAGCGCACGGGCGGTGCGCTCCCAGCGGCACCCGCCGCGCAGGTGCTCGCGCACGGTGGGCAGCAGCGGGGTCGCCGCGAGCGACGACACCCACGCCGCGACCTCGTCGTCGGCGGGCGCCGGCCGGCGCGCCATCGCGCGCCGCGCGACGAGGCGTGCGGCCTCGACGTGCCCTGCCGCGAGCAGCTCGGTGACGAGCTCGTCGAGCGGCGCGGCCGGTGCCGGCACCGGCCGCGCGTGCAGCGTCGCGAGGGCTGCCTGGGCGGTCACGGCGAGCAGCCGGTCGGCCGCCGTCAGCGGACGCCCTGCGCCGAGCGCCAGCGCTCCCGGATGAGCGTCGGCCGACGACACCGGGTAGGCCACCACGTCGTGCCGGTTCACCTCGAAGGTCGCCGCGGCCAGCGCCGTGCCCGAGAACAGGCGCCGGGTCTCGCGGCGCACCTCGGGCAGCAGGCCCGTGTGGGTCGCGGGCCAGGCGATCGGCAGGCGCGCGTCGTCGTAGGGCAGGTAGGCCGCCCAGCCCCCCAGCGACTGCGCGAGCGTGCGCACGATCTGGGCTGTCGCATCCTGCCCGCTGCCGTCGCCCGATCCGATCGCTCTCACGATGCGGGCCTGTGCGCTGAGCGACTGCACCATGGCGGCCCGGTCTCCGCCCGCGACCAGCGCCCAGTACGCACGGGTCAGACGCTGGAACGGCGCCTCGGACGGCACCGCGAACAGCGGCACGCGGTGGGCCCGGCACGCCTCTCCCAGCGCGGCGGGGACCTCGTCGAAGCCCTCGCCGAGGCCGAGTGCGAGGCCGCTCACACCGCGGGCGGCCAGCCGCGCGACGTACGCGGCCGGTTGCTCTCCGCGCACCGCGAACGGCACGCCGGTCGTCAGCACGAGCTCGCCGCCGTCGAGGTAGGGCGTCGGATCGATCAGCTCCGAGACGTGCACGCCGGTCACCACGGGCGACGGCGTCGGCAAGGGCGCCGTCGCCCGCAGGGCGTCGCCCACCTCCGACACCAGCTGTGCGAGCGACACCATGCGTCCATTGTGAGGCAGGATGTGCGTTCCGCACGCCCACGAGGTATCACAGGATGAACCATCCACCACGACGTCGGACGCCGCCGCTAGCGTGTGCCGCATGACCACTTCGTCCCCCGAGGCCGCCCGCCTCTCCGCGCCGGAGTCCGGCGCGCCTCATATCCGCACCGAGATCCCCGGTCCGCGCTCCCGCGAGCTGCACGCCCAGCGCACGGCCGCGATCAGCGACGGCTTCGGCGTCACGCTGCCCGTGTTCATCGAGAAGGCGCACGGCGCTGTGCTCGAGGACGTCGACGGCAACCGCTTCATCGACTTCGCGAGCGGCATCGCGGTGACGAGCGTCGGCGCGAGCCACCCGAAGGTCGTCGAGCGCGTGGCTGCCCAGGCGGCGAAGTTCACCCACACCTGCTTCATGGTCACCGAGTACGAGTCGTTCGTGCGGGTCGGCGAGTGGCTCAACGCCCATGTGCCGGGCGACTGGGAGAAGCGCACGGCGCTGTTCTCGACCGGCGCGGAGGCCGTCGAGAACGCGGTCAAGATCGCCCGCCGGTTCACGGGCCGCGGCCGCGTGCTGGTGTTCGACGAGGCCTACCACGGCCGCTCGCTGCTGACGATGTCGATGACCGCCAAGGAGCACCCCTACAAGGCCGGCTTCGGCCCGTTCCCCACGAGCGACGTCGTGCGCGTGACCAACGGCAACGCGCTGCGCAGCGGTCTCGACACCGCCGGCGCGCTGGCCGAGGTCGAGCGCGTGCTCGCCGAGGAGGGCCCCGAGACGTTCGCGGCCATGGTGATCGAGCCCATCCAGGGCGAGGGCGGCTTCAACGTGCCCCAGCAGGGCTTCCTCTCGGGCCTCGCCGACCTCGCGCGCCGCCACGGCATCGTGTTCGTGATGGACGAGATCCAGGCCGGCCTCGGGCGCACCGGCACGCTGTTCGCGAGCGAGCACGAGGGGGTGGCGGGCGACATCACGCTCACGGCCAAGGCGCTCGGCGGCGGCCTGCCGATCTCGGCCGTCACCGGCCGGGCCGACATCATGAACGCCGTGCACGCCGGCGGCATCGGCGGCACCTACGCCGGCAACCCGATCGCGTGCGAGGCCGCTCTGGCCGTGTTCGAGGTGCTGGAGGACCCGGCGACGCTCGAGAACGTCGCCCGCATCGAGCAGGTCGTGTTCGAGCGCCTGAAGCCGCTGGTCGACGAGCTGCCGCAGGTGCTCGACGTGCGCGGCCGCGGCGCGATGCTCGCCATCGAGTTCGCCGACCCCGACCTCACGCCCCGCCCCGACCTGACGACGGCGATCTCCAAGGCATGCCACCAGGCCGGCGTGCTGACGCTCACCACCGGCACGCACGGCAACGTCATCCGCCTGCTGCCGCCGCTGATCGCCGAGCCCGAGCTCGTCGCGGCCGGCGTCGACATCCTCGTCGCGAAGATCAAGGAGACCCTCGCATGACCGGCCCCGCCGACCTGCTCGACATCGACGACCTGCTCACGGAGCAGGAGCTCGCCACGCGCGACACGGTGCGCGCGTTCGTGGACGAGCACATCCGCCCGAACATCGCCGAGTGGTACGACAAGGCGCACTTCCCCACCGAGATCATCCCCGAGCTGGGCCGGATGGGCGCGCTCGGCATGATCTACTCCGGCTACGGCTGCCCCGGCCGCGGCGCGGTGGAGTACGGCCTCACGGCACTCGAGCTCGAGGCCGGCGACTCGGGCCTGCGCACGTTCGTGTCGGTGCAGGGCTCGCTCGCCATGTCGGCGATCTACAAGTTCGGCTCCGAGGAGCAGAAGAACGAATACCTGCCGCGCATGGCGGCGGGCGAGCTGGTGGGCTGCTTCGGGCTCACCGAGCCGAACGCCGGGTCCGACCCGGGCAGCATGACCACGTTCGCACGCCGTGACGGCGACGACTGGGTGCTCAACGGCTCCAAGCGCTGGATCGGCCTCGCCTCGATCGCCGGCATCGCCGTGATCTGGGCGCAGACCGACGAGGGCGTGCGCGGCTTCGTCGTGCCGACCGACACCCCCGGCTTCACGGCCACGCCGATCGAGCCGAAGATGTCGATGCGCGCGTCGATCCAGTGCGACATCCGGATGGCCGACGTTCGGCTGCCCGCCTCGGCGCAGCTGCCCGAGGCGCGAGGCCTGAAGGCGCCGTTCTCGTGCCTGAACGAGGCGCGCTACGGCATCGCGTGGGGCGTGCTCGGCGCCGCGCGCGACAGCTACCTGACGGCGCTGACGTACGCCCAGGAGCGGATGCAGTTCAACCGCCCGATCGCGTCGTTCCAGCTCACGCAGGCCAAGCTGGCCGACATGGCCGTGAAGATCACGCAGGGCCAGCTGGTCGCGCTGCGCCTGGGCCGGCTGAAGGAGGCCGGCAGGATCCAGCCGCACCACATCTCGGTGGGCAAGCTCGCCAACACCCGCGACGCGATCGGCATCGCGCGCGAGGCGCGCACGATCCTGGGCGGCAACGGCGTCTCGGCCGAGTACTCGCCGCTGCGTCACGCCAACAACCTCGAGTCGGTGCGCACGTACGAGGGCACCGACGAGGTGCACACCCTCGTGCTGGGCCGCCACATCACGGGCCTGGAGGCGTTCCGCTGATCGACATGCGCTCGACGGGCTGACGGGGTGGGGAGGATGATCCTCCCCACCCCGTCTTCGCGATCTCCTCAGTCGTACAGGTCGCCCCGCCGGTCGCGCAGGTACGGCGCCCGCTGTCCTGCGGCGTCCGCGACGATCAGCTGTTCCCCCTCTGCCGGTGCGAGCCCGAGGACGGCCCCGTCCGGGCCGCAGATCGTGCTGAGGCCGGCGTACGCCTGGTCGCCCTCGGTGCCGCAGTAGTTCGCGTAGGCGACCGTCACGCCGTTCTCGTACGCGCGTGCGCGCACCACGACCTCCGACACGATCTCGTACGGCACCATGTTGGCCGTGGGGACCAGCACGGCCTCGGCGCCGGCGAGCGCGAGGGCGCGCACCGCCTCGGGGAACTCCACGTCGTAGCAGATCAGGATGCCCACGCGGCGGCCGCGCAGCTCGAACGTGGCGGGCCGCTCGACCGCAGGGACGAACCGCTCGCTGTCGAGGCCGCCGAACAGGTGGGCCTTGCGGTGCCCGCCCACAGCCCAGCCGTCGTCGATCAGCTGCGCCGCGTTGGCGATGCCGCCGCCCTCCAAAGCCTCCGGGTACCCGTACACGACCGCGACGCCGTGGCGTCGCGTCAGCGCCGCCACGGCGTGGAAGATCGGCCCGTCGGCGGGCTCCGCCAGCTCGCGAGTGCGTGCGGCGCCGATGTCGTAGCCGGTGACGAACATCTCGGGCGTGACGAGCACATCCGCGCCCTCTCCCGCCGCTCGCGCACAGGCCGCGTCGAGACGGGCGAGGTTGCCCGCCACGTCGCCCGGGCGCGACGGGCACTGCCACGCGGCGATGCGGAGCGGGCGTGACACGGCCTACTCCGGGAGCGCCACGGGCGCGAGCTCGGCGAACCGGTCGCCCGGCCCAGGGTTGTCGGCGTGCGACGTGCCGCCGAAGTGCCGCATGACGCCCCACACGGCGTTCAGCGCCGTCTGCACGGCCCCCTCGGCCCACGCGGGGGTGAACGACACGTCGTCGCCCGCGATGAAGATGCCACGCTCGGCCGCGGGCGCGTCATCCTGCATGAAGTGCGTGTACATGCGGTGGTTGTACCGATAGTGCCCCGGCAGGGCCCCCTTGAAGGCGCCGAGGAAGTACGGGTCGTCCTCCCACGTGACGGTCACGGGGTCGCCCACGATGTGGCTGCGGATGTCGACGTCGGGATAGATCTTGGCCAGCGCGTTCAGCGCCAGGTCGACGCGACGCCCGACGTCGTGCGGCAGCATCTTCAGCGAGTCGGACATCCACGAGTACGACAGGCAGATCACGGCGGGCCGGTCAGGACCGTTGTCGAACAGGTACGTGCCGCGCGTGAGGCGGTCGGTGAGCGTCATGCTCATGGTGTCGCGCCCCGTGCGCGGGTCGACGTCCTTCCAGAACGGGCGGTCCACCATCACGAACGTCTTGGTCGACTGCATGTAGCGCGTGCGGTCCAGGGCCATCCACATGTCCTGCGAGAACAGGCTCTCGTCGCAGTCGATCTCGGTGGTCAGCAGCCAGCTCTGGCAGGTGGCCAGCACGGCGTCGTGCGTCCGCGTCGTGCCCCAGCGGTCACGCACCAGGAACGACGTGCCGTCGTCGGCGCGGCAGATCGCCGACGCCGCGGGCAGCGTCGCGCCGCCGTGCAGCGAGGCGAGCGTCGTGCCCTCGGGCCACGGGCTCCCCGGCCGCACGGGCAGGTCCCACAGGCCACGCGGCAGCTGCTCGACGCCGCCCTCGATGAGCCGCTGGTCGGTGTCGCACTCGAGCACCGCGACGCGCAGGATCTCGAGCATCGAGTTCGGGAAGTCGCTGTCCCAGCCGCCCGTGCCGAAGCCCACCTGCCCGAAGGCCTCGCGGTGTCGGAACGACAGCTTCCGGAACGCCTCCGAGCTCGCGATGAAGTCGTAGAACGTGCGGTCGTCCCACGTCTCGACCAGCTGGTTCCACAGGCGCTTGAGCTCGCCCGCGTCGCGGGCGCGGATGGCATCCTGCAGCTGCGTGAACCCGATCTCCTCGAGTGCGGCGTCCCAGGCGTCCGACACGCTGCGGAAGAACTCGGGCAGGTCGTCGAGCGTGCGTCCGTAGTGCGTCTCGCCCCACAGGTCGATCACGGTGCTGCCCGCGGCCTCGGTCAGGGGGTTCGGGAACGGGCGGTGGCTCAGACCCAGCTTGTCGGCGTAGTGGAAGAACGCCCGCCCCGAGCGCGGGAAGCGCATGCCGCCGAGCTCGGCGATCGCCCCGTCGCCGCCCTCGAAGCGGTGCGTGCGCAGGCGCCCGCCGATGCGCGTGGGCTCGTAGATCACGGGCTTGAGGCCCAGGCTCATCAGCTCGTATGCCGACACCATGCCCGCCAGCCCCGCGCCGATGATCGCGACCTCGCGGCCGTGGGCCTGCTCAGGCAGACAGCCGAGGCCCGCCTCGTGGGCGATCCAGTCGTCGAACGGGAACGGGAAGTCGGGGCCGAACATCGTGATGCCGGCGGGCTCGCCCGGTCCGGTCAGGAAGCCCTCGTCCTCGGGGGCGTCGGTGGTCGGTTCACTGCGGTGACTCACCGCCTCATCGTATCGGCGGGCCTCCGACACCCTGTGCGTCGGCGGTCCGGCCCGCTGTCGTTGCACCCGCGCGGCGCCACGTCGCGCGGATCGCACACGCGCGCGTCGATCGCAAGGCCTGCCCGGCCTCGGGGTCGCCGCCCTAGAGTGGCTGCATGACCGACGAGAAGCCCCCCGCACGCCGCCGCGCCGCGCTCGTCTTCAACCCGATCAAGGTCGACGGGCCCACGCTGTGCGCGCTCGTGGAGCGGCACTCGGCCGAGGCAGGGTGGGAGCCGCCGCTGCTGCTCGAGACCTCCGTCGAGGATCCCGGCCAGAAGACCACGCGCGAGGCCCTCGACGAGGGTGTGGACGCCGTGCTGGTGGCGGGCGGCGACGGCACGGTGCGGTCCGTGTCGGAGGCGATGCGCGGATCCGGCGTGCCCCTGACCATCGTGCCGAGCGGCACGGGAAACCTGCTCGCCCGCAACCTGCGCCTGCCGCTCGACGGGCAGGACGAGGTGGTCGCCGGGGCCTTCGACGGCGACACGGTCGACGTCGACATCTGCGTGGCGGCGCTGCGCCGCCCGGACGGGCACATCGAGGAGCACGCCTTCGTCGTGATGGCCGGCATGGGCCTCGACGCCGCGATGATCGCGAACACGCGACCCGAGCTGAAGAAATCGGTGGGCTGGGTGGCGTACATCGACGGCGCCGCTCGGTCGCTCGCCGGCGCCGAGCCCTTCCGCGTCATGTACGAGATCGTCAAGAAGCGCACCGGCAGGGGAAACACGCAGGCCATCCCGACGTCGGCGCGCCTGCACTCGGCCAAGGTGCAGAGCATCCTGTTCGCGAACTGCGGCGAGCTGCCCGGGGGCATCTCGCTCATCCCCGACGGCTCCATCACCGACGGCGAGCTCGACGTGGCGCTCATGCAGCCCACGGGCCCGCTGGGCTGGCTGGGCGTGTGGCGCAAGGTGTGGTGGGACAACTCGGTGCTGCGGCGCACGCGGGCGGGACGCGCCGTGCTCGAGCGCCGCGGCCGCAGCACGTCGGTGCGCTACCTGCGCGGGATCGCCGCCGAGGCGGCGACCCCGATCCCACAGCCCGTCGAACTCGACGGAGACGAGTTCGGGGTGGCCACGCGGGTCTCGTGCCGCATCGAGGCCGGCAACCTCAAGGTGGGCGTGCCGAAGGGACACGACGTGCCGGCGAAGCAGCCCAAGGCGGAGGAGCGACGGGCGGCTACTGCAAGGCGCTCGTGAGCCGCGCGAGATTGTCGAGCACGGTCGATCGCAAGGGCTGCTTCATCCACTCGTCGAGCGTGAGCTCCCGGCTCAGCTCGCGGTACTCGGCCTCGAGCTCGCGCATCTGCTGCACGAACTCCTCGCCGCGCACCAGCAGCGAGACCTCGAGGTTGAGGCCGAACGAGCGCATGTCCATGTTGCTCGACCCGATGACGGCGACCTCGTCGTCGATCGTGAGCCCCTTCGTGTGCAGGATGTACGGCTTCGGGTAGAGCCAGATGCGCACGCCGGCGCGCAGCAGCGCCTCGTAGTAGCTGCGCTGGGCGTGGAAGACCAGTGCCTGGTCCCCCGCCTCCGACACGAACAGCTCGACGTGCACGCCGCGCTTGGTGGCGGCCGTGATGGCCAGCAGCAGCGCCTCGTCCGGCACGAAGTACGGGCTCACCATCACGATGCGCCGCTGAGCCGCGTACAGCAGGCCGAGGAACAGGCGCAGGTTGTTCTCGACCTCGAAGCCGGGACCCGACGGCACGACCTGGCAGTCGAGATCTCCCGATCCGGGCCCCATCTCCTGCAGGTCGATGCCCTCCGGCACCTCGTCGGCCTCGCTGAACCAGTCGGACAGGAAGACCGCGTTCACGCTCGACACGATCGGCCCGTCGAGCCGCACCATGACGTCGACCCACTGCAGCCCGCGGCGGACGTTCGACCGCAGGTTGTAGCTGGCGTCCGTGATGTTCTGCGAGCCCAGGAACGCGAGGTCGCCGTCCACGACCAGGATCTTGCGGTGGTTGCGCAGATCGGGGCGCTGCCACTTGCCCTTGAGCGGCTGGATCGGCAGCGCGAAGCGCCACTCGGCCCCCATCGCGTCGAGGCGCTTCAGGGTGCGGCGGTGATACGGCTTCGACAGGTTGGCCCAGTGGTCGAGCAGCACGCGCACCGGGATGCCGCGGGAGCGCACCTCCTCGAGCGCGCGGAAGAAGTCGTCGGTCGTGTCGTCCGACTTCAGGATGTAGAACTCGACGTGCACATAGTGCTTCGCCTCGCGGATCGCCGCGGCCATCTCGGCGAGGCTCTCGTCGTAGTGCCGGATGAGCCGGGCCCCGTTGTCGCCCGTGAGCGGCATCGCGCCGAGCTCGCGGTTCATGCGCACGAGCGACGTGAACCACGGCGGCTCGTTGGGCCTCAGGCTGCCGCGTTCCAGATACTGCCGCGCCTCGTGGATGTACTGGTTGGTCTGCTCCTGACGGCGGCGGCGGTCGCGCGGCAGCCGGGGGTTGCCGATGAGCAGGAACAGCGCAAGGCCCGGGATGGGCAGGAAGAAGATCGCCAGGAGCCAGGCCATGGCGGCCGTGGGACGACGGTTGCGCGGCACGACGATCACCGCGACGACGCGGATGATCACATCGATGACGGTCCACGAGACGATCCACCACGACGAGTCGAGGATCATCCCCACGCCCGCACCGCCTCTCCCTGCAACGGCACCAGCGTAGCGGCAGCCGACGACACGGCCGTTCGCGACATCACGCGGCGCGGGGCGTCAGTCGGCCGCGTTGTCGGCGGCCGCGCTCGGGGCCACGTCGCGGGGCGGCAGACCGCGCTTGGCGCGCTCCTCGGCCTCGATCCGCGCGTACGCCCGGCGCTCGGTGCGATCGAAGCGCAGGATGCTGCGCAGCACGTACCAGAAGATGATGCAGATCGCGACGGTCGGCAGGAGCGACCACACCACTGCCAGCCAGTACTCGTCCACCCGTCCATGCTACGCGGCTCACCTGTGAGCGAGGCGCGGATGGCTCGTCCTCAGGCCCCATCGAGCCGCTCGTCCGTCCTTCGCGGGGTCGGCGGGCCGCTCCCGCGACGACGCTCGGTGCATGACCACCGTGATCCAGGCCTCCGAGCCCGCCCGCTTCCTCTCCTTGCTGCCTCATCTCGCCGGCTTTACGCCACGCGAGAGCCTCGTGCTCGTGCCGTTCGCCGAGAGGCGCACCATCGGCGCGTTGCGCATCGATCTGCCCGAGCCGGGTGCCGACCTCGCCGAGTACTCCGCGACCGCGGTCGGCCTGATCTGCAAGGTGCGTGAGGCCGACCGGGTGGCGATCGTCGTCTACACCGACGCCGCGTACCGCGACGGCGCCGGCCGCCCGGCCGGGGCCGACCTCGTGCACGAGGTGCTGCGCCGCGCACACGAGTGCGGTCTCCCGCCCGTGTACACGCTGTGCGTCGCGGCCGATGCCTGGGGCGACCCCCTCGAGCCGGGAGGGCCGGATCTGCCGCTTGACGACATCCAGCCCGCCGACGTCGAGCTCGACGACGGCCCGGCCGACGACGTCAGCGGCGATCAGGACTCCGGATGCGCCCTGCCGCCCTCCGACCTGGCCACCCGCGAGAGGGTGGCGAACGAGCTGCGCGCGTTCTCGCTGACCCTCGGCGACCCGACCCTGCCCGCCCTGATCGAGAGCGCCATCCTCGACGACCCGACCGAGCTGTCGCCGCGCTCCCTCGCCCAGCTGATCCAGCTGCTCGACCGCCCCGCGCTGCGCGACGTCGCCCTGCACCAGTGGTGCGGCGGCTACGACGAGGGCGTGGCGACGCAGGCGTGGCAGATCGAATGGACGCGTGACCGCTCGCTCGTGCCCACAGGACCCGTGCGGCTGGCCGGGGAAGGTGCGGGCGTCGATCCGCGACGGCTCGAGCGAGCGCTCGAGCTCGCACGGCGGCTGGCCGCATGCGCCCCGCGCGCGAACCGCGCCGGTCCGCTGGTCGCGGCGGCCTGGCTGTCGTGGGCGCTCGGCCGGTCGACCCACGCCGCGCACTATGTGGGCCTGGTGCGGGAGCTCGATCCCAACCACGGCCTGGCGGGCATCGTCGCGGCGATGATCAGCGCGGGCCACCTGCCCGAGTGGGTGTTCGACCGCTCCGCCCGCACGGCACGCTCCCGTGCGAAGCGGTCGGCCGGTCGGCGATGACCTCCCGGGCCGGAGGCCTACTTCACCAGCGGGAACAGGATGGTCTCCCGGATGCCGAGGCCCGTGATGGCCATCAGCAGGCGGTCGATGCCCATGCCCATGCCGCCCGTCGGCGGCATGCCGTGCTCGAGAGCGCGCAGGAACTCCTCGTCGATGCGCATGGCCTCGTCGTCGCCACGCGCAGCGAGTTTGGCCTGCTCGACGAACCGCTCGCGCTGGATCACGGGGTCGACGAGCTCGGAGTAGCCCGTGGCGAGCTCGAAGCCGCGCACGTACAGATCCCACTTCTCCACCACGCCCGGGATGGACCGGTGCTCGCGCACCAGCGGGCTGGTGTCCACGGGGAAGTCCATCACGAACGTCGGACGTGTCAGGTGCTGCTTGACGAAGTGCTCCCACAGCTCCTCGACCAGCTTGCCGTGCGTGGCGTGCTGGGGAATCTCGACGCCGTTGGCCTCGGCGAGCTGCAGCAGCTCGTCCATGCCGGTCTCAGGCGTGATCTCGACGCCCGCCGCCTCCGAGAGCGACGGATACATCGAGACGCGATCCCACTGGCCACCCAGGTCGAATTCGGTGCCGTCGGCCCACGTCACCGTGGTCGAGCCGGCGACCGCGACGGCGGCATTCTGGATGAGCTCCTGCGTGAGGTCGGCGATGCCGTTGTAGTCGGTGTACGCCTGATAGGCCTCGAGCATCGCGAACTCGGGGCTGTGCGTGGAGTCGGCGCCCTCGTTGCGGAAGTTGCGGTTGATCTCGAAGACGCGGTCGATGCCGCCGACCACCGCGCGCTTGAGGTAGAGCTCGGGCGCGATGCGCATGTAGAGCTCGGTGTCGAACGCGTTCGAGTGCGTGATGAACGGACGCGCGGTCGCACCGCCCGGCTGCACCTGCAGCATCGGCGTCTCGACCTCGACGAAGTCGTGGTCGGCGAACGTGGCGCGCAGGCTCGCGTTGACCGTCGCGCGGGCGCGCACCGTGGTGCGGGCGGTGTCGCGCACGATCAGGTCGAGGAAGCGGCTGCGCACGCGGCTCTCCTCGCTCAGCTCGGTGTACATGTTGGGCAGCGGCAGGATGGCCTTCGCGGCGATCTCCCACGCGGACACCATGATCGACAGCTCGCCGCGGCGGCTCGAGATGATCTCGCCCGACACGGCGACGTGGTCGCCGAGGTCGACGAGCTCCTTCCAGCGCTGCAGCGACTCGTCGCCGACGTTCGCGAGCGAGACCATGGCCTGGACGCGCGATCCGTCGCCGGCCTGCAGCGTGGCGAAGCAGAGCTTGCCGGTGTTGCGGCTGAACACGACGCGCCCCGCGACCGCGGCGGTCTCGCCGGTCTCGGCGCCCGCCTCGAGGTCGCCGTACCGTGCGCGCAGACAATTGTATGATTACACGCCATATGTTGCAGGCTTCCCAGAGTTTTCATTTTCCCTTACAAAAGTTATCTCTAGTGATAGCAAGCTTTTTGAATAGTTGATTACACAGCTTTCTGAAAGTGAATGAAAATAGATAGTATCTTTCAAAATGAATGTAACTTTTTTGTCATTATTATCGGGGTGGTTCTCGTTATAATAAGGTGTAGGTTACTTAGATAGGAAATTTGGCCTATAATTTTGTTTAGGGAAGGGGAATCAATGTGAGACAAACGAAGTACATGTCATGTATGGTTTTATGTATGATCATGTTCATGCTTCTTGTCATTGCAGGCTGTGGTTCTTCTGAGCCTTCTTGGGATGAGTATGTAGGAGCTGTTGTTGAGAAGACATTTCCTGTCCCTGCAGAGGCAACCCATTCCGAATCTATGCTGACTAATTCTGAGATGCGTTATATTCAATATACTTTTAGTGGTTTTCATGAGAAGGATAAGATTCCAGAGCAATACCAAGAGACTATTTTGGACTGGGGTTGGGTAGAGAAGGAAAGTGCTGAAGCAGGCAATACGGTTGTATATGAAAAGGGCAATCAAATCGTTCAAGTAACTGTACAGGAGAATGGTTTTACCATCTTAGTGCCGAAGCAGGACCGCAACCTAGTCATTCAAGGGATTGAAAGCAGTGAGTTTAGCAAGAATCGCAGTGATGATAACGATAATGGGCAACCAGAGGACATTGATAGCAACCCATAATATCAAAAGTTATTAGTTTGAAACCATAATTTAAAAATATGACTTTAAACTAAAGTGTCAGGTAATGTCATTGTTATATAGTCTAGCATTAGACTTTAAAATGATAAACGGTCTTATTCCGCTAAACTAGGGAATAGACCGTTTTATTAATTTATTATTTTAAATGTTTATGAAAATGGTGTAAATAAGCGATATAAAATTTGTTTTTGTTAAGTTAAATGTCATTATGGCTTGTAGTAGGACAAGTCTCTTTCATTTAATTTCAGAACACCATCCTTAGGTTGTCTCTTTAACCCTGTAATCGTAAACTGCTTAGGCACCATAAGCCATAAATGCCAGAATAGCAATGAGAACATAAATTCAAAGGGAGACCAAGGGATAATCGCTGCGATAATGATACAGCCGATCCAAGCCGTATGAAGATGAACTTTACGAAAGCTAGAGTATGGAATATATTGATCTGGCATATAGCCGATCCAAGGTAAACGATAGGAAAATTTCCATCGCTTATGGTAAGAATGATTGATAACTATAAGGATAGATCTTGCAATAACATATTGAATCCAAGCTGTAATGAGCATAGCAATAATAAAATAGAAAATACTTGTCCAGCTAATCACAATCATTTCGGCAGCAAGCCAAATTATCGGTAGCATAACATAACTTAATAAAAACGATTTAGGAAATATTATTTTTTTAAGTAGTCGATAATGATAAAATGTTGCATTTGAATTGGATTGATCGGTCATCAATCACACAATCCCCCTTAAGCTAACGTTATATTATTGCATATTAGTTAAAATTGAATGGCTTGTAATTAATATATCGGAAATAGTGGAGAAATAATTGAGATTTTAAGCTGTACAGACACCCATAACATTAGTGATACATATTATATAGTAATTCAGTTACTATGAAAGGGTTTAAATTCATAGAAACTGTGTCATACTAATAGTAAAACGAGTAGGGTGGGATCGTGAATGAATGAGCTTGCCAAATGCACATGTATTATATGTGGACAGCAAAAGGAAGATGGCATTCATATCGTTTCGGAGTTTATATGTGATGCTTGCGAGAGTGAGATGGTACGTACTGACGTACAAGAGGAGAAATATCATTTTTTTATACACCGCATGAAACAGATTTGGATGAAAGAGAATGTATGATGATATTTAGAGGGCCGATTCTTTGTATATGGAGAAGAGGTCCTTTTGTCTTGCCTTATTTTTTGTTTATATTGGCAGGGGAACTTAACAAAGGTAAACTAGAGGGAGTACTCCCATCATTGATGATATATTGAAAGGATTTATACATGGTAGACAAAAAGTTGATAGATACATGCAATCAGCATACAAATAGTACACAAGCACCGTTAGTTTCCGCCCTATTACGTTATAAAGGGAAAAAAGATATATCCTTCCATGTACCGGGTCATAAAAATGGAGAGGCTTATTCATATTTTGCTGAGGCAAATGAAATATTTGGTCCCATCCTTGAGATTGATGTTACTGAAATTGAAGGCACAGATAATTTGCATCAACCGGAAGGTGCAATATTAGAGGCTCAGAAATATGCGGCACGTTTTTTTGGTGCAGATCAGACCTTTTTTCTAGTAGGTGGGAGCACAGCAGGGAATCAGGCTTTAATATTAAGTGTTTGTACCAACCCTGGGGATATTATTCTAGTGCAAAGAAATGTACATAAGTCGGTGATACACGGATTGATGCTTGCTCATGCCAAAGCTGTTTTTTTAACGCCTGAAATTGATCAAGAAAGTGGCTTAGCAACTATTCCTTCTATTACTACGATCCAACGGGCATTAAAGCGTTATCCAAATGCGAAGGGTATATTGCTAACACAACCTAACTATTACGGTATGGTTTCTTCTACCTTAGCTAATATCGTGGAACTCTGTCATAGTTATCATATTCCTGTATTTGTGGATGAAGCACATGGTGCCCATTTTGGATTACATGTTGATTTTCCGAATAGTGCATTACATGCTGGTGTCGATGGGGTTGTTCAGTCCACGCATAAAATGTTATCCGCAATGACGATGGGCTCAATGCTACATATTCAAGGAGAGTATATAGAGCGCACGTTGTTGGCGCAACGCTTAACGATGATTCAAAGTTCTAGCCCTTCCTATCCTATTATGGCTTCATTAGACAGTACTAGGTTTATGTTAGAGGTGCATGGGGGATCTATTTTTGCAGAGCCGTTAATAGCTGCTCAGATGCTTCGTGACGGTATTGGGCAGTTAAAGCGATATCGTATACTAAATCCAGACCTAACGACAACAGAACCACAGAGGGCAGTGGAACAAAAAGCAGATGAACGACAGGACGATGGATGTACAGTAGATGAACTGAAGGAAGATGGACGTCAAGCAGATGCACAGCAGGCAGGAGCACAGAACGTCAATAGTGCATATGATAAACAAGATCCTTTGAAAATTGTAATTTGTGATGCATTAGGCATATGGAGCGGCTACGAATTACAAAACAGGTTATGTGAGATGGGCTGTATACCTGAGATGTGTGATGAGCGTTATGTCGTGTTTGCTTTAGGGCAAGGAACTACAACAAGGGATGTCGATAGGCTGTTAGCAGCTTTAGAACAACTTAGTATGGAAGAAACAGAAAACAAAGCAAATGATTTTTTCACGTGGAACAATTGGTTAGTGGAAGAAGAGGGATTTGAGCCTGTACAGTTTAGCTTATCTGTTATATCAGATGAAAATACGGAAATGATTCCGCTTGAGCAAGGGGTTGGTCGAAGATCAGCAGAAATGATCATACCTTATCCACCTGGAATACCATTATTATATCCACAAGAATTGATTACAGAACACATACTAAAGCGTATAATGCAATTAAGAGAACTAAATGCAACCAGCTTAGGTGCTTGTGATCCTAGTTTGAAAATGATAAAGGTTTGTAAGCTTTGATGAAGGGGAGCCGTTTATTCATGGCAGGAAAAGGACTATTTATTACGCTTGAAGGTGGAGAAGGCGTCGGCAAAACAACAATGTTAAAAAAGCTCGCCCAAACACTGGAGCAAAAAAATATAAGCTATATTATTACTCGTGAGCCTGGTGGCATTATGATTGCAGAAAAAATACGTGAAGTAATTTTAGACTCCGCTCACACGATGATGGATGCGAGAACAGAAGCTTTATTGTATGCGGCTGCTCGTAGACAACATCTAGTTGAGAAGGTAGCACCAGCTCTACACGAAGGTAAAGTTGTATTGTGTGACCGTTTCATTGATAGTAGCTTGGCTTATCAGGGGTAT
>NZ_JBEOSM010000016.1:0-31264 GCF_040302945.1 Microbacterium sp. NPDC096154
CTGTGGGAGAGTAGGACACCGCCGGACTTCCTTTGACAGAAGGGCCACCCAACGTTGGGTGGCCCTTCTGCGTTTTCCGGGCGGTTGCGGCTGCCCAGCGCCCGACGCGTCGGGGCACTATAGAGGAGTGGATATGGCTGCGCAGGACGGCGAGCGACCCGAACGGGGACGGCACGAGCGAGGCGAGGGTCGCGGTGCTCCTCGGGGTAGAGACGGTCGGGACGAGGGACGCGGCGGCGACCGAGGCTCGCGGTCTCGTGACGGCGAGCGGCCACGCCGTGACGACGTCCGTCCTCAGTCGTCCAGGGACGGCGAGCGTCGTCCGCAGCGCGACGGGGATCGTCCGCGTTACTCGCGTGATGGCGAGCGGCCGTCGTACTCGCGCGATGGTGAGCGTCGTCCGCAGCGGGACGGGGATCGTCCGCGTTACCCGCGTGATGGTGAGCGTCGTCCGCAGCGCGATGGCGAGCGGCCGTCGTACTCGCGCGATGGTGAGCGTCGTCCGCAGCGCGATGGCGAGCGGCCGTCGTACTCGCGCGATGGCGAGCGTCGTCCGCAGCGCGATGGCGAGCGGCCGTCGTACTCGCGCGATGGTGAGCGTCGTCCGCAGCGCGATGGCGAGCGTCCGCGTTACCCGCGTGATGGTGAGCGTCGTCCGCAGCGGGACGGGGATCGTCCGCGTTACCCGCGTGATGGTGAGCGTCGTCCGCAGCGGGACGGGGATCGTCCGCGTTACCCGCGTGACGGTGAGCGGCCGTCGTACTCGCGGGACGGGGAGCGTCGTACGCAGCGCGATGGCGAGCGGCCGTCGTACTCGCGTGATGGTGAGCGTCGTCCGCAGCGCGATGGCGAGCGGCCGTCGTACTCGCGTGATGGTGAGCGTCGTCCGCAGCGGGACGGGGATCGTCCGCGTTACTCGCGTGATGGTGAGCGTCCGTCGTACTCGCGGGACGGCGAGCGTCGTCCGCAGCGCGATGGCGAGCGGAACCGTTCGTTCGGTGACCGTGGACAGCGCGACGGCGGGCGTCCGGGCGGCGACCGTCGCTCGGATGAGCGTCGCGAACGCACGAACTCCCGGCCTCCGGAGTCGGCGCGCGTCAGGGACCCTGAGCTTCCCGAGGACATCACGCCGCGGGACCTGCCCGGCGCCGCGCGCAACGAGCTGAAGACGCTCAGCAAGGAGAACGCCGAGCGGGTAGCCCGCCACCTGGCGATGGCCGCGCGCACGCTCGATGAGGATCCCGCGCTCGCCCATGAGCACGCGCTCGCGGCTGTCCGCCACGCCGGTCGCGTCGCGGTGGCGCGCGAGACCCTCGCGATCACCGCGTACACGGTCGGCGATTTCGCGCTCGCGCTGAGGGAGCTGCGCACGCACCGCCGGATCACCGGCCGCGACGACCTGATCGCGCTGATCGTCGACAGCGAGCGTGGCCTGGGACGGCCCGAGCGCGCTCTGGAGGAGGGGCGAGCCGTCGACCGCGGATCGCTTCCCACGCCCGTGCGCGTGGAGCTCGCGATCGCCATGTCGGGCGCCCGACTGGATCTCGGCGACACCCAGCTCGCGCTCGCGGAGCTGGACATCCCCGAGCTCGACCCGGACCGTGCCTTCGAGTGGAGTCCGGGGCTGTTCGCCGCTCGCGCCACGGTGCTCGAGGACCTCGGTCTCGACGACGAGGCGGCGCAGTGGCGCCGCCGCGCCGAGATCGCCGCCGAGGCGCTGGGCCACGCGACCGATGAGAACGAGTTCGACGTGATCGAGATCGACGACGCCGACACGGAGGACCTTCCGACGACGGAGGAGGACCTTCCGACCCAGGACCTGTCGACCGCGCACCTGCCTGTCGTCGAGGAGCAGGTGCATGACGCGCCGACCGCGGACGAGAAGACCGAGGAGCTCACGGTCGAGGACGAGGTCGCCGAGATCCTGTCGGAGATCGACGCGGAGCCTGAGGCTCGCCCCGGGGACGCGGCCGACGCTCAGCCGGATGCGGCTGCCGAAGACGGTACCCCCGTCGATGCCCGTGGCGAGGACGGCGAGGACCGGCCCGATGGCGCTCTTTTCTAGGCGAGGCTCGGCGCGCGTCGGCTCCGGCGAGCGGACCCCGCTCGATGGAGTCGACGTCGTGCTCGCCGACCTCGACGGGGTCGTGTACGCCGGACCGGGCGCGTTGCCGCACGCCGTGGAGAGCCTGAACCAGGCGGCCGCAGAGGGGCGCCGTCTCGGGTACATCACCAACAACGCCGCGCGCACCGATGCGACGGTCGCCGCGCATCTCGTCGAGCTGGGGCTGCGCACCGTCCCTGCCGACGTCGTCACGAGCCCGCAGGCAGCGATGCGGCTGCTCGCGCAGAAGATCTCGCCGGGAGCGACCGTGCTCGTGGTCGGTGGCGAGGGACTCGTGGTCGAGGTCGAGAGGGCCGGATTCGTCGTGACCCGCAGCGCCGACGACGCGCCCGCCGCAGTGGTGCAGGGATTCGCGCCCGAGGTGTCGTGGACCCAGCTCGCCGAGGCGGCGTTCGCGCTCCAGCTCCCTGAGGACGAGGGCGGCATCCCGTGGATCGCCACCAACACTGACTGGACGATCCCGCAGGCACGCGGCGTGGCTCCGGGAAACGGGACGCTCGTATCGGCCGTGCACACCGCGGTCGGACGCCTCGCGACGGTCGCGGGCAAGCCCGAGGCGCCGATCTTCCATGAGGCCGTGGCGCGTTTCGGCGCGACCTCGCCGCTGTTCATCGGCGACCGGCTGGACACCGACATCCTGGGCGCCAACCGTGCCGGCGTGCCGTCGGCGCTCGTGCTGACCGGAATCGACCGGCCCAAGCACGTGCTCGCGGCGCCCGTTGACAGCCGGCCGACGTACATCCTGCGCGACCTGCGCGACCTGTTCGCGCCGTACCCCGCGGTCCGCGTGGACGGCGACGTCGTGCGCGTGCGGGATGCGGCCGTGCGGATCGTCGGGCCCGATGTGCAGATCGTGTCCGACGGCGAGCCGATCGACCTGCTGCGCGCGGCGTCCCGGGCGATCTGGGACACCGGGCGGCAGATCTTCGGCTTCCGCGTGCCCGAGCAGCTGTACGAAGACCCCTTCCGGCGGCCGCGGCGCTGAGCCGGGATGCCGGGGCCACGTACTCTGGAGCCGTGAGCGACACGGACGACACTTCCGCAGAGGCCGGTCTGGTCAGCAGGGTGCGGGTCATCGAGGGACAGCCGCTGGCCGATCGAGCCGCCGCCTACGCGAACCTGCACGACGAGCTCGCCCGGCGCCTGGACCAGGCCCCGCCCGAGCCCGGCGCATGACGCAGCGGCTGGATGCCGCGCTCGCGGAACGGGGGCTCGCGCGATCCCGCACCCACGCCGCAACCCTCATCGAGGAGGGGCGGGTGACCGTCGCGGGCAAGATCGCGACCAAGGCGTCGATCAAGGTGGACCAGGCCACCGACATCCGCGTGACCGAGGCGGACCACTACGTCAGCCGGGGAGCCCACAAGCTGATCGGAGCGCTCGACGGATTCGGCATCGATGTGGCCGGGCGGGTGGCGCTCGACATGGGGGCCTCGACCGGCGGGTTCACGCAGGTGCTGCGCGAGCGCGGCGCCGACCCGGTCATCGCCGTCGACGTGGGGCATGGTCAGCTGGCGCCGCCGGTGGCGCTCGATGCCGGCGTGCGTTCGGTCGAGGGCTTCAACGTGCGGTACATGACGGCCGAGAGCCTCGCCGCCGCCGCTGGCCTCGCCGTCGCGCCGTCGGTGATCACGGGCGATCTGTCGTTCATATCGCTCTCGCACGTGCTGCCCGCGGTCGCGCAGGTCGCCGCCCGCGATGCGGATGTGGTGCTGTTGGTCAAGCCGCAGTTCGAGGTCGGGCGCACACGGATCCGCGGGGGAGTGGTGACCGATGTCGGCCTCCGTGCGGATGCCGTGACCGAGGTGCTCTTCGCCGCCCACGACCTCGGGATGGGCACCCTCGGCGTGATGCCGTCGCCCATCCAGGGCACGCACGGCAACGTGGAGGCCCTCGTCCACATCGGCCCTCACCGCGGTACGCCGCCGACCGAATGGAGAGACGCGATCCGTGCCGCGGTCGCCGGTGGCGCGGCCTGAAAGGGATGCTCCGTCGCCGGCCCGCCTGTGGAATGGCCCGGGTTCGGGGATGAATCGGACAGAATGGAAGACCCACGATCGAGCGGTACGCGCGAGATGACCCGCGCCCCGATCACCGCGAACGCGAACACCGACGGAGGCCGATGAGCGAGCGCAGGATCCTTGTCGTCGCGCATGCCCACCGCGAGGACACCGTGGATGCCGCCGTGCGGGTGGCGGGCCTGCTGCGCGCCTCGGGCGCGGTGCCGGTGCTGGCCCACGACGACCGCGCGGAGCTCGCCGAGCTGGCGCCCGTGCTGGCCGACGTCGCGGTGCTCGGCCGGGACATCGCGCTCGCCGACATCGACCTCGCGATCGTGCTGGGCGGCGACGGGACCATCCTGCGCGCCGCCGAGCTGGTGCGCGAGGGCACCGCTCCCGTGCTCGGCATCAACATGGGGCATGTCGGGTTCCTCGCAGAGATCGATCGCGATGCGATGGATGCCGCCGTGCAGCGAGCCGTCGACGGCGACTACGCCGTCGAGGAGCGCCTCGCCCTCGACGTGCGGGTGAAGGATCGCACGGGACGCGTCGTGTACGAGACGTGGGCGCTGAACGAGGCCACGGTCGAGAAGGACAGTCGCGAGAAGATGATCGAGGTGGTCATCGAGATCGACAAGCGCCCGCTGTCGACCTTCGGGGCCGACGGCGTCGTCATCGCGACGCCGACGGGCTCGACCGCGTACAACTTCTCGGCCGGCGGGCCCGTGATCTGGCCCACCGTCCAGGCCATCGCGGTCGTGCCGCTGTCGGCGCACGCCCTGTTCGCCCGACCGCTCGTGGTGGGGCCGGAGCATGCCGTCGCGGTCGAGGTGCTGGAAGGCGGCGCGGGCGCATCCGCCGTGCTGTGGTGCGATGGCCGGCGCTCGCACCCGCTGCCTCCCGGCGCGCGCGTGTCGGTGCGGCGTTCGCCGCAGCCGGTGCGACTGGCGCGTCTGCACCCCGCGGCCTTCACCGACCGGCTCGTGCGCAAGTTCAAGCTGCCCGTCGAGGGATGGCGTGGGCCGGCAGACCCGATGGCGACCGGTGTCATCGACGCGATCCCCGCACTGTCGGAGGCTGCGGAGTGACGGTCGCCCAGCCGCGCGAAGGGGGAGACGCGTGATCGAGGAGATGCGCCTGCGTGACCTCGGCGTGATCAGCGAGGCCGCCCTGCCCATGGGGCCCGGCTTCACGGCGATCACCGGCGAGACCGGGGCCGGCAAGACCATGGTGGTGACCGGCCTGGGTCTGCTGCTCGGCCAGCGCGCGGACTCTGGCGCGGTGCGCGCCGGGGCATCGCAGGCCTCGGTCGAGGGCGTGTGGATCGTGTCCGAGGACGGACCGGTCGCGGACCGGGTGCGTGAGGCCGGGGGAGACCTCGAGCCGATCGGAGGAGGCCGCGCCGAGCTCTACCTCTCGCGCACGCTCGCCGCCGAGGGGCGCAGCCGGGCGAGCGTCGGCGGTCGCGCCGCGCCCGCCGGTGTGCTCGCGGAGCTCGCCGACGCGCTGGTGGTCGTGCACGGCCAGTCGGACCAGCTGCGACTCAAGTCGTCCGCGGCGCAGCGCGATGCGCTCGACCGCTTCGCGGGCGACCCGGTGCGCGACGCGCTCGCCGCCTACCGCGAGGCCTATGACTCCTGGCGCGCTCTCGATCGCGAGCTGTCGATGCTCGTGGCGGATCGCGAGGCGCGCGCAGCGGAGGCGGAGTCGCTGCGCGCGACACTCGCCGAGATCGAGCAGGCGGCGCCCGAGGCGGGAGAGGACGTCGCGCTGAACGAGCGCGCCGAGCGCCTGGCCAATGCGGAGGAGCTGCGCGCCGCAGCGGCTCTCGCACGTGAGGCGCTGTCGAGCGAGGAAGGCGGGGCGGACGTATCGGGGCTGCTCGCCGACGCGCGACGCGCGCTCGAGCGGGTGGCCGATCCGGCGCTCGGGGCGCTCGGCGAGCAGCTCGCAGATCTCGGCTACCGCGCGGCCGACATCGCCGTGGAGCTGTCGGGCTTCCTCGCCGACCTCGACGAGACAGGCCCCCAGGAGCTCGCGGCCGTCGAGGAGCGTCGCGCCATCCTGAACGGCCTGGTGCGGGCGCACGGATCTCTGGACGCCGCGATCGAGCTGCTCGCGACCGGATCGGCGCGGCTGGCCGAGCTGGATGACGACGGAGATCGCGTGGAGCGGCTGCGTGCCCAGCTGGGCGACGCGCGGGAAGCGCTCGACGCTCGGGCCGAGGCGCTGACGACGGCGCGCACGGCGGCGGCGGCCCGGCTCGCCGACGCCGTGACGGACGAGCTGCGCGCGCTGGCGATGCCGGACGCGCGGCTGGTCGTGGAGGTCTCGCCGGGCAGCGAGTCGGCGCACGGCCGCGATGAGGTGCAGCTGATGCTCGCGCCGCATCCCGGCGCGGATCCGCGCCCGGTGTCGAAGGGCGCCTCGGGCGGCGAGCTGAGCCGCGTGATGCTCGCTATCGAGGTCGTCATCGCGCAGACGGACCCCGTGCCGACCTTCGTGTTCGACGAGGTCGACGCCGGGATCGGCGGCGCGGCGGCGATCGAGGTCGGACGGCGCCTCGCCCGCCTGGCCGAGAGCTCGCAGGTCATCGCGGTGACGCACCTGGCACAGGTCGCCGCGTTCGCCGGCAACCACCTCTCCGTGGTCAAGGCGAACGACGGTTCGGTCACATCGTCGAGCGTGACCCGGCTGGAAGGCGCGGCGCGTGAGGCCGAGATGGCACGGCTGCTGTCGGGACTCAGCGACTCGGATGCCGCGCTCACGCATGCGCGCGAGCTGCTGCAGCTGGGAGAGGTCCGGGTCTGACGGCGCGCGTCCGAGTGCCGCTCGCGGGTCGCCCGAGCGGCGTGACACCATGATCCGGAACGTGCGCGCCGCTCGGCTCGCGCGAAGCTGCGACTGTTAGGATCGAAGCCCGTGATGCAGACTCCTGGCGCGGGACCCAAGAACGAGACCACCAAGCAGATCTTCGTGACGGGCGGTGTCGTCTCCTCGCTCGGCAAGGGGCTGACCGCGGCGAGCCTCGGCAATCTGCTGACGGCTCGCGGACTGCACGTCGTGATGCAGAAGCTCGACCCGTATCTGAACGTGGACCCGGGCACGATGAACCCGTTCCAGCACGGCGAGGTGTTCGTCACCGACGACGGTGCCGAGACGGATCTCGACATCGGCCACTACGAGCGCTTCCTCGGCGTGAACCTCAGCCAGGCGGCCAACGTGACGACCGGCCAGATCTACTCGCAGGTGATCGCCAAGGAGCGCCGCGGCGAGTACCTGGGCGACACCGTGCAGGTCATCCCGCACATCACCGACGAGATCAAGCGTCGCATGCGCCTGCAGGCCGAGGCCGACCCGCGGCCCGACGTGATCATCACGGAGGTGGGCGGCACTGTCGGCGACATCGAGTCGCAGCCGTTCCTCGAGGCCGCGCGCCAGCTGCGTCATGAGCTCGGCCGCGACAACGTGTTCTTTGTGCACGTCTCGCTCGTGCCGTTCATGGGCGCCTCGGGCGAGCAGAAGACCAAGCCGACGCAGCACTCGGTCGCCGCCCTCCGCCAGGTGGGCATCCAGCCCGACGCGCTCGTGCTGCGCAGCGACCGGCCCGTGAGCGAGTCGAACCGCAACAAGATCGCGCTCATGTGCGACGTCGACATCGAGGGCGTCGTCAACACCGTCGACCTGCCGAGCATCTACGACATCCCCTCGACGCTCAACGAGCAGGGCCTCGACTCGTACATCGTGCGCCGACTGGGTCTGACCGCGGGCGACGTGGACTGGACCCGCTGGAACACGGTGCTGCAGGCGGTGCACAACCCCAAGCTCGAGGTGACGGTCGGCCTGGTCGGCAAGTACATCGACCTGCCCGACGCCTACCTCTCGGTGACCGAGGCGCTGAAGGCCGGCGGCTTCGCTCATGATGTGAAGGTCAACATCCGCTGGATCCCCTCGGACACCTGCGAGACCCCGGAGGGGGCCGCGAAGCAGCTCGCCGATGTCGACGCCATCTGCGTGCCGGGCGGCTTCGGCATCCGCGGCATCGAAGGCAAGCTCGGCGCGCTGCGCTTCGCGCGCGAGCAGGGCATCCCGGCGCTCGGTCTGTGCCTGGGCCTGCAGTGCATGGTGATCGAGTACGCCCGCAATGTGGCCGGCATCGAGGGCGCGTCGTCGAGCGAGTTCGACCCCGAGACCCCGGCGCCCGTCATCGCGACGATGGCGGAGCAGGTGGACATCCTGGCGGGCGGCGACCTGGGCGGCACCATGCGCCTGGGCCTGTACCCGGCCAAGCTCGCCGAGGGATCGATCATCGCGGAGGTGTACGGCTCGACCGACGTCGAGGAGCGACACCGCCACCGTTACGAGGTGAACAACGCCTACCGCGAGCAGATCGCGGCGGCCGGCCTGAGCTTCTCGGGCATCAACCCCGACCTGAACCTCGTGGAGTTCATCGAGCTGCCGCGCGACGTGCACCCCTACTACGTCGCCACGCAGGCTCACCCCGAGCTGCGCTCTCGCCCGACCGACCCGCACCCGCTGTTCCGGGGGCTCATCGGCGCCGCGGTGGAACGTCACCGCGCCAGCGAGCTCTTCGAGGTCGAGAACGCCTGACGTGGGCGCCCACGTCGAGCCGGCCGCGGGCCGGGAGCTGACCCACGAGGACCTGCGCGACGAGCCGTTCGAGGTCGAGGTGCGCCAGTCGCGCCGCGCCTTCGACGGCCGCGTATGGGACGTGCGGGAGGACCGCTTCGCCTACAACGACCACGAGCTCGTGCGCCACTACGTGGAGCACACCGGAGCGGTGGCCGTCGTCGCGATCGACGACCGCGAGCGCGTGCTGCTGATCCAGCAGTACCGTCATCCGATCCGCGCGCGCGACTGGGAGATCCCGGCCGGACTTCTCGACATCGCGGGGGAGGACCCGCTGGCCACCGCCCGCCGCGAGCTGGCCGAGGAGGTCGACCTCGTGGCCGAGCACTGGGAGAAGCTCGCGAGCATGGCGCCCACGCCGGGCGGCAGCGACGAGATCATCCACATCTACCTGGCCACCGGCCTGTCGGATGCGACCGAGACGTTCGCCCGCGATGGCGAGGAGGCGGACATCCGCACGGCCTGGGTTCCGCTCGACGAGGCGGTGACGGCCGTGCTGAGCGGCCGGGTCTCGAACGGCGCCATGATGCTGGGCGTGATGCTCGCCGCGGAGAAGCTGCGGCGTCGGACGGATGCGCCGGCCTGAGCGCTGCGCTGCGGTCGTGAGGCAGCCGTGAAGCTCGATCGGGCGGTGGACGCGTATCTGCGCCACATCGCGATCGAGCGCGGGCTGTCGGATCACACGGTGGCGGCGTACCGCCGCGACCTCGGCGGCTATCTCGCGTGGCTGGACGACCGTGGGGTGGCCGACAGCGGCGAGGTCACCCCCGCGATCGTCGCCGAGTTCGCGGTCGAGCGGGCGGCGGCCGAGCCGCCTCCCGCGGCGTCGTCGCTCGCGCGGCTGCAGTCGTCGGTGCGCGGACTGCACCGCTTTCTCGCCCGCGAGGGCATCGCCGACACCGACCCGTCCCAGCGGCTGCGTCCGCCCCAGCAGGCGCGTCGGCTGCCGAAGGCGCTGACGGTCGATCAGGTCGAGCGCCTTCTGGCCGCCCCCTCGGCCGACGACCCCATCGGCATCCGCGACCGGGCGCTCCTGGAACTGCTCTACGCGACGGGCGCGCGCGTCTCGGAGGCCGTGCAGCTGGACGTCGACGACCTCGCGACGGGGGAGATCCTGCGCCTTCGGGGCAAGGGCTCGAAGGAGCGGATCGTCCCCGTCGGCTCGTACGCGCGCGCGGCGCTCGACGCCTACCTCACGCGCGTGCGACCCGACCTCGCCACGCGCGGCAAGACGACGCCGAAGCTGTTCCTCGGGGCGCGGGGGGCTCCGCTGTCGCGCCAGAGCGCCTGGCTCATCATCCAGGCCGCGGCCGAGAAGGCGCAGATCACGTCGCACGTCTCGCCGCACACGCTGCGGCACTCGTTCGCGACCCACCTGCTGCAGGGAGGTGCCGACGTGCGCGTCGTGCAGGAGCTGCTCGGCCACTCGTCGGTCGCGACGACGCAGATCTACACGCACGTCACGATCGACACGCTGCGCGACGTGTATGTGACGTCGCACCCCCGGGCGCGATGAGACGCATGAGGGATCGCCGGGGCGGCTCCCAGGGCGTGGCGGCGCGCATCGCTAGAATCGAGCAAGCATGTCGAAGGCGGGAGAATCGGTGACGGACAAGAAGGCCCGGGCGAAGAAGCAGGATGAGGTCATCCTGGGTGAGACCGGGCGTCCGTATCACGGCTTCCCGACCCCGAAGAAGCTCGACGGGCATGGGCCGGCGCGCATCATCGCGCTGTGCAACCAGAAGGGCGGGGTCGGCAAGACGACCACGACGATCAGCCTGGCCGCGGCGCTCGCGTCGTACGGCCGCAAGGTGCTCGCGGTCGACTTCGATCCGCAGGGCGCGCTGACCGTGGGACTCGGCGTGCAGGCGCACGACGTGACGACGATCTACGACCTGCTGCTGGACACCAAGCGCGATCCGCACGAGGCGATCGTTCGCACGGCGACCGAGAACCTCGACCTCATCCCGGCCAACATCGACCTGTCGGCCGCCGAGGTGCACCTGGTGAACGAGGTCGCGCGCGAGCAGATCCTGTCGCTCGTGCTGCGGAAGGTCTCGTCGGAGTACGACGTGATCCTGGTCGACTGCCAGCCGTCTCTCGGCCTGCTGACGATCAACGCGCTCACGGCGGCGCACGGCGTGCTGATCCCGATGGAGTGCGAGTTCTTCGCGCTGCGCGGCGTGGCCCTGCTGATCGAGACCATCGGCAAGGTGCGCGACCGCCTCAACCCGTCGATCGAGCTCGACGGCCTGCTGGCGACCATGTACGACCCGCGCACGCTGCACTCGCGGGAGGTGCTCGAGCGGATCGTCGACGCGTTCGGCGACGACGTGCTCGAGACGGTCATCGGCCGCACCGTGAAGTTCCCCGACGCCTCGGTCTCGGGCATGCCGATCACCGAGTTCGCGCCCCAGCATCCGGCCGCACAGGCCTACCTGCGACTGGCGCGGGAGCTCGTCGCCCGTGGCGCTGTCGCCTGACGAAGCCGCCGCGCGCCCGGCATCGGACGCCGCCGCGGAGGAGGCCAAGGGCTTCCGCGTCTCGCTGGCGAACTTCGATGGGCCGTTCGATCTGCTGCTGAACCTGATCTCGCAGCACGAGCTGGACATCACCGAGGTCGCGCTGTCCCGGGTCACCGACGAGTTCATCGCGTATCTGCGCGACCTCGGGCCGGACGAGGAGCTGGATCAGGCGTCCGAGTTCCTCGTGGTGGCCGCGACCCTGCTCGACATGAAGGTGGCCGGGCTGCTGCCACAGGGTGAGCTGGTCGACGCGGAATCGGTCGCGCTGCTGGAGGCGCGCGACCTGCTCTTCGCGCGTCTGCTGCAGTACCGCGCGTTCAAGGAGGTCTCCGCCTGGTTCGCCGAGCGCCTGCAGGGCGAGGACCGTCGCCACACGCGCAGCGTGCCGCTGGACCCGAAGCACCGATCGCACACGCCTGAGCTGGTATGGACGCTGAGCCCCGACGACTTCGCGGCGGTCGCGATGCTGGCCTTCGCGCCGCGGGAGATCCCGCGCGTGGGACTCGACCACCTGCACGCGCCGCTCGTGAGCATCCGCGAGCAGGCCGCGGTCGTGGTGACGCTGCTGCGCGGCGCCGAGCGGCTGACGTTCCGCGAGCTGGTCGCCGGCGTCGATCAGGCGGGCATCGTGGTGGCCCGGTTCATCTCGGTGCTCGAGCTGTACCGGCACGCGGCGATCAGCTTCGAGCAGCTCGAGCCGCTCGGCGAGCTGACGCTGACCTGGACCGCCGAGCACTGGTCCGACGAGACGCTTGCGACCCTGGGGGCCGACTATGACAGATGACGTGCAGACCGAGGGCGTGCAGGGTGAGCCCGCGCTGGAGCCCGTGGAGCAGGCCGCCGAGGAGCCGGCGGAGTTCCCCGGCGGCGTGGCGCAGCGGCTGGAGGCCATCCTGATGGTCGCCGACGAGCCGCTCAGCGTGGTGTCTCTCGCGACGGCGGTCGGCGCGCCCGTCGCGGCGGTGCGCAGGACCCTCGCGGCGCTCGTCGAGGACTACGACGGGCGGCAGGGGACACCCGAGCGCGGTTTCGAGCTGCGTGAGGTGGGCGGCGGCTGGCGCTTCTACGTGCGCGCCGAGTACGACGACATGGTGGCGGGATATGTGGGCGGACAGGCGCCCGCCCGCCTGTCGCAGGCGGCGCTCGAGACGCTTGCCGTGATCGCCTACAAGCAGCCGGTGACCCGCTCGCAGGTGGCGTCCATCCGGGCCGTGAACGTCGACTCCGTGGTGCGCACGCTCCTGGCACGGGGCCTCATCACGGAGGTGGCGGCGCATCCGGAGACCGGCGCCATCCTGTATGGCACGACCGACATGCTGCTGCAGCAGCTCGGCATCAACTCGCTCGACGAGCTGCCGCCGATCTCGCCGCTGCTCGACGACGGATCCGACGGGTTCGACGACATCGTCGGCTGAGGCGCCTGACACGATAGGGGGATGCCCCGTCTCCGGCCGGAGACGGGACATCATTCGGGCTGAAAGTGGGACATGGAGACGAACTCTGAGGGCATCCGGCTGCAGAAGGTGCTCGCGAACGCGGGCGTCGCGTCGCGGCGCGTGTCGGAGCAGCTGATCGTCGAGGGACGCGTGCGCGTCAACGGCAAGGTCGTGACCGAGCTGGGTTCGCGCATCGACCCGGACAACGACCTGGTCGACGTCGACGGCACGGCTGTGCAGCTCGACGCCGGCAAGCGCTACGTGATGCTCAACAAGCCCACGGGCGTGATCAGCTCGATGAAGGACGACCGCGGCCGCACAGACCTGCGCGCCTTCACCCGAGACTGGGAGGAGCGCCTGTTCAACGTGGGGCGCCTCGACTACGACACGTCTGGCCTGCTGGTGCTGACCAACGACGGCGAGCTGGCGCAGGTGCTCGCGCATCCGTCGTTCGGCGTCACGAAGGTGTACATCGCGAAGGTCGAGGGCCGCGTCACGGCGCAGACCATCGCCACGCTGACGCGCGGCATCGAGCTCGACGACGGACCGATCCAGGCGGACAAGGCGCGCCTGCTCGATGTCTCGGCCGACTCGAGCCTGGTGGAGCTGACCCTGCACTCGGGCCGCAACCGCATCGTGCGCCGGATGATGGCTGCGGTCGGGCATCCCGTGCTCGAGCTCGTGCGGCGGCAGTTCGGACCGCTGCACCTGGGAACCCTCCCAGTCGGACGCGCCCGAGAGTTGACTAAAGTGGAGCGCGGCGCGCTGCTGACTCTCTCGCGCCAGGGATCGGCGCCTGCTCAGGATGATCCCGCAGGGGACGCCCCGTCGGGAGAGAAGCCGGAGGACTCGTGAGCGACATCGTCGTGCCTGCACGCGACCCACTGGTGCCCGGGCGCCAGGCGCGCGTGACCGGGACCGTGCGCGTCGTCGGCGCCGGCCTGCTCGGCGCGAGCATCGGTCACGCGCTGCGCGCACAAGGGGTCGACGTCATCCTGACCGACACGTCGCCCACGCAGCTGCGGCTCGCGATCGACTACGGCGCGGGCCGGGCCGAGGCGCCCGGCGACGCGCCTCGGCTGATCGTGGTCGCTGTGCCGCCCGATGTCACCGCGGACGTCGTGCAGGCCGAGCTGGAGCGCTTTCCCGGAGCGGTCGTCACGGATGTGGCATCGGTCAAGCTCGGGCCGCTCGAGCAGCTGCGGGCGCGCGGCGTGGACCTCACGCACTACATCGGCTCGCATCCGATGGCCGGACGCGAGCGCGGCGGCGCGATCTCGGCGCGCGCCGACATCTTCACCGGGCGGCCGTGGGTCGTGTGCCGCGACGGCGAGACGCCCGCGCCCGACCTCGCGCTGGTGGAAGACCTCGCGCTCGACCTCGGCGCGACGCCCATCGAGATGACGCCCGAGGCGCACGATCGATCGGTGGCCCTGGTCTCGCACGTTCCGCAGGTGGTGGCGAGCCTGCTCGCGGGACGCTTCGCCGATGCGCCCGACGAGTCGCTGCGCCTCGCCGGGCAGGGCGTGCGCGACACCACGCGCATCGCGCACTCCGCCCCCGAGCTGTGGGTGCAGATCCTGGGCGCCAACGCGGCACCCGTGGTCGACGTGCTCGATGCGCTCGCCGCAGACCTGTCGTCGCTGGCCGACGCTCTGCGCGACCCGGACGTCGCCGGAGCGCGGCGCACGCTGGCCGACACCATCCGCCGCGGCAACGAGGGCGTCGAGCGCCTGCCCGGCAAGCACGGACAGAACCGCCGCTTCGAGCCGCTCGTGGTGATGGTCGACGACACCCCCGGCCAGCTCGGGCGGCTGTTCGGCGATCTGGGCGAGCTCGGCATCAACATCGAGGACCTGCGCCTGGAGCACTCCCCGGGTGCGCAGTTCGGCCTCGCCGAGATCAGCGTGGTGCCGGGGGCGCTGCGCGGGGCCGTCGAGGGCCTCGAGCGGCGCGGCTGGCGGATCGCGAGCACGACACATGACTGAGAGCGCAATGACAGACAGCCCCGAGACCCCCCTCCCCACGACCGGCACCGAGGAGTCGCCGGTGATCGCGATCGACGGACCCGCCGGATCGGGCAAGTCGAGCGTCTCGAAGGAGATCGCCCGCCGCCGCGGCTTCGGCTACCTCGACACCGGCGCCGGCTATCGCGCCCTGTCGTGGCACGTGCTGAACGGCGGCGGGGACACCGCAGACCGCGACACCGTGCTGACGGCGCTGGACTCGTTCGACCTGCGGCTCGGCCTGCAGCCGGATGACCGCACCGTGACCGTCGGCGGAGTCGACGTGACCGCCGACATCCGCACTCCCGAGGTGACCGCCGCGATCGCCGGGTTCTCGCGCGTGCAGGATGTGCGCGACCACCTCAACGCGATGTTCCGCCGCCTCGCCGCCGAGTCGGGGCTGCCCGGCGTCGTGATCGAGGGACGCGACATCACGTCGGTCGTCGCTCCGAACGCGCCCGTGCGCATCCTGATGACCGCATCGCCCGAGGTGCGCGCCGCGCGCCGCGGTCTCGAGCTGGGCTCGGACACCGCGACGGTCGCCGCCGCGATCACCGCGCGCGACGAGTCGGACAGCCACGTGCTCGACCTGGCGCATGCGGACCCCGGGGTCGACGTGGTGGACTCGACCGAACTGGACTTCGAACAGACGATCGACGCGGTTCTCGCGGTGATCGACAGCAGGATCAACCGGAAGCATGGAGGCCGCGATGGCCGTTGACGACGAGTACGAAGGCAAGCCCGACCGGCTCGCCGAGCGCCTGGCCGAGGTGGACGAGGAGCTCGCCGAGCGCCGTGCCGCCACGCTGCGCCAGGGCCTCGAGGACTATGACCTCGACGAGGAGGACGCCGAGCTGCTCGCCGGCGTGCAGCGCGGCGAGGACGGCATCGAGTACCTCCCGGCCCTGCCGGTGGTCGCGATCGTCGGACGTCCGAACGTCGGCAAGTCGGCGCTCGTGAACCGCATCCTCGGGCGCCGCGAGGCGGTCGTGGAGGACACCCCCGGGGTCACCCGCGACCGGGTGACGTACAAGGCCGAGTGGCTCGATCGCCGATTCTCGCTCGTCGACACCGGCGGGTGGGAGCCCGACGCCAAGGGCATCGACCGCTCGGTGGCGGCGCAGAGCGAGGTCGCGATCGACCTCGCCGACGTCATCCTGTTCGTGGTCGACGCCATGGTCGGCGCCACCTCGACCGACGAGCACGTGGTCAAGCTGCTGCGCAAGAGCGACAAGCCGGTGTTCCTCGTCGCCAACAAGATCGACGACGCGCGCCACGAGCCCGAGGCGTACGCGCTCTGGAACCTGGGCCTCGGCGAGCCGCACCCCGTCTCGGCCATTCACGGCCGTGGCGTGGCCGACCTGCTCGACGAGATCATGAAGGTGCTGCCCGAGGTCTCGGCCGTCGCGAAGCACGAGATCGGCGGACCGCGCCGGGTGGCCATCCTGGGCCGTCCGAACGTCGGCAAGTCGTCGCTGCTCAACAAGGCCGCGGGCGAGGAGCGCGTGGTCGTGAACGACCTCGCCGGCACCACGCGCGACCCGGTCGACGAGATCGTCGAGCTCGGCGGCAAGCTGTGGACGCTCGTCGACACGGCAGGCATCCGGCGTCGCGTGCACCTGCAGCAGGGCGCCGACTTCTACGCGTCGCTGCGCACGTCGGCCGCGCTCGAGAAGGCCGAGGTGGCCGTTGTCGTGCTGGACGTGAGTCAGCCGATCAGCGAGCAGGACGTGCGCATCATCGACCTCGTGCTCGAGTCGGGCCGCGCGCTGGTGCTCGCGTTCAACAAGTGGGACGAGCTGCTCGAGGACGACCGCCGCGGAGGTGACCGCCGCCGCATGCTGGAGCGGGAGATCGAGACCGACCTCGCGCACGTCGCCTGGGCGCCGCGCGTCAACATCTCGGCCAAGACCGGTCGTCACCTCGACAAGCTCGTGCCCGCACTCGAGACGGCGCTGGCGTCGTGGGATCAGCGCATCCCCACCGGCAAGTTCAACGCGTTCCTCTCGGAGCTCGTGGCGGAGCACCCGCACCCGCTGCGCGGCGGCAAGCAGCCCCGCATCCTGTTCGGCACGCAGGCGGGCACCCGCCCGCCGACGTTCGTGCTGTTCACCACCGGCTTCCTCGACCCGGGCTACCGCCGCTTCGTGCAGCGCCGCCTGCGCGAGCTGTACGGCTTCGAGGGCACGCCGATCGTCATCAACATGCGAGTGCGCGAGCGCCGCCAGCGCTGACGCGCGGGCTGTGTCAGGCTGGGCGGGTGACGATCGAACAGCCCGCCCCGGGGGAGCCGCCGCGCTTCTCCGGCCCGCGCGATCCGGGTGACGCCTGGGTGGTGACCGAGTCCGGGCAGAGGTACTGGGGGCGCTTCGGCGCGGCCGGGCTCATGGCGTTCGACCCGGAGCGCGGGGTGCTGCTGCAGCACCGTGTGGGCTGGAGCCACTTCGGCGGCACGTGGGCGCTGCCCGGTGGAGCGCTGCACCAGGGGGAGCCGGCGATCGACGGTGCGCTGCGCGAGGCGGAGGAGGAGGCGGGCGTGCCGACGGAATCGGTGAGGCCGCGCTTCGTCTCGGTGCTGGACCTGGATGTGTGGTCCTACACGACCGTGGTGGCCGACGTGGTCGAGCATTTCGCGGCCGCCGTGACCGACCCCGAGAGTTTCGCCGTGGAGTGGGCGCCGGTCGATCTGGTGGCCGATCGTCCCCTGCACCCCGGGTTCGCGGCGGCGTGGGAGTCGCTGCGTGGGCTGCTGCACGTGCGCCCCGTGATCGTGGTGGATGCCGCGAACGTCGTGGGCTCGGTGCCCGACGGGTGGTGGAAGGACCGGGCCGGGGCGGCCGAGCGTCTGCTGACCCGGGTGGCCGCGCTCGCCGGCCTCGGGGTGCCCGCGTCGGCGCTCCACCTCGGCGCCACGCACTGGTTCCCCGAGTACGTCGTGGTGGTCGAGGGGCAGGCGCGGGATGTGGCCGACGTCGACGGCGTGCGCACGGTGCGCGCGCCGGGCGAGGGCGACGACACGATCGCCGCCGAGGCCGCCGCCCTTGCCGACGAAGGCTACGCCGTCACGGTGGTCACGAGCGACCGCGCGCTGCGGGCTCGGGCGGAGGACGCCGGTGCGACGGTGCGCGGCGCCGGGTGGCTGACGGCCCTGCTGGGGTGAGGGGCCTTCGCGACGACACGTGCTGTCAGCGAGGACACGCGGTCTGACGGCTCAGAGGGCGTGTGCTCGTTGAGCACACGTGTTCTCGGGGCGGGCGGGCGGCGTCAGTCGCGGCCGCGGAGGCGGTCGATGTCGCGGCGCTCGCGCTTGGTGGGGCGGCCCGCGCCCCGGTCGCGCACCGCGACGACGCCCGCGAACTCCCGTGGCGGCGGGGGAGGCGTGCGGTCTTCGAACGCCGTGGCGGCGACGGATGCGCCGACCCGCTTGGAGATGGTCTGGCGGACGACGATCATCCGGTCGAAGCCATTGATACGCACGCGCAGCTCGTCCCCGGGCCGGATGGCCTGCGCCGCTTTGGCGGGCGAGCCGTTGACCCGCACGTGGCCCGCCCGGCAGGCCGTGGTCGCGGCCGAGCGGGTCTTGTAGACGCGGATCGCCCACAGCCAGGCGTCGACGCGCACGGAACCCTCGGACATCCGTCCATCGTAGGCATCCGCGCCGCGGGTGCGCAGTGGGGAAGACTGGGCGCATGAGCAGCGTCGACGAGATCATCCCGGCCGCGTACCGCCACCTGCTGGAGCAGCCCCTCTACGGGCACCTCGCCACGATCCGCCCCGACGACACCGCGCAGGTGACGCCGATGTGGTTCGAGTTCGACGGCGAGCACGTGCGCTTCACGCACACCACGAAGCGTCAGAAGTACCGCAACCTGCGCCACAACCCGTCGATGGCGCTGTCGGTGATCGACCCCGAGAACGTGTTCCGCTACCTCGAGGTCGCCGGCAGGCTGGTCGAGGTCGTGCCGGACCCGGATGGCGCGTTCTACGTGCGCCTGCAGAACCGCTACGGCAACCCGAGCATGACGCCGCCGCCGGACGCCGCCGACCGCGTCATCCTCGTCATGTCGATCGAGCGGGCCACGAAGCAGTAGGTCAGGCGTCGGTGAGGTCAGGCGTCGGTGAGCGGCAGCGCGACCACCACGCGAGTCGGTGTGGGACGCGCCACCTCGCGGAACCCGGCGTCGAGGAACGTCGACAGCGCCCCCACGAACAGCGCGTTGGACGAGGGCTTGGTCGCGTCGGTGGCGATCGGGTATCCCTCGACCACCCGGGCTCCGCGCTCGCGCGCGTACGTGATCGCGGCGTCGAGCAGCACGGCGTTGAGGCCCTGGCGACGGTGCTCCCGACGCACGGAGAAGCACGTGACGGCCCAGACGGCGTCGTCGTCGAGGGGCTCGGACGACCCGCTCCTGGCGACCCGGCTGCGCAGCACGCGCTGCAGCGCCGTGCGTGGGCCGATCCGGATCCAGCCGGCGGCGTCGCCATCGACATACGCCACGAGGCCGGGCGGCGGGCCATCCTGGATCTCCGCGTGCAGGATGTCGCGCCGCTCGTCGAACGAGGTGCCGTTCCAGTCCTTGCTGCTCAGCACGGGCCACACGCACTGGCACGAGCGGCCGTCGCCGCCGCCGCTCAGGGCGGCCTGCACGTCGTCCCACTCGGCGATCGTGGCCGGCCGGGTCGTGATCTCAACCATGCCGCTCAGCGTAGGGGCGACCTCCGACACGCGCGACCGCCGCGATCCGGCCCCCCGGTTCGCGGCACCCTCTTTGACCGGGTAGACTAGGGGAGTTGTCCGCGCGTGAGCGCGGGCATCGGGCTGTGGCGCAGCTTGGTAGCGCACTTGACTGGGGGTTAAGGGGTTTACCCCGCTCTGGTCGGCCTGAACAACTGAAAATCCATGCCACGGGCTGTGGCGCAGCTTGGTAGCGCACCTGACTGGGGGTCAGGGGGTCGCAGGTTCAAATCCTGTCAGCCCGACGTAAAAGCCCAGGTGAGAGTAGGTTTCTCGCCTGGGCTTCATCATGTCCGGGGGTCGTTCTCTGTGGTCCCCCTCTGGTCCCCCGGCGCTCTCGCCGGTGGTCGCCTGTGGACGAACTGATCGCCCAGAACCCGCGTCCTGTGGATAAGGGGACCAAAAGGGGACCAGAACGCTTCCGGGAGCACTCCCGCGGGCGTCGGAGCGCATCACAGGCCCCTGGTCGCGGGGCTGCTGCGCCGGGCGTTCTTGCGTTGTCCGGCGGTGGAGAGGAAGGCGTTGGCCTGCTCGGCGGCGGAGGCGAGGTGGCGGTCGTCGGGGTGGAGATAGCCGCGCGTGGTCTCCATCGAGGCGTGCCCGAGGATGTCTTGCAGTACGTGCAGCGGGATGCCCGCGTCGGCCATCCAGGTTGCCCCGGTGTGGCGTAGGCCGTGCCGGGTGAGGTCGGGCAGTCCGAGCTTCGCGACGATGCCGTCCCAGTTGGTGGCGTCGCGGACGGTCGCGGTGGTGAGATAGCCGCCCTTCGGGCCGACCAGCAACGAGTCCTCGGGCTCCTTCCCGTCGGTGAGGCGTTCGAGCACTGGCCGGAGTGGTTCGAGGATCGGCACGCGGCGTTCTTTGCGGCTCTTGGTCGGTTTTGTAACCAGGCCGCCTTTGCCGGGGAAAACCTGCCGGCGGATCACGACGAGGTTCTTGCCGTAGTCCACGTCCCCGACCTGCAACCCGGAGACCTCCGAGGACCGTGCGGCGAGTAGCGCGGCGAGCATCACGAAGTCGCTGTAGGACTGATGCACCTTGCCGCACGCCCTGGCGAGGCGGTTGAGGGTCTTCATGTCCGGGATTGCGTGCGCCCGTGGGGAGGTGTGTTCGGCGGACTGGCCGCGGAAGGCGTTGCGGTTCAGGCTCCGCTTGGCGCGGTTCTTCGCAGGATTGATCTGGATCAGCCCGTCCCGCACGGCCTCATCGAGCACCCGCACGAGCGGGGCGATGGTGTTCTTGATGGTCGACGCGCCGTGACGCTGCTCCCACTCATCAATGGTGCGGTCGATGATCCCGGCGGTGATCTGGGTGACCGGCAGGTGCCCGAGCGCGGGCAGCACGCGCAGTTTCAGCCCGTACCCGTAGGTCTCGCCGGTGGAGGTCGGGTCCAGGCCCCGCGCCCACCGGTCGCCGATGGAGGTGACGAACTCCAGCAGCGTCATGGACACGTCCATGCCCTTGGTCGATGAGTTGCGGAGCTGGTCGAAGAACGCGTGCGCGGCCGCTTCGTCTCGCACGATTTCCGAGCGGATGACACGCCGCTTGGTGGTCGGGTCGGTCCACCGGGCTCGGGCGCGGATGCCGTAGGAGCGGCGCTCCATGTCTGTGGAGACCTTCACGCCGATCGGCGGGACCGGCTTGGGCTCGGCGGTCGGCTGCGGTTCAGCTCTGCGGGGCACGGTCGTGTTCCAGCTCGCTCAGCCAGCGGTCCACGGCGTCGAGCCGGTACCGGGCGATCCCGCCAAGCCGCAGGAACGGCGGCCCCGTGCCGGCCGAGCGCCACCGCGACAGGGTGGACTCCGAGACCTTCAAGTACGCGGCGACCTCACGGCTGTCCAGCAGGGGCGAGACGAGTGCCTCGGTCTTGTCGCTCACGACACTTCTCCGGTGTCCGGGTCGAGGTCGCGGTAGAACGCTTCCTCTGCCTCGCGGCGGGCCTGGACGTCGGCCATGACGAACTCCACGAACTCGGCGTCGCGGTCGGTGATCGGGATGTCCTCGATCGGGTCGCCGGGTTCCTCGCCGGGCCAGACAGTCTGCCGGGTGGGACGGTCGTGGTCGAGCCGGGTGCCGCAGGCGGCGACCCATTCGCGGAGCCGCTGGCGGGCGTCGGCGAAGTCGCGGTGCCAGCCGAGCGGTGCGCTGCCGTTCTGGTCCGGGTCGTAGGCGCAGAGCCAGTGAAGGTGCAGCGCGCTCAGCTCCCACAGCAGCTCCGGGTGCATGTGCCAGGCGGGCGGGATCACGGAGGCGGGGAGCCCGTAGGTGTGGCGTAGCCAGTCCACCCAGCGGTTGAGCTCCAACCACTCGGCCTCGGCGTCCTCGGCACTCAGCAGGTTCCAGTTGATCGGGTGCGGCGGCTCGGCGATCAGCGGCTCGTCGTAGCCGTCGTCGTCCATCTGGTCCACATCCGAGTCGGGAACATCGTTCGTCGTGGCGTCGCCACCGGGTTCGTCGGACATGCTGGGCTCCTGTCTGCTCTCCGGCGCCGGTTCGTGCCGGGCCGTTGTGGCGGGCAGGTGCTCCGTGCCGCGACCGGCGTTCAGGTGCCGGAACGACGGAGCAGGGCTTCGATCTCGGCACGGTCGGCGGCGAGCTGGCCGGCGTCGGGACGCTTGGGCCAGGGGTGCAGGTCGGTGACGATCGGGGCCGCGGAGCGCAGCAGCACGATCCCGGTCCCGAACGGGAGCCGGCGGATGCGGTCGGGCGGGAAGATCGGCACCCGGCGCACGGACCGCTGGTTGGAGCGGGTGCCGTGGTCGCCCAGCGTCACGGAGTCGGTGTATTCGTCGCGTTCGCCGACCAAGGCGCTCAGGTCTTGCAGGTCCCGGCTGTTGGAAGCCCCGCCGAGGATGACCTTGACGATCGAGGCGTCCCAGATCGCGTTCGCCTGGTGCTCGTTCCACTTGTCCCGCGCCTGCGCGAGCGATTGGAGCACCGGCATGGTCGTGATCCCCGACCCGCCGCCTTCGGCCATCAGCGTCGGCAGCGACGGCAACGGCGAGAGGTTGGCTATCTCATCCAAGGCCAGCAGCATCGGCGGATCGAGCCGGGCACCGGCCGACCGTGCGGCCAGGCGGCGGGCGGTCTCGATGAGGTCTTCCACGAGCGCGGCGACCAGCGCGGCGCTGGCTCCCGCACCGGACCCGGTTGCCAGCAGGAACAACGTGCCGCGGTCGCGGATGAACGCTTCGGGATCGAAGCCCTCACCGGGGCCGGGCGATACGGCGTCGAGCACGCGCGGGTCCGCGAGGGAGCCGAGAGCCAAGGAGACGCCCTGCCAGATCGAGTCGCGGGTGCGGGGGTCGGAGTCGATCATCGCTTCCAGAGACTCGGCCCACCCGGTCGCAGCCTGCGTGGAGCCGGTCAGGATCGCCACCGCGTCAGCGGCCGCGGTCGGATCGAGAGTCCACCTGAACAGCTCGGCGGGCGGCCGATGGTCGATCGCTGCCGCGTGCAGCAGGGCTTGGAGCGCGGCCCGTGTCTTGCCCTCCCAGAAGCCTCCGCCGTCGACGCCGCCTGCGGACAGGCCGGTGCCGGCGGCGAGCCCGGTGGCGCGGATCATCGCCGTCTGCGGCGACTCGCAGCCCCGGATCGGTGACCAGCGCAGACCGGCGGGCAGACCCTCGGCCAAGTGTTGCGGGTCGAAGATCGCGACGGGGCCGATCCTGCGACGGGCGCGCATGGTCGCGGTGAGGTTGTCCGGCCTGGTCGAGGTGACGACGACGGCGCCGGGCGCGTCGAGGATCGCCGGGATCACCAGATGCAGGCCCTTCCCGGAGCGGGGCGGCCCGATCACCATGATCGAGTCCTCGACCGACGCCCACACGCCGGTGCCCTTGGAGGTGCCGAGCCGGTAGCCCACGTCCGCCGGCTTCGGGTCAGCCAGGCCGGGGCGCAGGTTTCCCGCGCGGCGCAGCAGCGCCTTCTCAGACGCAGCGGCGGCGACTTCGTGCCGTGTGGCGATCCCGGCCATGCGGCGCGGGTCGGTCTCGATCCGGTGGGTGTGGCGGCGCAACCGCAGCCACGCCCATAGCCCGCCGGTCACGAGGCCGGCGAGCAGCAGCCCGGCGACGATCCAGTAGACGACCGGGTTCAGGCCGTCCGCGTCGAGCGCCGCGCCGGGATCACCAGGGTGGAACAGCACACCGACCCCGGAAGCGGGATCGCCGGCCGGCTGGGGCGTGCCGGTCAGGAACGCGGCCACCGATCCCGCGGCGCGCAGGATCAGCGCGACGCCGAACAGGACGACCAGCCCGATCATCGCGGCGTTGGTCAGCTCGTCCCCGAACGAGCCGGTCTGCCGGCCCTGCTCGTTCACGGCACTCGCCGGATGATCGTGGTGCCGGAGACCCGGCCGAACAGGATGACCTCGATGACCTCGTCGGTCCGGTCGGCGCCGTTCCCGGCTGGGTCGATGAGGGCGCGCGCGGTGCCGGAGTGGGCGGCGTCGGTGTGCCCGGTGACGACTGCGACCGCCACGTCCTCGCCCGGAACGAACCCCTTGCCCTCGACGGTGTGAAACACCGGCCCGGCCTGCGCCGCCGGTTCCGGTTCGGGCTCGGGGCGGGAACGCCGGCGGCGGGCGGCGACGATGTCGGTGAACGTCGTGCCGTCCGCTTCGCGGACCTCGACCCTCGCCGGTGTCGTCCGGTCGTTCGTGGCGCGGTCGATGATCTGCCCGAACGAGGAGCGCCGCCACGGCGGCGCGAAAGGGTCAGGGTCCAACCGTTTCCCGTCGACGGTGACGGTCACGGTGCCGTCCTCGCGCACATCGAGCACGACGAGCGGAATGGACACCGGGACGGGCTCAGGCTCGGGCTTCCTCATAGCGTCGAGGTGAGCCAACGCCGCCATGAGAGCATGCGTGGCGCTCCTGGGCGTCCGCGCGCACGTACGAGCCGTGCAGGTCGAACCTCTGCCGCGTACGGAGGAATGTCGGACGTCTCTGGCAGGCTCTTCGTATGAGTGATGAAACTTGGGACGGCCGCCGGGCGGTCAGTGCGAGTTCGGGTGATAACACGGTTTCGCGTGCGCGGCAACCGGATGGTTGACGCGCACACTGGGGAGACATCATTCCGTGTCCGCGACGACGGCAGAGTGGTGGATGCCAATTCCGGCGAGACACGGTTTCGCGTGCGCGATGACGGCCGTGTGGTCGATGTCAACACGGGTGAGACGGTCTACAGACTCAGAGGTTGAGTCACTTAGCCCTGGTTTGGCCATCGTTGCTCAAGGTTGCCGCGATGGCCCCTTGGCCGCGTTTATGGTTCGTGCTTGGGCATCGATATCCGGGCCAGTGAAGAGTCGGTGGAACGCCTCGTCGAGCACTCTGGCTCCGTCCAGCACCTCCATAGTGGTTAAGTCCGAGTCCTCGTGGGTTCCGACGTTTCCGAGCCATTTGACGGCGAAGAAGAGATCGGCCACCGCTGGACGGTCTGGGTCAGCATCACGCCACTCTTTGATACGTTCGTGCGCGTTCCGAAATTGCCCAGATGGTCGAGTTGCAGAGATTCCTTCTGAAGTCAAGAACCGTTCCACCGTGGCACGCAGCGCAGTTGCGGCCAGACCAGGATCAGCGAAAAGCACGCGAGAAGCGCGCAGCACACCCTCTCTTACTTCGTCGGGTGCCTATCTCGGGATCGGCATTATCAGCATCGGCGGATGCAGGTGCGTCACAGTGTAGTACGAGGAATAGGCGATGCCTTGGTACTCGAAATCATCGCGGTTCGACCTGTGGGAGTAGTCCACGCGATAGTCGCCGTGCCGTGCACAGCCTGTCGACACTCGGGATTCTCGCACTGACCGCGGACGACAAACGTGCCGGAAATCCACTCCGGCTCGAACGCAGGGTGGTTGCGCGCGGAAGCTGAATCGTGTCCTTCATCCTCGGTGGGCGCTGAGAATCCGATGTATCCGGTCTGGCACTTGGGGCACGCAGGCCGCGGCCACGGCTGTCCGTCCTCAATCGGGCGAGCGAGCTCGGAAAGTGCGGGGTCCACAGCCATGCTTCCAGCGTAAGCGGGACGCTATGCGGACAGGCGTAGAACGGGAATCGATCGCGGGCGACGGCTCTAGCCTTTTATCTCTAGAGCCGCATCTTTCTGACCGAGGTTCATGCCTCGCAGGTGCGCTCCGCCCGCCGCTGCAACGGAATTACCGCTTGTCGAGAATTCTGACGAACCATCATGATTCCTGACACTTTTGCAGTATTCTTGATGCATAGTCATGATTCGTGAAGCTGCGGAGTGATGAAGCTCGCTGCGGTTCGGGGTGTCGGAACTGCCAGGGGCTGGCGGTCCGAGGAGGATGCTGCCGACTTCGAGCAGGAGATCATCGACCAGTACGCTCTCGCGATGGCTGCCGCCGGGCTCAGCGACGGCTACATCGCGCAGTCCAGAGCAGTCGTGTTCGAGTTCCGTCACCATCTCGACGTCCCGCTGTGGCAAGCAAGGCCCTCCGACGCGGACGCTTTTCTGGCCGGGCTACGTCGGGCTGGGTTGGCGGTCACGACGCGGGCGAGCAAGGCGGGCGCGATCGCGCGGTTCTACGACTTCGCCATCGCCCGCTACCAGGGCGACATCAATGCGCTGACCGATTGGGTGATCGAGCAGCCCGTCGACGAGTACAACCGGCAGTCGGGCTCGTCGCTGGGCAAGGTCCGTGTGCCGCCGTCCGATGCGGAGATCGGCCGGCTCTTCGGCGGGTGGGCCGCCTCGCTCCAAGATGAGCGACGTTATCTGCCCGCCGCGAGGAACTACTTCGCTGCGTCGCTCTGGCGCAGGGTCGGGGTGCGCATCACGGAGAGCACGAAACTCGACATCCGTGACTGGCGGCCCGATCTCGGGGCGCTGGGTAACCTGCATGTCCGGTTCGGGAAAGGCTCGCGGGGACGAGGGTCGAAGCAGCGTCTGGTGCCTGCGATCAACGGGGCGGACAAGCTCATCGACTGGTGGCTCGGCGATCTGCGACACCGCTTCGGCCCCGACTGGGACAACCCGGATGCCCCGATGATCCCGTCCGAGCGGTTCGACCACGAACTCGGTCGTTCGTGGCGGGCCAGCGACGACGTGCTCCGGCGGGGCCTGACCCGAGCGACTGAACGGTTCTTGCCCGCCTGGGCCGGAGGACGGATGACGCCGCATGTGCTCCGCCATTACTGCGCGTCATCATTGTATCTGGCGGGCATGGACTTGAAAGCGCTGCAAGAGCTGCTGGGGCACCAATGGCTGGTGGCGTCCCTCGGTGTGGTGGAGTTTCTCAATACCGGCGAGGTCAGCTGGTTGTGATTATGCCGCGTTCAGTTCCGGGAGCGCTACCTCCTCGTCGTCATCGATCCGGTCAAGGAGCTTCATCGACTGCTCGGAGAAGTAGCGCCGCTCTGCCCCATCCCATTCATCGTGCTGCTCGATGAGGACATGACCGGCGAGGCGCAGCAACGCGGCCGGGTTCGGGAACGTGCCGACGACATCAGTGCGTCGCTTGATCTCCTTATTGACGCGCTCGAGCGGGTTCGTCGACCAGATCTGACGCCAATGCGTCCGCGGGAACGCCGCGAACGCGAGGAGGTCCTCCCTCGCGGTCTCGAGCATCTCCGCGACACCGGGATGCGAGCGGGTGAGCATGGTCACGACCTCGTCGAACTGACTCCGGACATGCCGCTTATCGGGCTGGGCGAAGATCGTGCGGATCACCGACGCGACCATCTCTCCGGAACGCTTCGGAACAGCAGCGAGGACGTTACGCATGAAATGGACCCGGCATCGCTGCCAGCTGGTGCCGTGGAAGACCGTTTCGATCGCGGCGATCAGGCCCGTATGCGCGTCGGAAATGACAAGCTTCACCCCATCCAGCCCGCGTGCCTTCAACGACCGCAGGAACGTCGTCCAGAACGGCTGCGACTCGGTATCCCCGACGTCGAAGCCGAGAACCTCGCGACGCCCGTCGCCGGCGACGCCGACCGCGACGACGACGGCCTGCGATACGACGCGCCGTCCGACGCGGGCCTTGCAGTAGGTCGCATCGAGGAACACATACGGGTAGGTATCCGCGTCCAGCGGCCGATCCCGGAATGCGGCGACGTCCTCGTCGAGATCGGCGCAGATGCGTGACACCTCCGACTTGCTGATGCCCGTGTCCGCGCCCAACGCGCGAACGAGGTCATCGACTTTCCGGGTGAAGACACCGTGAACGTATGCCTCCATCACGACCGCGAACAGGGCCTGATCGATCCGGCGACGCCGCTCCAGCAGCGACGGGAAGAACGACCCCTGACGAAGCTTCGGGACCCGCAGATCGAGATCTCCCGCGGTCGTGGTCACTATCTTCGGGCGGGTGCCGTTGCGGTGCGTGGTCCGCTCCGCGGAGCGCTCGAACGGGGCCGCGCCGATGAACGCAGCCGTCTCGGCGTCGATGAGCTCTTGGTAGAGCGTCTCGGTCGCGACCCGGATACGTTCGGTGGTGTCGGTGAGTTTGAGTTCCCCGAGGAGTTCGAGGAGGGCAGACTGGTCGAGAGCCATCGTGCGTTGTGTCCTTACGTTGAGATCAGTAGAGCGTTCTCACTGACCATCGCACGATGGCTCGCCCCTTCTGCGACAGGACACTCGAGCCCGAGAACTACACCACCACTCGGGACGCCACCCCAATGGCTCTCGACCACGACGCAGTACATCCACGTCCCGGGCGAGCACGTCGAGGACTCGTGGATGCAAGCCAACCAACGGCTGGAAGACCGATTTGAAGGGATGACCACGCGATGAAATGGAACCTGCGAGTCCAGGCCGCCGAGCGCGGCATCTGGAAGTCGGCGGAACTGCGGCGGATGCTCGCCGACGCCGGGCTAGAGATCAGCCAGGGCAAGATGTCCGGGCTGTGGACGGGCACCCCGACCACGATCCGACTGGACGATCTCGATGTCATCTGCCATGTCCTCGGTTGCGAGCCGACTGATCTTCTCGTGCCCGAGCCCGAGAAGGTCCGAGCACGCAAGCCCGGCGCCCGTCGGCGGGTAGAAGCGAGTGGGAGCACGAATATGGTCGCGCCCCGGTTCGGTCCGAAGAACGATCGGCCGGCGCCGCCGCTATGAGTCCGGCACGCGGCCCGAACGGACCCTTGAGTCCGCCGTTGCCCTGCACTGCGTGCGGGGTGAAGCCGGCCGCGTGGCTCACACCCCGAATCGACTTCTGCTACGACTGCATCCCCGGCGGCCCGTTCACACCGCCGGCCTGTAGCAAGTGCGGATCAACCGAGTATTACAGCCAAGGACTCTGCGCCCACTGTCACCCCGGCAGCCCCGGCTTCATCGGCTCCTGCCGCGATTGCCTCGCCTGGGGCGTCTACCGGCAACGCAACTGGCGGTGCTGGAAGTGCCGCTGGTGGTTCACGCACTACCCGCAGGGCGAGTGCGTCTCCTGTCACCGCGAGGTCACCATCGGTGAGCAGGGCTACTGCCGCCTCTGCCTGGAAACCGCCCGCTACCACCAGACGCCTGGTGAACCGCTCGACCTCGACGCGGCCCGCACGTACGGCCAGCAGCTCTTCCTCGCCTCGATGAACGACGCCCTTGGAAGTGGAGGCATACGTACAGGGGTTGATGTTGCAAAAGCGATTGCGCTTGGCGCAGATGTTGTAGGTGTAGGTAGATCGCTACTCGCTGCTGCGGTGGAGTCAGAGGAGGCTCTGGATGTAGTGCTAGAGCGTATTGAGCTAGAGCTGCGGATTGCGATGTTTGGGATTGGTGTTGAACAAATTGAGGACTTGTATCAGACACCAAGATTAGTGCGCTTAGAATAATGTTTGTTGAACTTGGAATAAAATCTTCCTTGAAATATATGAGCTAGATATGTACTATGATTGAAGAGGATAAGCAAAAACGTACAAGTTAGCGTGAAATCATCCGATATAATGTAAAATATATTAGATAAATAAGATTAATGAGGAGTTGTCAGTTGTTATGGCTTTAAAAGCAGGAATTGTAGGTTTGCCTAACATTCTTGTAGAGATTAAAAACCGATCCACACAACACCTGCCAACTCTCCGTTCTCTACACTAATGCTATGAATGATTTGACGCAACGCTGCCTTCTGTTCTATTCGAGTTTTGTCTTTTATGTTCTTATGTTCTTTGATTTTACTCATCAAACTCAGCCTAGATTTTTCTTCCCGATCCTTTTCGGATGATTCTAGCATTTCTATTAAATGTTCTCTTTCTAAATTAGTTTTTTCTGATGCAATTTTCAAATCCCTTTTTGTAATTAAATCCTCGTTATAAGCTTCTATTTGCTTTTGCATAAAGTTATCTAATTTTGTAAGTTGTTTTTTTATTTTATCTTTGTCTATTGTTTCTTCAACTTTTGCTATTTTTATTTCTAATGGGGCGTTAGTGTATGAGTTTGCTGTTTGTTCTACTAGATCGATTATTTGGTTTTCTAAGGCATCTCTAGTTATACGATGATGATAACATATTGCCTTTTTCAAATACCCATCACAAAGGTAAGTGTAATTAATCTTTTCCTCATTATTTTTCTTTGTTGTATATTTATTTGTCTTTCCGTTCATCTTATTTTTGCAATGACTACAATACACTAAACCAGATAAAATATATCTATCATCATTAATGTGTCTGCCTATTGTTTTCCTGCCTTCAAATAACTCCTGTATTTTTTCGAAAACATCTAATTCTAAAATTGGTTCATGATGATCTTCGACAATTATCCACTCTTCAATTGGTCTTGTTTTTATTTTACCTCCACTTTTATATGTTTTATTGTAAACAAGCGTGCCAATCAAAGATTCCCTTTGTAGTAATTCGCGAACAACCTTATCATGCCATTCATTACCATCTTTTGTTTTTACATTTTCTTGTATATTTAATTTTTTAGCAATAGCCCTTGAACCCTCACCATTTAAAGCCCATGTAGCCATCTTTTTAACTATTAATGATTCTTCAATGTTTACTACCATTGCCCCATTAATGACATCATATCCAAAGCAAGGTCTAGTAATAACCCTTTTGGTGTTTCGCGCTATGGAATTCATGTTATTTTTTACATTTTCTGAAATTCTTTCTCTTTCAAATTCAGCAACCATACCAAGCATTTGTAATACTAACCTTCCAGCAGGGGTTGATGTATCAAAACCTTCTGTCGCTGATACAAAATTATACTCATATTTGAAAAAGAATTCGTTTAAGCTAAGTATGTCAAACAATTTTCTAGACAGACGGTCTAATTTTGTAGTTATAACAATTCCATTGGGTTCTGTTTTTACTACTTCAAGCAATTTTGTCAATTCTGGCCTGTTTGTATTTTTTGCACTGTATCCATCATCTACAAAGAATTGAGGTTGTGACCATCCTTTAACAACGCAGAATGCTGTGATTCGTTCTTTTTGCTCAGGGATCGAGTTACCCTTTTCTGCTTGTTCCTCTGTGCTCACTCTTAGATATGCTAATACCCTCATAATATCCTCCTATAAGTTGAATGGTCTAATATGTCCCATATAAGTGCCACAAATATGAACTTCTGAAAAAGGTACTGTTAATTCTTTGAAGTCATCGTTTTCGGGCGAAAGAATAAATTCAGGTTTGTCACTGCTCCACTTAATTTTTTTCAACATTCCCTCATCATTGGCTACAACAGCAACTATTTGTCCGTTAAAGTCAGGCTGGTTTGTTTGGTTAAAGAAAACGATATCTCCATTTTCAATACCCGCATTTTTCATGCTATCTCCTTTGACCAATAAAGCAAAATCTGGTTGTTTCTTATTGGGGAGATCTGAAGATCACACG
>NZ_JBEOSM010000017.1:0-19524 GCF_040302945.1 Microbacterium sp. NPDC096154
GCCGCGGCGCGGCCCGCCACCCGGCCGGAGAACAGGCAGCCCCGCCCAGCGCGCGCCGGTGAGCTGTCCTGTCGCGCGATCGCGCAGCGTGTAGACGAGCGTGCCGAGCAAGGGCACGAGAAAGGCTCCGCCCACGACGATCGCGATGACCCACCGCGTCAGGCGGCCGGGGGCCATGCTCGCGCTCATCGCTGCCACCTCGCGGCCCGGCGCTGCACGGCCGAGTATGCCCACATGGCAAGCCCCACGATCACGATCATCCCGAGCGCCAGCGCACCGGCGAGGTTCTCGCGGCCGAGCACGGTCTCGCTGGTCAGCGCCGCGCGGATCTGCAATGGCACGATCTGGGCGCCCTGACTGGCGAGGGCCGCCGCCGTCGCGTACGACGAGAAGGCGTTGGCGAACAGCAGCAGCAGACTTGCGAGGAACGCCGGCGCGAGCACGGGGATGCCGACGTGCGCCCAGAAGCCTGCGCGCGTGCCTCCGAGCGTGAGGTTCGCCTCGGCCCACTGGGGCTTGAGCGCCGACAGGGCCGGCAGGAACGTGATGACCATGAGCGGCGTCTGGAAATAGATGTAGGGCCCGAGCAGGCCTCCCAGCTCGTAGATCCACGGCCCGTCCGCGTACAGGTCCACCCCGAAGCCCTCCTGCAGCAGCGACGTCACGACGCCGCTCAAGCCGAACGTCGCGATGAACGCGAACGCGAGCATCACCCCGCCGAACTGCGCCAGCACGCTCGCGCCAGCCTCCACGAGGCGCCGGACGGCACTGGCGGGCGGCGCGGCGAGCAGCGCCCAGCAGACCAGCGCGCCAAGCACGGCGCCGACCACTGCAGTCGTCGCCGACAGCCACACGGTGTTGACGAACACCGCGACGATCGTGGGATCGGCGAGTGCGGCGAGGTTGTCGCCCGTCAGGGCGCCCTCGCCGTCGAACAGTCCCGATGCGAGCGCCAGGATGGTCGGCAGCACCAGGAACAGCGAGACGTACGCCGCGAACGGCACGAGCCCCGACCACGCGAGCAGCGAGGCGGCGGAGATGCGGCGCCCGGAAGGAGGGGCCACCGCAGCCGCGGATCCGACGCCGTGCCCGGCGCCGGTATCCGCGGCCGCGAGGGGGACGACTGTCACTGGACCGCCGACGCCCACTTCTCGCCGAGCAGCGCGCCGGCGGTGTCACTCTGCTCCTGGGTCGGAACGAGCGTCTCGGCCGGCGTCGCGGGCAGCGCTGCGGCGAGGTCGGCGTCGATGGTGCCGGCCTCGGTCATGGCGTCCATGCGAGCCGGACGGGCGCCGCCCTTGAGCCACAGGTTCTGCACCTCGTCGCTGTAGAGGAACTCCTGCCACAGGCGCGCGGCGGCGGGGTGCGGAGCGTCCTTGTTGATGGCCTGGTTGTAGTAGCCCGCGTAGCCCTTGTCCTCGAAGACGACGACCTGCCAATCGGGGTTGTCGGCCTTGTGGGTGGCGTTCAGGTAGTCCCAGTCGAAGACGACCGGCGTCTCGCCGCTCGCGACCGTCGCCGTGGTGACGTCGACTTTCAGCAGGTTTCCTGCCTTCTGGAGGTCGGCGAAGAAGTCGATGCCCGGCTGGAAGTCGTCGAGCGTCCCGCCCGACTGCAGCGTCGCGAGGCCCACGGCCGCGAATGCCGCGCCCGCCTGCGTCGGGTCGCCGTTGATGGCGACGGCACTCCTGTACTCGCTGCCGAGCAGGTCCTCGATCTTCTCGGGCGCCGGGTACTTCGACGAGTCGTAGCCGACCGACATGTACCCGCCGTAGTCGCCGACGAACAGGCCGCTGGGCTCCTTCAGCGCGTCGGGGATCTCATCCCACGTCTGAACCTGGTACGGCGCGAACTGGTCGGTGCTCTGCAACGCGACGGTGAGGCCCAGATCGAACACATCCGGGGCGGTGTCGAGGCCCGCGTTGGTCTCGGCGGCCTGGATCTCCTCGGCGCTCGAGATGTCGGGAGACTGCTCCGTGATGTCGATCTCGGGGTAGCGCTCGGCGAACAGGTCGATGATCTCGCCGTAGTTGGCCCAGTCGCGCGGCAGCGCGATGACGTTGAGCGCGCCTTCGGCCTTGGCGGCCTCTTCGAGCGCCTCGAACGAGCCGAAGTCCTCGACGCTCGTGGCGGTGGCTGCGTCGACGGACGAGCCGCCGGAGGCTTCCCCGGCGGGAGCCGATGCGCTGCTCGCGCAGCCGGTGAGGGAAAGAGCCGACGCGGCGACGAGGCCGAGCGCGGTGAACAGGGGACGACGCGTCATGGCTGTCCTTCGGGTGCGGGGAGACGCCCACGGCGTGGCGGGCGCGCGCTCGGGTGGGCGCGCGTCTCAGGGCGAGACGAGCCGACGCTACGCACCATGCGTGAACATCCCGCTCACCGGCAGGTGAACGATGAACCCGGCATCGGTTACCGGCCGGTGACGACCGCCACTCGTCCCGGATGACCGGAGTGCGTCAGTAGACGATGCTCAGGAAGGGGGCGCGCGGAGCGCGCAGGGCGGAGTCGAGGGCACGGACCGGCTCCAGCTGCCCCTCTACGCGGCCCGCCGCGCGCATGCCCTCCAGCGAGAAGCCGCCGAGGTACGCGCTGGAGAGCTCGACGACCGACAGCGCGACATCCGGCTCGGCATCCGCCACGGGGCTCGCGGTCGCTCGCCCGTCCGTGATGTCGACGCGCCACGTGCCCTCGGCATGGCCCAGCCGGTCGACCACGCGCAGTGTGAGGTGCGCATCCGCCGCGTACGTGCGCGCACGAAGCGCAGCGCGCACGTCCAGGATGCGCAGCCAGCCGTGGTCGGTGACCTGCGACACCGCGAGCCTCGGGTCGGTGATCAGCCAGGGCAGCGGCTCGTCGACCGGCCGCATGTGGGCCACCGCCTTGCTCACCAGGTCGTGCTCGAGCGCGAAGCGCCACAGCGCGGCGAGCGCGGCGTCGTCCTCCGCGACGAGGTACCGGATCTCGAGCTCGCCGCGGCCTCCGGCCTCGGGGTCGCCGCCGATCCCGTACGCCATGACACCCCGGGGCTCGCCCGCCTCGTCCACGTACCGCACGGCGCGCACGCCCGCATCCTTCTCCTCGGCGAGCGCGAGCCGGCCGCGCCAGCGGCGGGGCCACCCCGGGATCTCACCCAGGCGCCGTGCGCGCGTGCGCTCATGCAGATCGCCCATGAGACGCGCGGCGTCTTCGCGGTCGAGGTACTGCACGCGTCCGGGGACCTCCGGCCCCGCCCACCGCGCCAGGCGGGTGTCGACGGTCCAGCTGGCGATCCTCGTAGCGGGCCCGAAGCCGTAGCGGCCGTAGATGGTGGCCTCGCTCGCCGTGAGCCCCGCCAGGGGGACGCCCGCGGCCGCCGCATCGCGCATCTCGGCCTCGAGCATCGACCGCGCGATGCCGCGCCGGCGGTGGGTGCCGGCGACCGTGACCGTGCTGACCGCCCACAGGGGCAGCTCACCACCGGGCACCGACACGGGGGTCACCCACGAGCTGAGCGTGCCGACGGGCACCTCGGCCTGGGGGCCAGCGGGGTCGTACACGCCGATGACGCGGCGCCACGACATGGGCTCGCGCCATTCGGCGATCTCGTCGGCACCGAGCTCCGGTCCGGAGAAGCCGCGGCGCACCGCATGCGACCACGCATCCATCGCCGCGGCACGGTCGTTCTCCACCACCCGGTACTGCAGCCCCCGCTCCGCCAGCGCGGCGCGGGCGGTCTCGTCGAGCGGCAGGGTGCGGGTGTCGGGGTACGCGGGCATGCCTCGAGGCTATCGAGGCGGCGCCGCAGGCCGTGAGGGTCTTGCGCCAGCGCGTCCCGATGGGGCAGGACGCCGCGCCGGGTCAGCGCGTCGCAGCGTGCGACACCTGCGCGTCGCGCAGGCGCGCGAGCACCATGTTCTTGAGCTCCTCGGGGGCGGTCTCCTTGCACGCGCGCGCGATCACGTCGGTCAGCGTGCGCGACACCAGCGCCTCGTCTCGGCAGGACGCGCACGTCTCCAGGTGCTCGCGGATGTCGGCGTGCTCGGTCTTGCACACCTCGTTGCGGAGGTACTCCTCGAGATCCTGCCGCGCCTTCTCACAACCGCAGTCGGTCATTTCCTCTTGCTCCTCGTGGGGGCGGCCTGGATTCCTCGCTCGGCCGCATAGTCCTTCAGCAGGTCGCGCAGCAGCCGCCGGCCGCGGTGCAGGCGGCTCATGACCGTGCCGATCGGGGTCTTCATGATGTCGGCGATCTCCTGGTAGGCGAAGCCCTCGACGTCGGCGAGGTACACCGCCATCCGGAAGTCGTCGGGGATGGACTGCAGCGCGTCCTTCACGACCGACGCCGGCATCCGGTCGATCGCCTCAGCCTCTGCCGATCGGCTGCTCATGGCCGTGGTCGACTCGGCGCCGCCGAGCTGCCAGTCCTCGAGGTCGTCGATCGTGCCCTGATAGGGCTCGCGCTGCTTCTTGCGGTACGTGTTGATGTAGGTGTTCGTCAGGATGCGATACAGCCATGCCTTGAGATTGGTGCCCTGTGTGAACGAGGCCCAGGAGGCGAACGCCTTGACGAACGTCTCCTGCACCAGGTCGGCGGCATCGCTCGGGTTGCGGGTCATGCGCATCGCCGCGCCGTACAGCTGATCCATGAACGGCAGCGCCTGCTGCTCGAACTGATCGCGGGCGCTGATCGTCTCCTCGACCCGCTCGTCGGCGGGCGCACCCCCGGTCACCGGCTGCGGGTCCACGTCGTCGGTGTCGGCCAGTTCGGGCTCATCGTCCATCACGCGCCAGTCTAGGCCGGTGCGCGCGGGCGATAAGGGCGCCAGAATCGCGGCAGTCATGGATGTCCTCGCTTTCACTAGGGTGGAACCGATGACCGCGCGCGAGTATTCCCCCGACGCCCCGCAGGGCGAGTACGCCGCGCCCGCCGCGGACGGACCGCTCGACGCCGCCCTGACGATCCCCGGATCGAAGTCGCTGACGAATCGCGAGCTGATCCTGGCTGCGCTGGCCGAGGGACCGAGCCGGCTGCTCTCGCCGCTCCAGTCGGACGACTCCCGCCGCATGGTCGAGGGCCTGGAGGCGCTGGGCGTGCGGGTCGAGACGGTCCGGGGAGAGGGCCCCTTCGGCCCCGACCTGCGCGTTCATCCCGCCACGCCGTTCGCCGGCGGCGCGACCGTCGACTGCGGACAGGCCGGCACGGTGATGCGCTTCCTGGCTCCGCTCGCGGGCTTCGCGTCGGGCGACGTGCTGGTCACCGCGCACGAGAACGCGCTGCACCGCCCGATGGCCGAGATGATCCGCGCGCTTCGCGACGTGGGCGTCGACATCGACGACGGCGGCCACTGGTCGCTGCCGTTCACGGTGCGCGGACACGGCCACGTGCGCGGCGGCGAGATCACGATCGACGCCTCGGCCTCGAGCCAGTTCGTGTCCGGCCTGCTGCTCGCGGCGCCGCGGTTCGACGTCGGCCTGCGCCTGCGTCACGTCGGGTCGCGCCTGCCGAGCGTGCCCCACATCGACATGACGGTCGAGGCGCTGGCGCGCCGGGGCGTGCATGTCGAGCGCCCCGCTCCGGGCGAGTGGATCGTACCCGCGGGCCCGCTGCGGGCGAAGGACATCGCGATCGAGCCCGACCTGTCCAACGCCGCCCCGTTCCTCGCCGCGGCCATGGTCGCGGGCGGTCACGTCACGGTGGCCGGTTGGCCGCCGCACTCCACACAGCCCGGCGCGCAGCTGGTCGACATCCTGCAGCTCATGGGAGCCCGCGTCAGCCGGCGCGGCGGCGCACTCACGGTCGCCGCCGGGCGCGGCATCCACGGCATCGACCTCGATCTGTCGGCCGTGAGCGAGCTCACTCCCACGCTCGTGGGGCTGGCGGTGTTCGCCGACTCGCCCACGACGTTCCATGGCATCGGCCACATCCGCGGCCACGAGACCGACCGCATCGCGGCGCTCGTGGGCAACGTGAAGGCGCTCGGCGGCTCGGCGGAGGAGCTGCCGGACGGCATCCGCATCACACCGCCGGCGGTCACCGGCTCGCCGCTCACCGGTGGGACCTGGCAGGCCCACCACGATCACCGCATGGCGACCACCGGCGCGCTGATCGGACTGCGCGTGCCGGGCGTCGTGGTCGACGACATCGGCACGACCGGCAAGACCCTCCCCCAGTTCACCCAGCTGTGGGACGAGATGCTGGGCGGCCGATGAGCTGGTTGGACGACCCCCTCGACGACGACGAGCCGCTCTTCGACGAGGGCGATGTGCGCATCCGCCCGAACCCGAAGGCCAATCGGCCGCGCACCAAGCGCCGCCCCGCGCACGAGGACGCGACGATCGCGCGCGTGCTGGGCGTCGACCGCGGCCGCTACGCGGTGCTCGTGGGAGAGGACACGCCGAACGAGCGCCAGCTGACCGCCGCCCGAGCACGTGAGCTGCGCAAGACGCCCATCGTCACGGGCGACCGCGCGCGGGTCGTCGGCGACACGAGCGGCCAGGAGGGCACGCTCGCGCGCATCGTGGGCATCGAGGAGCGCACGTCGCTGCTGCGGCGCAGCGCGGACGACACCGACCAGGTCGAGCGCGTGATCGTCGCGAACGCCGACCAGATGCTCGTGGTGGTCGCGGCGGCCGATCCCGAGCCCCGCCCCCGTCTCGTCGACCGGTATCTCGTCGCCGCGCTCGACGCGGGCATCCGCCCGCTCATGGTCGTCACCAAGACCGACCTCGCCGACCCCGCGCCGTTCCTCGAGCACTTCGAAGGGCTGGACGACCTGCGCGTCTTCCGGTCGGCGCAGGACGCCTGGCCCGTGGACGAGATCGGCCGAGCACTCGTCGGTCACACCACGGTGTTCGTCGGCCACTCGGGCGTCGGCAAGTCGACCCTGGTCAACGCCCTGGTGCCCGACGCACGGCGCGCGACGGGCCACGTCAACGAGGTCACCGGCCGCGGGCGGCACACGTCGTCGTCGACGGTCTCTCTGCGCTACCACGGCGAGAACGGCACGGGCTGGGTCATCGACACCCCCGGCGTCCGTTCGTTCGGCCTCGGGCACGTGGATCCCGCGAACATCCTGCGCGCCTACCGGGATCTCGACAGCGTGGCCGAGCAGTGCCCCCGCGGCTGCACGCACCTTCCCGATGCCCCCGACTGCGCGCTCAACGACGCCGTCGCCGACGGGCGCCTGCCAGCCTCGCGCGTGGACTCGCTGCAGCGCCTGCTGGCGACCTTCAAGGACCGCACCGACTACTGACGCGCCCGGGGCGTCGCCCCGCGACGACACGTTCCCTCACCGACGACACGCGTTCTGCACGCTCAGATGGCGTGTTCTCGTTGAGAGCACGTGCCCCCGCGAACGTAGGGTGGAGGGGTGACGACACGCCTCGAACCCGGAACACCCGCCCCCGACTTCACGCTGCAGGATCAGGACGGCCAGCCCGTCTCGCTCGCCGGCTTCCGTGGCGGCAAGGTCGTGCTGTACTTCTACCCCGCCGCCATGACGCCCGGCTGCACGACGCAGGCATGCGACTTCCGCGACAGCATCGCGTCACTGGCCGGAGCCGGATACACCGTGCTCGGCGTCTCGCGCGACGAGCCCGCCAAGCTCGCCCAGTTCCGCGAGCGCGACGGCCTGACGTTCACCCTGTTGAGCGACCCCGATGCCGACGTGCATCGCGCGTACGGCACATGGGGCCAGAAGATGAACTACGGCAAGGTCGTCGAGGGCGTCATCCGGTCCACCTTCGTGATCGACGAGCACGGGACGATCGCCAAGGCGCTCTACAACGTCAAGGCGACCGGCCACGTGGCGCGGCTGCGCAAGGAGCTCGGCATCGACGCCTGAGCTCCCCGCGCAGCGCGTCGCTCAGAGCTCGACCGTGCGGTTCTCGCCGACGTCGGGCTGGGTGCGGGTGACGGCCGCCTTCGCGATCTTGAACGCCGACACGATGCCCGGCTCATCCGTGGCCCAGTACTCGGCGGTCTCGGCGTGCACCCGGATGAGCGCGATCGTCGGATCCTCCCGGCCCTCCGGGAACCACGCCTGCACCGCGGGAGTCCAGTACTCGTCGACCTTCTGCGGGTCGTGCACGACCGTCGCGGTTCCGGCGATCGACAGGTAGCCCTTGCCCGATTCGAAGGCCACGTTCACTGAGCTGTTCCCAGCGATGTCGCGGATCTTCGGGCTGTCATCCTGCGCGAAGAACCACAGGTTGCCGTCGAACTCGACGTCCTGTGCCGCGAGCGGGCGGCTGTGGAGGTGACCCTCCGGGCTCACGGTCGTGAGCAGGCCGATCTTGGCCGCCTTCACGATTTTGCGGATGGTCTCCAGGTCGTCGTCGGTCGCATGGGGCAGGTTCTCCATCAGCGATCTCCTTCCGTGTCGTGACGACCACGGTAGGCGCGCCGAGCCGAGGAGCCGACCCGGTTGACAGGGAAGGAGGACTCCCCCGGAGCTTCTCAGGATGCCGCGACGCCCGTGACGAGCTCCGTCGTCTGCGCGTGGCCGAACAGGCCCGGCAGACCGCCGGTGTGCCAGAACACGATCGGCTCGTCGTCCGCCAGCTCCCCGTCGCGGATGGCGGCCATGAGGCCGGCGAGCGCGCGGCCGGTGTAGGTCGGGTCGAGCACGATGCCCTCGGTGCGCGCCGCGAGTCGCACCGCCGCCGCCGCTCCCCGCGCGAGCACCCCGTACGCGGCCCCCACCTGGTCCATGCGCACGCGCAACCGGGATGCGTCGACAGGCCCGCTGATGGCGGACACCAGCGACGCCACTGCGGCACGAGGATCGGGAACGGCACCGACGTGCACGCCCAGCACGCGGCACGCGCCCAGCGTCGCCACGAGACCCGCCATGGTCCCACCCGATCCGAGCGCCACGACCGAGGTCGCGCCGGGCAGCTGCCCTTCCAGTTCCGCCGCCGCGTCCGCGTAGGCTGACGCACCATCGGGGCTGCTGCCGCCGAACGGAACGACGAATGCGCGGCGGCCCGCTGCGGTGAGCTCGGCGGCCGTCTCGTCTGCGACGACCGAGAGGGTGCGGGCCTCTGCGTCGGGCACCCACCGCACCTGCGCGCCGAAGAGCTCATCGAGGAGCAGGTTGCCCGCGGGTTGCGCCGCGGGCGCACCTGCGAGGACGAGCACGGCGCGGAGCCCCATGCGGGCGGCGGCTGCGGCCGTCAGGCGGGCGTGGTTCGACTGGGCCGCTCCCGTGGTGACGACCGTGTCAGCCCCTTCGCGCCGGGCGGCCGCCAGGATGCGCTCGAGCTTGCGCACCTTGTTGCCGCCCGCGCCCAGGCCTGTGAGGTCATCCCGCTTGATCCACAGCCGGCCCGGGGCGAGTCCCACGGCGGCGGCGAGACGCGGAGCATTCTCCACGGGCGTCGGAAAAGAGCCGAGGAGCACTCTCTGGGCGGAATCGCGGCTGGTCATGTGGACCAGTATTCCGCATGCCTGCGACCGGCCCTTGACGCGAGAGCACCCCTCCTGGGGAGCTGAACCCGATGCTCGACCCGGGAGGGGCGCCTGTCTCGCTTGGCGGGATCGGTACCCGAAACCGTCCCGCAGATGCCTGAGGCCTTGGTGGAGGGCTCTCATTGACATCAAGCATGCATCACGCGCGCCGCGAGAGATATTTGACGCCGTTCTCTTGACAAAGGCGCAACACCCGCGCTAAGCCGAAGCCCCGGTCGGCTGCCTCGAGAGGCGTCCGACCGGGGCCCGGCGTGCAACGTCAGGACGGCGTCAGAAGTCCCAGTCCTCGTCTTCAGTGGCCTCGTGCTTGCCGATGACGTACGACGATCCCGATCCCGAGAAGAAGTCGTGGTTCTCGTCCGAGTTCGGCGAGAGCGACGAGATGATCGTCGGGTTCACGTTGGTGACCGACGCCGGGAACATGGCCTCGTATCCAAGGTTCATGAGGGCCTTGTTGGCGTTGTAGTGCAGGAACTTCTTGACGTCCTCGGTCAGCCCGACCTGGTCGTAGAGGTCCTGCGTGTACTGCACCTCGTTGTCGTAGAGCTCGTAGAGCAGCGAGAACGTGTAGTCCTTGATCTCGTCGCGCTGAGCCTGGTCGACCAGCTCGAGGCCCTTCTGGAACTTGTAGCCGATGTAGTAGCCGTGTACGGCCTCGTCCCGGATGATGAGGCGGATCAGGTCGGCGGTGTTCGTCAGCTTCGCGCGGCTCGACCAGTGCAGCGGCAGGTAGAAGCCCGAGTAGAACAGGAAGCTCTCGAGCAGGGTCGAGGCGACCTTGCGCTTGAGCGGCTCGTCGCCACGGTAGTACTCCATGACGATCTGGGCCTTCTTCTGCAGGTTCGGGTTCTCGACCGACCAGCGGAAAGCCTCGTCGATCTCCTGCGTCGAGCACAGCGTCGAGAACACCGACGAGTAGCTCTTGGCGTGCACCGACTCCATGAAGGCGATGTTGGTGTACACCGCCTCCTCGTGCGGGGTCAGCGCGTCGGGGATCAGCGAGACGGCGCCCACCGTGCCCTGGATCGTGTCCAGCAGCGTGAGGCCCGTGAACACGCGCATGGTGAGCTGCTGCTCGTCCGGGGTGAGCGTGTTCCACGACTGGATGTCGTTGGACAGCGGCACCTTCTCGGGCAGCCAGAAGTTGTTCACGAGGCGGTTCCACACCTCGACGTCCTTCTCGTCCTGGATCCGGTTCCAGTTGATCGCCTGGACCTGGTTCAGCAGCTTGACCGCTTCAGTCATCTCTCGTTCTCTCTCGGGATCTCAGGCGCGGGTCAGAGCGTGCAGCTCACGCACTGGTCGATGTCCGTGCCCTCGAGGGCCATCTGGCGCAGACGGATGTAGTAGATCGTCTTGATGCCCTTGCGCCAGGCGTAGATCTGGGCCTTGTTGATGTCACGGGTGGTGGCGGTGTCCTTGAAGAACAGCGTCAGCGACAGGCCCTGGTCGACGTGCTGGGTGGCCGCCGCGTAGGTGTCGATGACCTTCTCGTAGCCGATCTCGTAGGCGTCCTGGTAGTAGTCCAGGTTGTCGTTCGTCATGAACGGCGCCGGGTAGTAGACGCGGCCGAGCTTGCCTTCCTTGCGGATCTCGATCTTCGACGCGATCGGGTGGATCGACGACGTCGAGTTGTTGATGTACGAGATCGAGCCGGTCGGCGGCACCGCCTGCAGGTTCTGGTTGTAGATGCCGTGCTGCCGGATGGACGCCTTCAGCTCACGCCAGTCGTCCTGCGTCGGGATGTGGTGGCCGACGAACATCTGCGCGACCTTCTCGGTCTGCGGCACCCACTCCTGCTCGATGTACTTGTCGAAGAACTCGCCGGACGCGTACTTCGAGTCCTCGAAGCCCTCGAACGCGACGCCGCGCTCCATCGCGAGCTTGTTCGACGCGCGCAGCGCGTGGAACAGCACCGTGTAGAAGTAGATGTTCGTGAAGTCGACGCCCTCTTCCGAGCCGTAGTAGACGCGCTCGCGAGCGAGGTAGCCGTGCAGGTTCATCTGGCCGAGGCCGATCGCGTGCGACTTGTCGTTGCCGTCCTCGATCGAGCGCACCGAGCGGATGTGGCTCTGGTCGCTGACCGCGGTGAGCGCGCGGATGGAGGTCTCGATGGTCTTGCCGAGGTCGGGCGAGTCCATCGCGAGCGCGATGTTCAGCGAACCCAGGTTGCAGGAGATGTCCTTGCCGATCCGGTCGTACGAGAGGTCCTCGTTCAGGGTCGTCGGCGTGTTCACCTGCAGGATCTCGCTGCACAGGTTGGACATGTTGATGCGGCCCTTGATCGGGTTGGCCTTGTTCACCGTGTCCTCGAACATGATGTACGGGTAGCCCGACTCGAACTGGATCTCGGCGAGGGTCTGGAAGAACTTGCGCGCGTTGATCTTGGTCTTCTTGATGCGCGGGTCGTCGACCATCTCGCGGTACTTCTCGGTGACCGAGATGTCGCCGAAGGGAACGCCGTAGACGCGCTCGACGTCGTAGGGCGAGAAGAGGTACATGTCCTCGTCGTTCTTGGCGAGCTCGAACGTGATGTCCGGCACGACCACGCCGAGCGACAGCGTCTTGATGCGGATCTTCTCGTCGGCGTTCTCGCGCTTGGTGTCGAGGAACTTCATGATGTCGGGGTGGTGCGCCGACAGGTACACCGCGCCCGCGCCCTGACGCGCGCCCAGCTGGTTGGCATAGCTGAACGAGTCCTCGAGCAGCTTCATGACGGGGATGATGCCGCTGGACTGGTTCTCGATCTGCTTGATCGGGGCGCCGGCCTCCCGGATGTTCGAGAGCAGCAGGGCCACGCCGCCGCCGCGCTTGGACAGCTGCAGCGCCGAGTTGATGCCGCGCGCGATCGACTCCATGTTGTCCTCGATGCGCAGCAGGAAGCAGCTGACGAGCTCGCCACGCTGGGCCTTGCCGGCGTTGAGGAATGTCGGGGTGGCGGGCTGGAAACGGCCCGAGATGATCTCCTCGACCAGGCTCCAGGCCAGGTCCTGATCGCCGTCGGCGAGCGCGAGGGCCGTCATCACGACGCGGTCCTCGAAGCGCTCGAGGTAGCGCTTGCCGTCGAACGTCTTGAGCGTGTAGCTCGTGTAGTACTTGAAGGCGCCGAGGAACGTCTCGAAGCGGAACTTCTTGCCGTACGCGAAGTCGTTCAGCCGCTCGATGAACTCGAACGGGTACTTCTCGATGACAGCGCCCTCGTAGTACTCCTTCTCGACCAGGTAGTCGAGGCGCTCCTTGAGGGAGTGGAAGAACACCGTGTTCTGGTTGACGTGCTGCAGGAAGTACTCCCGCGCCGCGCGCTTGTCCGCGTCGAACTGGATCTTCCCGTTCTCGTCGTACAGGTTCAGCATCGCGTTGAGGGCGTGGTAGTCCATTCCCTCGAACTTCGCGTTGTGCTTGAAGTCGACATCCGTGGTCAAGGCTGCTGCTTCCACCATCGTTCCAATCCGTCGCTTACGCGATCGACGTCGTCGGGTGTGCCGAAGAGTTCGAGCCGGTACAAGTGAGGCACGTGGCACTTGCGGCTGATGATGTCGCCGGCGAGGCAGTAGTCCTCGCCGAAGTTGGTGTTGCCCGCAGCGATGACTCCCCGGATCCAGCGCCGGTTGCGTTCGTCGTTGAGGAAGCGGATGACCTGCTTCGGCACCGCGCCGCGCTCGTCACCCCCGCCATAGGTGGGGGTGACGAGCACGTAGGGCTCGTCGACCACGAGCGGATCGTCGCCACGGTGGAGGGGGATCCGCTCGGCCCGCATCCCGAGCTTCTCGATGAAACGCGCCGTGTTGCCCGACACGCTCGAGAAGTAGACCAGGAGAGGCGCCTCAGTCGGTGCGACTGTCGCGGTCATGTCTGCTCACTCCAGAAGGAAGTTCGCTCCTTGTCTCGCCGCCGTTCCGGCGAGGGTGAGGCGATCAGGCCAGGCGCGAGGCCAGGCCGTCGATCATGTCGGGACGGAAGCCCGACCAGTGGTCCTCGTCCGTGACGACGACCGGCGCCTGCATGTAGCCGAGCGCCTTGACCTGCTCGAGGGCAGCCGGGTCCTGCGAGAGGTCGACGACCTCGTACTCGATTCCCTTGGAGTCGAGCGCGCGGTACGTGGCCGTGCACTGGACGCAGGAGGGCTTGGTGTAGACCGTGATCGCCATGCGCTTTCCCTTCGCAGATCGCCTGGAACCGGCGTAGCTCCGCCGGGACCTCAATACTACATATGGGTACGGACATTACGGGTCACCACTAGGGGTAGTAGTTACAACCGTGTGATTTTCCACGACTCTCCACCGCCTGACCACAGGTCTCTCCACCGATCCATCCACAGGATGACGCGGCGGAGACGGCCCCGATCGGCGCGGGAAATCGCGGCTCGCACGGTCGCCCGCACCCTCTCTCCACAGATAGAACGCTAGAGAGGGCCACCGACATCCCACATGCTGTGGAACGTGCCTCCTCGGCGTGTCGCGGCGTGTCGCGGGAGGGCCGGGCTCGCGGCCCGAGAGGGCCGTCTGCGTCGGCGTCCCCGCGCCGGCGCGACGCCCGGCAACGGGCCTCCCGTCGAGGCTTCCGCGCAGGTGCCAGGCACTAGCGTGAGGGGGTGTCGTCCTACCGTGAACTCGCCCGCACGCCGGGCGTCGCTCGCATCATCGCCGCCCAGCTGACGGCCCGGTTCCCCTCGGGCATGGTCAGCCTCGGCATCCTCATCCACGTCGAGCACCTCACGCATTCGTACGGCGCCGCGGGCACCGTGCTCGCCGCCATGTCCATCGGCCAGGCCGTCGCGGGCCCGATCACCAGTCGCTGGATGGGTCGCTGGGGCATGCGCCCCGTGCTGTCGCTGCTCACCCTGATCTACGCCGCCGCTATCACGGTCGTCGCCGTGGTCGCGCTGCCCGTGCCCGTGCTGGTCGCGCTGGGTCTCATCGCCGGTCTGGCGACGCCGCCCGTGCAGTCGGCCGTGCGCACGATCTACCCCAAGCTCGTCAACTCGCGTCAGCTCACCGCGCTGTACTCCCTGGATGCGTCGCTGCAGGAGATCATCTGGGTCGTCGCGCCGGTGCTCGTGACGTTCCTCGCGCTTCAGGTGTCGAGCGTGCTCGCGCTGCTCGTGATCGCCGTCGTGGCTCTCGCCGGAGGCGCCTGGTTCATCTTCTCCCCCGAGGTCGGGCGCGTGCGCATCCCCCGCAGCCGGGCCGCCTTCGGGCGGGTGCTGCGCAAGCCCACCGTGCTGCTCACCACGGCGATCGGCCTGATGTTCATCGGATCCGCGGCGGCCGTCGAGGCCGGCATCGTCGCCGCCTTCGGCGAGGGCGGCGTCGAGTCGGGCCTCGTGCTGGCGGCCTACGCGCTCGGCAGCCTCGCCGGCGGCCTGGGCTCGGGCGGCATCCCGATGCGGCCTTCGTCGACTGCCCGGCGACTGTGCATCGTGACCCTCGGCACCGCGCTGACGCTCATCATGGTCGACAACCCGTGGTGGCTGGCGCTGGCGCTGTTCATCGCGGGCGTCGGCTTCGCCCCCGCCCTGGCGGCCATGCTCGCGGGCACGTCGGCGAGCGTCAAGTTCAGCGAGACGGCCGAGGCCTACGGCTGGATCAACACCGGTCAGCTCATCGGGGCGGCGCTCGGCTCGATGGCGGCGGGGTTCGCGATCGACGGCACGGGCCCCACGGGCGCCTACCTCGTCAGCATCGCCATGATCGTCGTGGCCACCGTCATCGCCGCGGTCTTCTACCGGGGCTTCCCCGATCTGCGCCACCGCGACGCCTCGCCGATGCCCGACACCGAGCAGCTCCCCGTCATCGCCTGACCGCGACCGCATCGAGCCAGGACCGCGTCGAGCCAGGACCGCGCGAAGCCAGGACCGCTTGGAGCCAGGACCGCTTGGAGCCAGGACCGCGCGAAGATAGTGACATGACGTCTGCCGCGCCATCCCCGCTCGCTCTGCCCCGCATCCGCTGGGGATCTTCGGCCTCGGATCGCCGCGCCCTGCTGGTGCACGGGCTCGGATCGTCGGGCGCGCTGATGTGGCGCTTCGGCGTTGCCCTGGCCGACGCGGGATGGCACGCGACCGCGGTGGACCTGCGCGGACACGGCGACGCGCCGCGCGCGCTCGACTACCGCGTCGCGGCGTACGCCGCCGACGTCGCGTCGACGGCACCGGATGACGGGGGGCCCTGGGATCTGGTGGTCGGCCACTCGCTCGGCGGCGCCGCCACCGCGCAGGCCGCCGCCGACCACCCCGAGTGGACGCGACGCGTCGTGCTCGTCGACCCGGCCATCCGGCTGCAGGAGCGCGACTCCGCCATCGTGCGCCGCAGCCAGGAGCGCGCGTTCGCCGACAATCGTCTCGCGGCCGTGCGCGAGGAGCACCCGCACTGGCACCCCCAGGACCAGGAGCTGAAGGTCGATGCCGTCGCCCGCGCCAGCCGCTGGGCGGTCGAGCAGACCAGCGCCCAGAACCCCGTGTGGGATGTGCGGGAGGCGGCCGCACGTCTGCGGGTGCCGACGCATGTGATCGGCTCGGATCCCGCGGTCTACAGCATCTTCACCGGCGAGACCGCCGACGAGGTGCTGCGGAATCCGGCGATCTCGATGTCCGTCGTGCCGGGCGCGGGCCATTCGCCGCACCGCGACAAGCCCGAGCAGACCATCCGGCAGCTGTGGGAGGTGCTCTCCGCATGACCTCCCCCTTCGATCCGCGCGAGATCCTGACCGACGAGCTCGTCGAGCGCATCCGTTCGCGCGCCGGCCGGGTCGACGCCGACAACACGTTCCCCCACGAAGACCTGGCCGACCTGGGCGAGGCGGGGTACCTGCGCGCGCTCGTGCCCGCCGACCGCGGCGGCCTCGGCCTCTCACTCGCCGACGTATCGCTGCTGCAGCAGCGGCTCGCCGAGGCAGCTCCGGCCACGGCGCTCGCCATCAACATGCACCTCGTGTGGACCGGCGTCGCCAAGGTGATGCATGATCGCGGCATCGACGATCTGCGTTTCGTGCAGGATGGCACGGCCGCGGGCGAGGTGTTCGCGTTCGGCATCAGCGAGGCGGGCAACGACCTCGTGCTGTTCGGAAGCGACACGGAGGCGACCCCGCGCCCGGACGGCTCGTACGCGTTCACCGGCACGAAGATCTTCACCTCGCTCGCGCCCGTGTGGACCCAGCTCGGTCTGCACGGCCTCGACACCACGTCGGCCGACGCGCCGCAGCTGGTCTACGCCTTCATCGGTCGCGACGAGCGCGTCGTGACGCGCGACGACTGGGACACCCTCGGCATGCGCGGCACCCAGAGCCGCACGACCGAGCTTCACGGCGCCGTCGCCCCGGCCGACCGCGTGGTGCGGCGCGTGGCCCCCGGCCCGAACCCCGACCCGATTGTGTTCGGCATCTTCAGCGTCTTCGAGGTGCTTCTCGCCTCGGTGTACACCGGGATCGCCCGGCGGGCCCTCGATCTCGCGGTCGCCGCGGCCCAGGGCCGCCGCTCGAAGAAGACGGGCAGGGCCTACAGCCAGGATCCCGACATCCGGTGGCGCATCGCCGAGATGGCGCTCGCGTACGACGCCCTGCCGCCCCAGCTGGCGGCGATCGCGCGCGATATCGACGGGCGGGTCGATCACGGCCAACGGTGGTTCTCGCTGCTGTCCGGCGTCAAGCACCGCGCCACGGCCACGGCGAAGCGCGTGGTCGACGACGCGATGCTGGTGGCCGGCGGCTCGTCGTTCTTCGCGGGAAGCGAGCTGTCGCGCCTGTATCGCGACGTGCTGGCGGGCGCGTTCCATCCGTCCGATCCCGAGTCGGCGCACGCGACCGTCGCGTCGGCCTGGCTCGGGCCCGTGGAGGCCTGAGGCGCTCAGCGTCCGTCGAAGTCGAACGCGCGCAGAAGCTCGTTCACGGCCTGCTCGCGGTCGTCGTCGCCGCGCTCGAACATGTGCGTCACGTGCGTGCGCAGGTGGTTCTCGAGCAGCAGGCGGTTGAGAGATTCAAGCGAGCGCTGGATCGCTCGCGACTGCGTGATGATGTCCATGCAGTAGTCCTCGTTCTCGATCATCCGCCCGAGCCCTCGCAGCTGGCCCTCGAGGATGCGGGTGCGGTGCAGCGCGCGCTTCTGGATGTCTTCGATCACGCAGTCGAGCGTACGCCGCGAGCCGGCTCACCGGGCGTGCGAGGATGACGGGCATGGCGCGCACCGCTCTTGCCGACACCTCCTCCGGGCTGCTGACCGACGCCGACCGGGAGCGGCTGCGTGGGCTGCGGCGCATGAAGGCCGTCGCCCTCGGTGCGCTGCTGTTCATGGCCGTGCTGTTCGTCGTCGGCTTCGCTCTGCAGGAGCGCGTGCACGCCTTCGCCTACGTGCGGGCGGCCGCGGAGGGCGGAATGGTGGGCGCACTGGCCGATTGGTTCGCGGTCACGGCGCTGTTCCGCCGGCCGCTCGGGCTGCCCATCCCCCACACGGCGATCATCCCCACTCGCAAGGACGAGATCGGTCGCAACCTCGGGGAGTTCGTGGAGACCAACTTCCTCGAGGCGAACGTGGTGCGCGCCAAGCTCGCGTCGACGCCGATCGCCGCCCGCCTCGGAGCGTGGCTCCGCACGCCCGAGCACGCCGAGCGCGTGGCCTCCGAGGGCGCCGCCATGGCGCAGGGCGTGCTGAGAGCGCTGAGCGACGACGACGTGCAGGATGTCATCGAGTCGCTCGCGCGGGAGCACCTGATCGAGCCCGGCTGGGGGGAGCCGCTGGGCAGCTGGCTCGAGCGCGTGATCGACACGGAGGCGCATCACGGAGCCGTCGACCTCGCCGCGGAGACCGTCGCCGCATGGCTCGACGCGAACCCCAGCGCCTTTGAGGGCCTCGTCTCGCGCCGGCTGCCGTCGTGGGTGCCGTCGGTCGCACAGCGCCTGGTCGACCACACCGTCTACAACGAGGCCGTCGCCTTCGTCGGCGCGGTGCAGGCCGACCCGGCGCACCCCGCGCGTCGCGCGATCGACGGCTATCTGAGCCGCCTCGCCCACAACCTTCAGCACGACGAGCCCACACGTGCGCGGCTCGAACAGGCGAAGGCCACGCTGTTCGACAGCCCCGGCATCCGGCGTCTGGCCGCCGAGGCATGGGGCACCGCGAAGCAGGGTCTTCTCCGTGAGCTCGACCAGCCCGCGAGCGCCCTTCGAACACGTCTGCGCGACGCCCTCGCCGAGGTCGGCGCACGCCTCGAGGACGAGCCGTCCCTGCAGGCACGCGTGGACACGTGGGTGACCGATGCGGCGGTGTTCCTCGTCGGCCGCTATCGGCACGACATCGCCTCGCTCATCACCGACACGGTCGAGCGGTGGGACCCGCAGGAGACGACCGAGAAGATCGAGCTCATGGTCGGCCGCGACCTGCAGTACATCCGCCTCAACGGAACGGTCGTCGGTGCACTGGCGGGCCTCGTGATCTTCACGATCGCGCACGCCGTGCTGGGGTGACGTTCGACCTCAGTCGACGCGCTCCACGCGCCCGTCGGTGAGACGGACGAGCTCCTCGAACGACAGCGGGAACACGGTGTGAGCCGTCCCCGCCGCGGCCCAGACCTGCGGATACGCGCCCAGCGCCGGGTCGACGATGGTCTCGATCGCCGCCGGATGCCCCGTCGGCGCGACCCCGCCGATCACCTGCCCGGTCGCCTCGAGCACCTGCTCCGCGGTCGCACGTGCGATCCGACCGCGACCCAGGCGCTGCGCCAGCGCCGCCGTGTCGACGCGGTGGGCGCCGCTCGTCATCACGAGCAACGGTCGCTCGTCGCACCAGAACACGAGGCTGTTGGCGATCGCGCCGACCTCCACGCCGAGAGCGGCCGCCGCCTGCGCGGCGGTGGCCGCCGCAACCGGCAGAACCACGATCCGACCGGGTATGCCCGCCTGCTGCAGGCGCTCGGCGACGCGGACATTGCGGGGATGAAGCTGTGCCGTCATGCCGCAAGTCTATGGAACGCGAAAACGCGCCCTTCTGCCGGCAGCCGCAACCGCCCGGAAAACGCAGAAGGGCCACCCAACGTTGGGTGGCCCTTCTGTCAAAGGAAGTCCGGCGGTGTCCTACTCTCCCACAG
>NZ_JBEOSM010000018.1:0-8864 GCF_040302945.1 Microbacterium sp. NPDC096154
AATATCGTCACCCACCGCCAAGGGTTAACACGATCATCACCCACAACGGCGCTAACGCGCCGCACCACGCGAAATAAACGCGACTGTAGTACTAGTGCTTCAACTCTTACTTCGCCCTCGGTCGTCGCCGCATCCTGTGGGCGTGTTCATCGTGCCGTCAGCAACGCCCGACGAGTTCGAGGCCGTGGATTACAGAGGTCATGGAACACAGTTGCACTTGGGGGGGGGGGAGTCGCCCCGCTCGTTGGCACCAGCCCTGTTCCGTGGCTCCGCTACTTCGCGCGTCGAGCAGCACCGTAACGTTGCACACGTGCGGCATCGAGGCGCCTCCGTGTCCTGCTCGATCTGCCCACGCGCGAGCGGCCACATCGTCGAAGTCTGCTCGGCAGCGGATGGTTGCCACAGCACTCGAACCGCGATTGGTCACGCCTGGCCGGTGAGTGCGATCAGGATGCCCCCCGCCGCCCCGACGATGACGACGGTCCAGGCGGGTGCCCGCCAGGTGATGAGGAGAACGAAGCAGATCAGTGCGAGCACGAAGGGCTCCGGGCCGGTGATGGCGGTGGTGAAGACCGGGTCGTAGAGCGCGGCGGCGAGGATGCCGACCACGGCGGCGTTCGCTCCGCGCATCAGGGCCTGGGCCCAGGGGCGGGAACGGAACGCGTTCCAGAACGGGAGCACTCCGGTGAGCAGCAGGAGCCCCGGCAGGAACACACCGGCGAGGGCGATCGCGGCTCCTGCGATACCGCCTGGACCGACGGTCGAGAGGGTGCCGAGGTAGGCGGCGAAGGTGAAGAGCGGTCCGGGCACTGCCTGGGCCGCCCCGTAGCCGGCGAGGAACTGGTCGGGACTGATCCAGCCGGTGTCGACCACACCGGCCTGCAGCAGCGGGAGCACCACGTGGCCACCACCGAAAACCAGAGCTCCCGCACGGTAGAAGGCGTCGAAGAGCTGCACCGCCCCCCACTGCGTGGTCGCGGCAAGCACGGGTAGCCCCACCAAGAGCAGCACGAACAGGACGAGACATATCACGCCGGCTGTGCGCGCGACGGGGAAGCGGATCATCGCGGTGGCGGGCGCGAGAGCGCTCCGGCAGAAGATCAGCCCTGCGATCGCGCCGATCACGATGGCGCCGATCTGCCCGACCGATCCGGCGAGCAGCAGAGCGCAGGTGGCGGCGAGGGCCGCGATGGCGGCGCGCACCCGGTCGGGGGTGAGTGTTCTCGCCATGCCGAGCACGGCCTGAGCGACGATTGCGACGGCGACGATCTTGAGGCCGGTAAGGATGCCGCCGCCCACGATGCCCTCGAACAGCGGCGCGCCGTAGGCGAAGGCCACCATCAAGGCGGCGGAGGGCAGTGTGAAGGAGAGGAACGCGGCGATCGCGCCGGCGGGGCCGGCGCGGAAGAGGCCGAGGCCGAAGCCGACCTGACTGGATGCGGGGCCGGGCAGGAACTGGCTGAGGGCGACGAGGTCACCGTACTCGTTGTCATCGAGCCATCGGCGGCGCTGGATCAGCTCGTTACGGAAGTAGCCGAGGTGGGCGATAGGGCCACCGAAGGCTGTCACGCCCAGCTTCGCGAAGACGCCTAGCACCTCGCGGGTGGATCCCTGTCTAGCTTGCGCGGGAGTGGTGGTGTCCGTTGTCATCGGCCTGTGTCTTCCTGTGTGAAGATACGCATCCGTTGCCGGGCGACCGCGAGGCCGCGCTGGCCTTTCTCGGTCGCGGAGTACAGCTTGCGGATACCGCGCTCAGTTCGTTCGGTTCGTACGGTGAGGTAGCCGTCTTCGGCCATTCTGTGGAGCATGGGGTAGAGGGTGCCCGCTGAGAGGCGGTATCCGTGACTGGCGAGCTCCTCGATCATCCAGGCGCCGTAGATCTCTTCCTGTGACGCGTGGTGCAGCACGTGCATCCTGACGAGCCCAGCGAGGAGGTCACGGTACTCCTCCAGTTCGTCAACGGAAGGTTCGCTCGCCACTCCGGCTTTCTATCGGAGTTCGATATCGAATGTCGATAGGGCAGGTGAACGTGTGCTTAACGCGCCGACGATGCGACGGGGAAGCTGCACACGACAGTGCCGCCCGAGTTCGAGTGTTCGATGGCGACGGTGCCATGGTGTCGCCGCGCGATCTCGCTCACGAGGGCGAGGCCGAGGCCATAGTGTCGCGTGCCGCTGCCCGGAGCGCCGGTGCGGGTGCCTGCTCGGCTGCTGGAGAATCGTTCGAAAGCGGTCGCGGCGATCGTCGGGTCGAACCCGGGCCCGTCATCGGTCACAGTTAGGACCGCTCTGGATGCGCTCGCCGTCACTGTGATGCTGACGGCGTGCTGCGCATGGTCGAGCGCGTTCGTGCACAGTGCGAGGACGAGGCGCAGGAGTGCCGCGGGCGACCCGGTCACGGTTACCGATCCTGACTTGCCTGTGCGTATCAGTTCGATGTGTCGGGCGGTCGCGTCGTCGGCGAGGAGGGCGATGGCCCGGTCGGCGACGGCGACGAGATCGACGGGCTCCTGCGTCGCGCTGCTTCGTGGGTCGGCGGCGATAAGGAGGTCGTCGAGGATTTCGGTGAGGGCGTTCGTGTCGGTGACGACGTCCTCGATGGCATCGGTGACGTCACTCGGCAGGCTGTCCTGCCCTCTGCGTTTGAGCAGCTGGGCACGGGTACTGAGGAGGGTGAGGGGGGTACGGAGCTCGTGGCTGGCGTCTGCGACGAAGCGGCGCTGGAGTGCCAGCGCATCGGCGAGGGGCCGCATGGCACGCTTCGCCATCAGATACGACGCGGCGAACGAGAGCACGACTGCGATCACACCGCCGACAAGAAGCGCGGCCGAAAGACGACTGAGCTCCTCAGCTGTCTCGTGCTGATCGATAGCGACCTGGATGACGCGGTCGTGGTCCCCATCGGCGGTGGTGAGCAGCGCGTAGGTGCGACCGTCGACGGTGCGTTCGGATCGCTGGTCCCCGCCGCCAGCTTCGACGGATTGGATCGCGGCGGTGTCGAGCAGGCCGTCGGGCATACTCTCGGACGCGACGATCTGGCCGCCGCTGTGAGTATCGACGATGGTCACAAAGGTGCCGGAGGCGGCATCCTTCCTGGAGTCGAGTTGGGTGGCGGCGCGCAGCGCATGCTCGCTGGCCTCGGCGATGCTGCTGCTCACGATCGCGAAGACGACCCCGCCGACGACGACGAGCACCACGAGGACGAGCGCGGTGAACCGGGCGGTGAGTCGTAGCGCGGCGCCCCGGAGATCCTCCGGGTCGCGAGGCCTGCGCGCCATCACCGGAGCGGTCCCAGTTGGTAGCCGATGCCGCGGATCGTTTTCACCGATTCGCGGCCGAGTTTTCTGCGCAGATAGTGCACGTAGGTGTCGATCACGCCAGGATCGTCCGCATCGGGGAACACCGTGCCGAGCAGATCGTGCCGTTCGAAGATCTGCGAGGGTCGGCGTGCGAGGTGCTCGAGGAGTTGAGATTCCCGCTCGGAGAGGTCGATCGTGTCACCGTCGCGAGTCGTGACGGTGCGGCTCCTCGTGTCCAGGGCTCCGTTTGGGAGGGGAAGCGTGGGCACGATGTTGAGATGTCTGCGCAGCAGCGCGCGGATCCGGGCGAGGAGTTCGTCAATGTCGAACGGCTTGCCGAGGTAGTCCTCGGCTCCCCGGTCCAGCCCCTCCACACGGTCGGCGGGGTTGCTGAGGGCGGACAGGATCAGCGCAGGGGTGAGCACGCCGCGGTTGCGGAGCCTGTTGAGCACGTCGAGACCCTCGATAGCCGGCAGGCCACGGTCCAGGATCATGGCATCGAAGCTCTGAGTCAGTCCTTCGTGCAAGGCTCGCTGCCCGTCGCGGGCAAGGACGGTGTCATACCCCTCGGAGCGCAGCAACTGCTCGAGCATGCCGGCGAGGCGGGCGTCGTCTTCGACGAGCAGGATCCGCGCACGCTCCGGCATGATCGCAGTATAGGCAGGGCCTGACGCGCTCATCCGAGGATTAGGCTTGCGGCTTCCCGCAGCCCGGGCGATGCGGTGATCCCCCCGTGGTCGTCGACGGTGAGGGCGTCGACGTCGAACCGGTCGAGGATGTCGTCGCACCACTGAGGACCGCCGGCCAGGATCGCGGTCGCAAGCACATCGGCGGTGACGATGTCATCGGCGACGACCGTCACCTGCCGGTAACGGACGAGAGTGTCCGATGTAGCCGGGGCTCGCCAGATGTGCTCGCCGCGTTCTGCGGTGCCGGAGGTGGCCACCGCCTGCCGTGGGTCCTGCACTTCGAGGGCGCACAGGAGGGATGTTCGGGCGTCGGGGTCTGTGATCCCGATCCGCCACGCGGAGCCGTTGATGCTGCCGCGGGTGAGGATGTCGCCGCCGACGTTGAGCACCCAGGAGGGCATGCCGAAGGTGTCGAGAATGGTGCCAGCCGCTGCGATGGCCGCGGCTTTCACGATGCCGGACAGATCCAGGACACCGTCCGGCCGGTGAGACGTGAACACGCCAGCCGTACGATGCGACCACATCATCGCATCCCTGTAGCAGTCGCGCACGGCATCGCTGGAGTGCGCGAGCGTCAACTCCCCTGTCGCGATGCGGCTGAGCTCTGAGTCGGCACGGTAGAGGCTGAACCGGCGGTCGAACTCGGCGAAGGCATCTTCCACCTGGAGCAGCACCTCATCGCTCGGCACCGGCCCCGCGAAGCGGAGGCTCGCCGTCGTGCCCATCGTGTTGAACACATGCGTCGTCACGGTCACAGTCCAGCCTGGTCGAGGGCGGACTGGAGCGAGGTCAGGTAGGCGTTGCTCGTGTAGGTGGCACCTGAGACGCTGTGCACGTTCGCTGATTGTGCGGACAGGACTTCCTGACGAAGGATCGGGGCAGCGCGGTTGCTGATCGACACCGACCGGGAATCCTGGTCGGTGAGCTGCAGCGCGGTCACGTCGCTGAGGATGCCGTCCTGCACGGTGATCTGCACCTGGACGTCACCGAAACGCGTATGAACGGATGTCCCCGTGAAAGTCCCCGAGACAGCTGACGTCGTGGTCTCCGACGCGGACGCACTGGGTGTCGGTGCGGGCGTCGCTGTGCTGCTTCCGGCATCCGCCGACGGCGTGACAGTCGAAGTCGGTGCTGATCCGGCAGCCGTATCGGATGTCGTTGTCTCTGACTGCTGGCCATCAGCGCCGAGCTGCCAACCGACCGCGAATACGGCAATCGAGGACAGGGCGCCCAGTATCGTAGCGCGCGCCCTCACCAGTCGAACCTCTCCACGTGGATCTGCGCTTCCCGCAATCCTGCGGCGCGGGCATCGCGAATCACCAGATCCGTCCACGCCTGCGGCCCGCACACGTAAAGGTCCGAGCGCAGCAAGTCAGGGAACGCCGAGGTGATCGTCACCCCACGCGACAGCGCCTCGGCAGACATCCAGGTGGCAAGGCCCGGAGGCCGTGCACCGAGCATCGTATACACGGTATTGCCGCGCATGCTGGGCAGTGCGCCGATCTCGCTCCACAGGTAGCTCTGGGTGGAATCGGTGCCGCGGAGGACGACGGTGGCTTCACCCGGACTGAGCGGGGAATGCTCCAGCAGGGATCGGATCGGCGTGATGCCGATGCCCGCCGCGACGACTGCGAGTTTCGGAGCGACCCGGTGCGCGTCAGTGAAGACACCGTACGGACCTTCGATCGAGACGCGCGCGCCCGGACGCACGCGTCCGATCGCGGCACTGCCGCGCCCGAGGTCACGCACTGTGATGCGCGCCGTCGTGGCGGTCGGCACAGCGGAGAAGGAGATGGGATGCGCATGCCACCACGTCGCACCCGTCCAGAACCGCCAAATCGCGTACTGGCCGCCGGCCGTGTGCAGCCGATCCAGGTTCCGCCCCGTGAGGTGGAGCGACACGACACCCGGAGCGACCTGCTCGACCCCGGCGACGCGGATGCCGTGACGCGCGCTGCGGATCATCGGCACCAGGAAGCGGAAGACACCGATCGAACCGAACGCGAGCACGTACAGGGCGAGCCAGTACACCCGCTGTCCGGTGCCTTCGGCGAGCACACCGCCCGCGCTCAGCTGGTGAGGCACGGCGACCAGCACGGCGAGGTAGCTGAGCAAGTGGATCAGATGCCAGGCCTCATAGGAGAAGCGACGGCGGACGGCGACGAGCGAAGTGACCACGACCGCGACGAGCAGCCCGAACCCGAGATAGGCGAGCAGCAGGTCCTTGCTCTGGAGGAACCCGATCGTCTCGGCAACCACGTTCGACCCGTCGCTCATCGCGTAACCGACGGTGAGGAGGGCTGCGTGGGCGAGGATCAGTGAGAGGGCGGGCCTGCCGAGCCTGCGGTGGAGGGCCATCGCCCTGTCCTGGCCGAAGACGCGGTCGATCGCCGGAATGCGAGCGGCGAGCACCAGCATCACCAGGATCAGGTCGGTACCCACAAGTCCCGTGACGATGCCGAGCGCGGTGATCGCGGAAGCGGGATCGGTGACCTGGTTCATCCCGCCGTAGGCGAGCCACAGGGAGATCGCGACGGCGACCGACAGCCAGACCGCAACAACCATCAGGTCGGCCGCGCGCATCCGTCGACGAGTGCGGACCCGCCGGACCCGCGCAACCGTATCGTCAGTGCGGAACGTTGCCGCCCGTGAAAGGGGGGCCGTATCTGTCGCCATTCTCAACTCACTTCGCGTAGCTCCGGCTAACGACAGTTCCCACGATCCCCCTCCATTCTTCCAGGATTCTTAGCCGCCTGGCCGCGGCACGCTTAGCCTCACCAACGTTGCTCACCGGGACCAGCGGTGCTTGTGTTGGGGTCATGTCGACAGATCTGCCCGCAGACAACCCCGGGCTCCAGCCGCACCCCGATGAGCCGCATCGCGGCGGCATTGCGCAACGGTTGAACTGGCTGCGTGCCGGCGTGCTCGGCGCAAATGACGGCATCGTCTCTGTTGCCGCGATCGTGGTCGGCGTCGCCGGCGCGACCACCGCCTCCGGGCCCATCCTCACCGCCGGGCTGGCGGGGTTGGTCGGGGGTGCGATCTCGATGGCCCTCGGCGAGTACGTCTCCGTCAGCAGCCAGAGCGACAGCGAACGCGCCCTGATCGCGAAGGAACGGCAGGAACTGCGCGACATGCCGGAGGAAGAGCTCGACGAGCTCACCGGGCTCTACCGGGCCCGTGGGCTCAGCGAGCAGACCGCACGACAGGTAGCCGTGGAGCTCACCGCGCACGACGCCCTTGCCGCGCACCTATCAGCCGAGCTCAACATCGACCAGGACGACGTCGTGAGCCCCTGGCACGCGGCGGTCGCTTCCGCAGCCGCGTTCACGATCGGCGCGATCCTCCCCATGCTCGCCATCCTCCTACCCCCGCCAGAGTGGCGTGTTCCGGTGACCTTCGCGGCCGTCCAGTAAAGCCTAGCTGTTCACGAAGCAGATCATGAATAATGATGGATGAAAATGAAGCAGGGGCACTTTTGTCTATTTTAGGCATTAAAATATGCGCAATCATCACGGCGTCTGCCCCCTCAGCAATGGCTTGCTTAAAAGGCACCAACTCAAGCTCTCTTAATCGTTCTATATTATGATTCACAATCGGTAACCCAATATGAGAATCTACGGAAGTATCTCCATGCCCTGGAAAATGCTTCACGACTGGAATGATATTTCTTTGCTGCAACCCTTTCATCACTGCAATCCCCATCTGACTAACAATATTAGTCTCATTTCCATAAGCCCGATCACCGATGACAGGATTTTGGGGGTTACTATTTACATCAAGCACAGGTGCATAGTCCATATTAAGTCCAAACGAATGTAGCTGATCACCAATCACATTGCCAATTTGGGTAGCAAGCTGTTCATTTTTCGTATCACCCACTTTTTTAGCAGAAGGGATTTTTTTAAGTGTTGGGGGCATCCGTGATACTTTTCCTCCCTCTTCATCCACACTCATAAAGAGAGGAACACCTGACTTCTGTTGAGCGTTGATCTCCTTTAGATCATTAAATAATTGAAGTGCTTCTTTTGCATCCTTCATATTGTTGCTATAGAAAATAACCCCGCCCACGTTATAGCTACGTATTAGCTCCTTCGCAGCTTCATCAACCTCTGTCCCATCCATTCCAGCCATAATAAGCTGGCCTACTTTCTCCGAAACAGAAAGTTCTTTTAGCTTGTCCTGGATGGGGTCTTTTTGTGGTTGGGTAGACTCAACAGGTGAAGAAGATGTGGGATTATTATGATTAGTATTATGATCCTTTGCTGTATCTTGCCCTGTAAAAAAACAACCTGTAAGGGACAATAACAATAGAAAAATGAACGATCTTAATCTCATCTCATAATCAGCTTCCTATAGATTTATTTTTTTCATTTACTTCATTCTCTTCAGTTTTCTCATTTTTAACATATAAATTTTGATGACAGCTTGGACATTGAATCAAATACGGCGATTTTTTATGAATCGTTTCACCACAATTTGCACAAATAACCTTGTTGCGTATCTTCATTTGAGTGAGGAAGCTAATTAAGCCTCTTACAAAAATAATAATAGGTCCAAGCAGTAATGTTCCAATAAACCACATCGGAATTGTACCGCCACGTCCTTTAAAATACAGCGCAAAACCAATTGCATACACAAGAAAAAGTAACGCTAAAATGATAGCGAGACGGTTTTTTTTACCTAGATTCATGTTTCGTAGCCTTCCTTCTCAGTTGATGTCTTTACAAGTATAACGCATAATGGTCTTTCATAATCGTTCAATTTATAAAAAAAAGTATCCTCGCGGATACTTTTTACTTTGTGTAGCTTTATACTATTCTTTTATCGATCTGTAAGCTTACTATCAATTTTCCCTTGTAATTCTACCATTCTCA
>NZ_JBEOSM010000019.1:0-5506 GCF_040302945.1 Microbacterium sp. NPDC096154
GGCAGCCGCAACCGCCCGGAAAACGCAGAAGGGCCACCCAACGTTGGGTGGCCCTTCTGTCAAAGGAAGTCCGGCGGTGTCCTACTCTCCCACAGGGTCCCCCCTGCAGTACCATCGGCGCTGAGAGGCTTAGCTTCCGGGTTCGGAATGTGACCGGGCGTTTCCCTCTCGCTATGACCGCCGAAACACTATCGATGTTTCAGATCAAAGCGCACTGTGAAGTTTGCTTGTGTTCTCGACCGTACATCGAGAACCACTCAGTGGACGCAAGCATCGTCGGATAGACGAAGTGTTATCAAGTCATCGGCTTATTAGTACCAGTCAGCTGCATGCATTGCTGCACTTCCACATCTGGCCTATCAACCCAGTAGTCTGGCTGGGAGCCTCTCGCCCGAAGGCATGGAAGTCTCATCTTGAGGCCGGCTTCCCGCTTAGATGCTTTCAGCGGTTATCCATCCCGAACGTAGCTAATCAGCGGTGCTCCTGGCGGAACAACTGACACACCAGAGGTTCGTCCAACCCGGTCCTCTCGTACTAGGGTCAGATCCTCTCAAACTTCCTACGCGCGCAGCGGATAGGGACCGAACTGTCTCACGACGTTCTAAACCCAGCTCGCGTACCGCTTTAATGGGCGAACAGCCCAACCCTTGGGACCTACTCCAGCCCCAGGATGCGACGAGCCGACATCGAGGTGCCAAACCATGCCGTCGATATGGACTCTTGGGCAAGATCAGCCTGTTATCCCCGAGGTACCTTTTATCCGTTGAGCGACAGCGCTTCCACAAGCCACTGCCGGATCACTAGTCCCGACTTTCGTCCCTGCTCGACCTGTCAGTCTCACAGTCAAGCTCCCTTGTGCACTTACACTCGCCACCTGATTGCCAACCAGGTTGAGGGAACCTTTGGGCGCCTCCGTTACTTTTTGGGAGGCAACCGCCCCAGTTAAACTACCCACCAGGCACTGTCCCTGAACCGGATCACGGTTCTAAGTTAGACATCCAGAGTGACCAGAGTGGTATTTCAACAACGACTCCACAGTAACTGGCGTCACTGCTTCAAAGTCTCCCACCTATCCTACACAAGCCACACCGAACACCAATACCAAGCTGTAGTAAAGGTCACGGGGTCTTTCCGTCCTGCTGCGCGTAACGAGCATCTTTACTCGTAATGCAATTTCGCCGAGTTCGTGGTTGAGACAGTTGGGAAGTCGTTACGCCATTCGTGCAGGTCGGAACTTACCCGACAAGGAATTTCGCTACCTTAGGATGGTTATAGTTACCACCGCCGTTTACCGGGGCTTAAATTCTCAGCTTCGCCTTGCGGCTAACCGGTCCTCTTAACCTTCCGGCACCGGGCAGGCGTCAGTCCGTATACATCGTCTTGCGACTTGGCACGGACCTGTGTTTTTAATAAACAGTCGCTACCCACTGGTCTCTGCGGCCTCCAAACGCTTTCGGAGCAAGTCCTAGTACGTCGAAGGCCCCCCTTCTCCCGAAGTTACGGGGGCATTTTGCCGAGTTCCTTAACCACGATTCTCTCGATCTCCTTGGTATTCTCTACCTGACCACCTGAGTCGGTTTGGGGTACGGGCGGCTGGAACCTCGCGTCGATGCTTTTCTCGGCAGCATAGGATCACCCACTTTTCATCCGCATCGTGTCTCAGCCTGAATGAGAGGCGGATTTGCCTACCTCTCGGCCTACGCACTTGCACCAGGACAACCATCGCCTGGCTTGGGCTACCTTCCTGCGTCACACCTGTTAATACGCTAACCGCACCAGCATGGGGTCGCGCGCTCCACCACCCGGTGTCACCCGAAGGTGACGATGGATGGTTTCGGGCGCTTAGCACCACTGGATTAGTTTGGGCGGTTCTTCGCCGGTACGGGAATATCAACCCGTTGTCCATCGACTACGCCTGTCGGCCTCGCCTTAGGTCCCGACTTACCCAGGGAAGATTAGCTTGACCCTGGAACCCTTGGTCTTTCGGAGGACGTGTTTCTCACACGTCATTCGCTACTCATGCCTGCATTCTCACTCGTGTGGCGTCCACGGCTGGTTTCCACCGCCGCTTCACTCGCCACACGACGCTCTCCTACCCATCAAAACGGCTGGACCACGAAGGCCTGCCAATAGTTTCAATGCCACAACTTCGGTGGCGTGCTTGAGCCCCGTTACATTGTCGGCGCGGAATCACTTGACCAGTGAGCTATTACGCACTCTTTCAAGGGTGGCTGCTTCTAAGCCAACCTCCTGGTTGTCTGAGCAACTCCACATCCTTTCCCACTTAGCACGCGCTTTGGGACCTTAGTTGGTGGTCTGGGTTGTTTCCCTCTCGACTATGAAGCTTATCCCCCACAGTCTCACTGCTGCGCTCTCACTTACCGGCATTCGGAGTTTGGCTGACGTCAGTAACCTTGTAGGGCCCATCGGCCATCCAGTAGCTCTACCTCCGGCAAGAAACACGCAACGCTGCACCTAAATGCATTTCGGAGAGAACCAGCTATCACGAAGTTTGATTGGCCTTTCACCCCTATCCACAGCTCATCCCCTCAGTTTTCAACCTAAGTGGGTTCGGCCCTCCACGACGTCTTACCGTCGCTTCAGCCTGGCCATGGATAGATCACTTCGCTTCGGGTCTAGGACACGCGACTGAATCGCCCTATTCAGACTCGCTTTCGCTACGGCTACCCCACACGGGTTAACCTCGCCACGTATCGCTAACTCGCAGGCTCATTCTTCAAAAGGCACGCTGTCACACCTACCAGGGGTGCTCCAACGGTTTGTAAGCAGACGGTTTCAGGTACTATTTCACTCCCCTCCCGGGGTACTTTTCACCTTTCCCTCACGGTACTTGTCCGCTATCGGTCATCTGGGAGTATTTAGGCTTACCAGGTGGTCCTGGCAGATTCACACGGGATTTCTCGGGCCCCGTGCTACTTGGGATACACTCCACGCCAGCACACGCATTTCGACTACGGGGCTGCCACCCACTCTGGCCGGCCATTCAAGACCGTTCGTCTATACGCTGCTGTCACGTCGATCCTTCGGCAGAAAGATCAGGAGAGTCCCACAACCCCGAACGTGCAACGCCTGCCGGCTATCACACACGCCCGGTTTAGCCTCATCCGGTTTCGCTCGCCACTACTCACGGAATCACTGTTGTTTTCTCTTCCTGTGGGTACTGAGATGTTTCACTTCCCCACGTTCCCTCTACCCGCCCTATATATTCAGGCGGGAGTCACCAGGTCGCACAAACGCCTGGCGGGGTTTCCCCATTCGGACACCCTCGGATCAAAGCTCGCTTATCAGCTCCCCGAGGCTTATCGCAGATTGCTACGTCCTTCTTCGGCTCCAGATGCCAAGGCATCCACCGTCTGCTCTTAAAGACTTGAAATCACATGAGCCGACAGATCCCTTTTGAAAGATCTGTCGTTCGCTATCTTTAAAGATGCTCGCGTCCACTGTGTAGTTCTCAAAGTACGGGCGGTACCCCGCAGCACCCAGCCAACCGGCCAGACACCAACGAGGCCCAGAAGTCCCAGAACAAGCGTTCCGGTCCCTCAGGACCCAACAGCGTGCAGCCGCCCCGCTCACCAACCCCCACGTTCCAACCTCCGAAGAGGCGTACTAGCCGAAGTCAGCCGCGCTGACGGCATGTCAAATGTTCCACCCATGAGCTAACCGGCACCACACATTCGGTGATGATCCGGCGCCTGGAAGGCCGAAGCCTCCAGATGCTCCTTAGAAAGGAGGTGATCCAGCCGCACCTTCCGGTACGGCTACCTTGTTACGACTTAGTCCTAATTACCGATCCCACCTTCGACGGCTCCCTCCACAAGGGTTAGGCCACCGGCTTCAGGTGTTACCGACTTTCATGACTTGACGGGCGGTGTGTACAAGACCCGGGAACGTATTCACCGCAGCGTTGCTGATCTGCGATTACTAGCGACTCCGACTTCATGAGGTCGAGTTGCAGACCTCAATCCGAACTGGGACCGGCTTTTTGGGATTCGCTCCACCTCACGGTATTGCAGCCCTTTGTACCGGCCATTGTAGCATGCGTGAAGCCCAAGACATAAGGGGCATGATGATTTGACGTCATCCCCACCTTCCTCCGAGTTGACCCCGGCAGTATCCCATGAGTTCCCACCATTACGTGCTGGCAACATAGAACGAGGGTTGCGCTCGTTGCGGGACTTAACCCAACATCTCACGACACGAGCTGACGACAACCATGCACCACCTGTATAGAGACCTTGCGGGGGGACTGTTTCCAGACCTTTCCTCTATATGTCAAGCCTTGGTAAGGTTCTTCGCGTTGCATCGAATTAATCCGCATGCTCCGCCGCTTGTGCGGGTCCCCGTCAATTCCTTTGAGTTTTAGCCTTGCGGCCGTACTCCCCAGGCGGGGAACTTAATGCGTTAGCTGCGTCACGGAGACCGTGGAAAGGCCCCCACAACTAGTTCCCAACGTTTACGGGGTGGACTACCAGGGTATCTAAGCCTGTTTGCTCCCCACCCTTTCGCTCCTCAGCGTCAGTTACGGCCCAGAGATCTGCCTTCGCCATCGGTGTTCCTCCTGATATCTGCGCATTCCACCGCTACACCAGGAATTCCAATCTCCCCTACCGCACTCTAGTCTGCCCGTACCCACTGCAGGCCCGAGGTTGAGCCTCGGGTTTTCACAGCAGACGCGACAGACCGCCTACGAGCTCTTTACGCCCAATAATTCCGGATAACGCTTGCGCCCTACGTATTACCGCGGCTGCTGGCACGTAGTTAGCCGGCGCTTTTTCTGCAGGTACCGTCACTCTCGCTTCTTCCCTGCTAAAAGAGGTTTACAACCCGAAGGCCGTCATCCCTCACGCGGCGTTGCTGCATCAGGCTTGCGCCCATTGTGCAATATTCCCCACTGCTGCCTCCCGTAGGAGTCTGGGCCGTGTCTCAGTCCCAGTGTGGCCGGTCACCCTCTCAGGCCGGCTACCCGTCGACGCCTTGGTGAGCCGTTACCTCACCAACAAGCTGATAGGCCGCGAGCCCATCCCAGACCAAAAAATCTTTCCCACCAGAGAAGATGCCCTCCTGGTGCGTATCCGGTATTAGACGCCGTTTCCAGCGCTTATCCCAGAGTCTGGGGCAGGTTGCTCACGTGTTACTCACCCGTTCGCCACTGATCCACTCCAGCAAGCTGGAGCTTCACCGTTCGACTTGCATGTGTTAAGCACGCCGCCAGCGTTCATCCTGAGCCAGGATCAAACTCTCCGTAAAGAAAAAATGCTGACCCCACCGGGAAAACGGTGAAGCAGCGAGTTTGATGCTGACCAAAACGGATGTCATTACTGACTTCCAAAATTGATCCAAAGGAATCTTGCCAACCGACTCACAAAGAGTCAGCCGACGAGGTTATTTGGCATTTGACAAGTGCACGCTGTTGAGTTCTCAAGGATCGGATGCTCCCAGCCCTGCGACTCCCGCCGCAGCCCTCCGGGGCAACTTCTCTATCTTA
>NZ_JBEOSM010000020.1:0-5221 GCF_040302945.1 Microbacterium sp. NPDC096154
TATAATCACCCCAATGAACAAAGTGAAGAAGGGCGCACTTATACAAACTTCGTTTGTGTGCGGTTTGCGTTGCAAACAAAGAGCATATTCGCTTGTTGCGAATATAAAAATTAAAATCCTTCATTCGCTGATGTGCGAATGAGTATCCGTCTTGTGACGAATACAAAAACTCATCGTAAGAGATTAATTATTTCTCATTGGCAAAATGCCATTTCGTCTAATTAATTTCTTACGATTCCATAATAAAAATTCTCCCACCTTACGGTACGATCATTTTTATTACGGCTACTACAAAATCTTTTGAAAAGGAGGTTCAAGCATATGGCAATCTATCACTTCTCAGCACAAATGATTTCCAGAGGAAAAGGACAATCAGCAATTGCGTCAGCTGCCTATCGTTCTGGTCAGCGTTTAGTTGATGAACAAACTAATGAAAGTAAATTTTACAAAAGAGAAGTGAAGCCGGAAACCCATATTCTTGCTCCTGAAAATTCCCCTGTTTGGGTTAAAAATCGTGAGATTCTTTGGAATGAAATTGAACGTTCTGAGAAAAGAAAGAACTCTCAATTAGCCAGAGAAATAAATATTGCTTTACCTAAAGAACTTTCCAATCAACAACAAACTGAATTAATCAAAGGCTACATCCAAGACCAATTTGTAGATAAAGGCATGGTTGCTGATATCGCTATTCATAGAGATGACTCCAACAATCCTCACGCTCACATAATGTTAACAACACGAGAAATTTCAGAAGAAGGCTTTACTACAAAGAATCGTGATTGGAACAAAAAAGAACTGCTGGAGCAGTGGAGAGAACAATGGTCAGAATACGCAAATAAAGCATTAGAACAATCAAACATCAAAGAACGAATTACACATAAATCTCACGCTGAACGTGGACTTGAAATCTTACCTACGGTTCATATGGGGCATGTCGCTTCTGATATGGAGAAAAAGGGGATGAAAACTGAGCGAGGTAATATTAATCGTGAAGTACAAAAGCATAATGCTATTGTTTATGACTTACAAAGATACCGCCAAGAGAAGCAACAAATAGAAGCAGAGTTAAAACAACAGGAGCAAAAGAAGTCTGTAGAATTAACTACTGAAGAACAAAAAAATGTGGAGGCAGCCAAACAAATTATTGGCGAAATTCCAACGGTAGCAACAATTGCCAACTATAGAAAATCATTAGAAGTACAGACCGAACAACAAAGAAAAGCACTAGAATCTTTAAAGACAAAAAATCACATAGTTTCTATTGCAGAACAAGCAGAAAAACAGCTTTCTCATTATGAAAAAACATTAGAAGAATTAAAGGGAAAACTTGATAAAGTAGGATTTTTCCAACGTAAGGAAAAAGAAAATTTGCGTGCTAGTATCAACACTTTACAAGATAAAATCATCAGCCAGCATGACCACTTAAATACATGTTTAAAAGAAGCTGGTTTATCTGCACGTGAAGAGATCCAGTTAGCTAAAAAGCAATTAAGTAAACAAATTGATACGTCTACTCGAACTTTAAACGGGAGCATCTTAAAATCTGTAGACCAAAAACAAATACTAAACCAGACAGAAGAAATACTAAAGCAAAAGCTAATTCGTAAAGTAGCTATCCAATATCCTGAATTGAAAACAGCAGGACAATATTTGGATTACAAGACAGCATCTAAATTGAACCGACTAAATGAGAAACAAGGAAAAACTATATCGCTCGACAACATAAAACATACTTTAGAACAAAGACAGCATAAAATTGAATTAAATCGAGAAGGTATTCAAAACTATAATCTGGCTGTTCGGAATGCTCAAAATGCAGAAAGTTATTTTAATCATCTTACTGAACTAGAAAAACGAATTGAACGAATCGAATCGAATCCTTACTTAAAAGGAAAAATTCTGTTTTCCAAGGAAGAACAACAAGCTTATCAGAAAGATTTACAAAAACGAGAACAGTTAACTCAAGCTATTCGAACCATCGGTTATGAAGATCGGGAGCATTTGGAACAACATAAAAGAGAAATAGAGAAAGTTGCTCCAGCACTTGAAAAAGTTCAACAAGAAACGCAAAGCCTAAGCCAAAGCAATGACTTTCTTTCAGCCATCCTAGAAGGGGTAGAACAAGCCCAAAAGCAGGAACACAAAGTAAATGCTAAGCAAAAACCAAAGCAACGCTTAAAAGGGCAAAACATTGGGTTAGAAAGGTAATCATGCTATATTCAAAAAAGCTACAGATGTGACAGCATCTGTAGCTAGCCTACTCTTTTAAGAATTGGCTCTATATTTTATAGATCAGTGAAATGACCTCCAAACAGCGCCAAGCCGTAGGGAGGTCATTTTTTATTTCTTATAGAGATTTGTTTATAAAAACAGATAATCAATCAAATAATACAAAAAAGGAGTTGAATACAAAATGAAGAAAATGATTACTGCAATGATATTATTAGTTGTTTTAGTAATGGGAATAAGCACAAATTCAATTCAAGCTAAGGAACCAGCAAAAGAATCATGGAGCAAATATCCTGATAACTCTAGTGAAAAGTTTGCTAGTCCAAATTCTTTTTATAGCTCAATAGACCAAAAACAATATACTGAATACAAGAACGCTAAAATTAACATTAGAGAAAAAGTCTCTTTTAAAGATGTGAACAAGGTGTTGTCAAAAGTAGATGAGTTTATTGGTGAAAATCGAGTTTCAGGTGATGGTTTTCATCCTAATAGACAAGTATATGTTTATTTAACAGTATCTGAAAATGGTAAAGATATAAAAAATATAATTGTTGATGCTGAAACAAAAAAAGTTCTTTTTAAATCCGAACCTTTAATAAAACGATAAAAAGGTTGCCTTTGGGTAGCCTTTTATTTCATTTTCCACTGCATTTCATACTTTGCAAAGACCTGGATTAGATCATCCACTAGTTTTTCATTTTCCTCCCCAGACAAAGGCTTTTTTGCGTAATCCCTTTTGTATTCAAATCCTACATACCAAGTGCGGTTCATATCAAATTCCCCATTTATGATTTTTTTTGAATCATCAAATTCCATAACTATCAACTCCCCCTTTAAAGTGTATACAAAGCCCGTAGAAGGCCGTTATCCATTTAACACCTTTAAATGCGTTATTTTAAAAAAGGGCTCAATATAACCCCTTTAAAACGTTCTCAATGCTATTAGTAAGGAGTATCATCATCATTATCTTTATTTTTCTTATCTAATGTTCTTTCAATTAATCTTTGAGATATAATTTTTTGTGTTTCAGACTTGGATTTAATATTAAATACAACTTCGAAAACACTTCTTCCCTTTTTAATCGTATCGTATGTAATCGTAATGTCAGTTAATTTATTGATTTCTTTAATAGCTTGTTCTATCACAAAACGCTTGAAATCAACCCATCTAGGTAATGTATCATCATCTAGATTTAGGACTTTCCTTAATTCATCCACTTCATAAATAATCCCTTGGACATTTTCGTAAGACTTTAATATTTCATAGAGCCTAATACTATATTGGCTTTTCATAGTCATTACATATAAGTAATTATATTTAGTGAAAAATTGCTTCAACTGCAACAAATGAGGCTTTAAATCTTTATCCAATTTAATATCAATTATGTCTTTCTTATGGTCTATAACTACTTTGTCGATCCACCTCATTAACACTTCCGTACCATCTTCTTGTTCCATCCAAAAACTTTTGTCGCTTATCTTTTTCAGGGAACTTTTAATAATCGAATAGTTTTTCCCACTTCTATCGCTGATTTGGCAAATTTTACAGTAATCCTTAATTGAAAAACGATACGTTTTAAAATCATCATCTTTTGGCTCAATCATTTGGATTACGTGCAATATCAATTTTTGTTCAACCAATGTTAAATCAAAACGAGTTTTTTGAATTAGATGATTAGATTTAACAACGGGGAAATTACGTGTTTCCATTTCTTTTAATTTTGGTACTCTATCAGATAATTTTTCTAATCTCCTTGCCATTTCTTTATTCCTTTCATAACTCTTGATATAACTATCATATTTAAAAGTGAGTTAAAAAACAAGTTTTTCTAAAAAACTCACTTTAAGTGCACCAAAACTCACTTTAAGTGCACCAAAACTCACTTTTAAGTGCACCAAAACTCACTTTAAGTGCACCAAAACTCACTTTTAAATTTTTGAGACTTACAGCCCCAAGGGTTTCAAGCTCCTATAAATAAGTAAAAAGGTTTTAAAAATCTTTAAAAAATAACTATATTATTAAAAGTTAAAATTATGTCCCTTAATTTTTTATATCAATCCGAATATTTCTTCAAATTAATAACATATATAATAAAAAATGGAAAAACAAAGAATGTTTAGGGAGGTATATATTGTGCAGGAGGAAGTAAAAGCTATTTTAATAGGTTTTGTTGCTCTGATCTCTGCTTATTTGACTGTATTTTCTTTATGGTTTTGTTTAGTTGCAATAATATTAGGAGTTATAGGATATAAACAAGCAAAAAAAATTAAAGAGAGAAAAAACAATTATATTTTTATGGGGAAAATCTTAAATAGTATAGGCATTTTGTCTTCTATATTATTATTTATGTATTATGTAACTGGTCCCATTTAATTTCGATTTTAAAGAAGAAAATACATCCTTTTATAAATAGAGTTAGATAAAGATACCGATTTTGATAAATTTCAAAATCGGTATCTTTTATCTAACCTAGAGTAGAAACACAATAAAATATGGATTAAGATTCTTTTGAACTCTGGACTTGAATCCCTAGTATATTTCTAGCTTGATTAATGTCCATGGCATTTACTCTATCTTTATTTTCCAAAATAGATTTTTGGAAAGAAGCAATCAACTTAATAGTTTCTTCTTCTCCTGTTATTCCTAAATGTTTTTCTAATAATCCACCCATTCTAATTAGCTTTTGTGTTCTTGCCTTTCTTTCCTTTTGTTTTAATTGGTTAGCAAGCCTTTGCTTCTCGGCTTGCATCTTCTTAATTTTTTCATCCATCTCTAATAGTCTTTCTTCTTCTGTCTTTCGAGCCAAAGCTCTCACTCCCCTACCGCCTTGTTTTTCTCTATTATAATCAAACTATCGCAGAAACACTAGAATTACATAATAGTATCTTCACTCTGCCTGTGGTATAATCACCCCAATGAACAAAGTGAAGAAGGGCGCACTTATACAAACTTCGTTTGTGTGCGGTTTGCGTTGCAAACAAAGAGCATATTC
>NZ_JBEOSM010000021.1:0-4792 GCF_040302945.1 Microbacterium sp. NPDC096154
GTTCAAGATCAATAAGTCTTTGAAGCATTTGAAGTTGTTCAGGGGTTAACTCAACATTAATTTTTCTCTGCTCGTCCAATTTACGCACCTCTGCTGGCATAGAATCCTTCTCTCCCTTGTTATGTATCATCAGCTGTGATACCTATATGTATAATTTATGACACATCATAGGTCAAAAATGAACTATAGTCAAGCAAAAAATGACACATCTTAATTCAACTATGTGTCACAAGCTATGACACATATACGTGTCACAAGCTATGACACATTACCTTAACTAAAACATTGATATATCAACATTTTTTCTGTGTTCCCTTCTATATCTCCTAAAGGGCTTTTCTCCACGCAAGGTTCGGGTAGTATTTTTCGGACAGACCACCGAAAAATCTCCACCCTTTTCTCCTTGCATTCCGAAATTTTGGCGGTGCTGTACTTTCGCCAAGCCGACGTACCTAAAACGAGGAATTCAGGAAATCGGCTTGCTCGAGCCATTATACCGCCAAAACCGCCAGAGCTTCCGTTCATAAATTTTCTCTTTTGCCTTATGGATCTACGCAATATGGGGGCTTCCCCCAAACCCCCTTGCCAGCCTCCACCCTAAAACAAGGGGAGAATTGATGGTGTTCGAATAAAAATCTTTGATATTTAGAAATCTAATTTTAAAGAAGGGAGTTGAGCTTTCATGAATAGTAACAGTAGCATTAATAAAAGTAATTTAAATTTATTAGCCGTAGTAGCACTAGGATTGACGACAATTTACACCGCAATATTAGCGACTCAATTAATGTCCACAAAACATAAAGTTGATTATTTATATTACAAAGAACATTTTCAAAAAAATAATAAGGGGAATAATAATTAATCGCTAAAACAATGAGAGGCGCTCTAGAAGGGGTAGAGTCCTGAAAATGCGGATTTACAACGGTAATGTAATTTTCACCCATAAATAAAGCCGATTTTAAGAAATCGACTGTTGAACTAAAGCTCCCTTTACTTTAAGTACATTTCTTCACAATCTTTAGATTAATTTATTGGATTATTTTTATGTGAAAGAGTGATATTAAATAAGAGCTTTAATTCGATTGACAAAAAAACCGTCCAGAAGGTATATTATATGTATCTAAGTTATGGAGGTTATTATGTCTATTTCAAAGCATGCTAATAAGAAAAAAAATATATTGATTGCTGCATCTGAAATTGTAAAAGAAGAAGGAGTTGTCAAACTCACATTAGAGGCAGTCGCCCAAAGAGCTGGCGTGAGTAAAGGTGGATTATTATACCATTTTCCTAGCAAGGAAGCATTAATTAAAGGAATGGTGGAAGATTGGACAAATAATTATTTCGAATGCATTAATACGTTAGTTAATAACGACGATGATAACGCAATAGGAAAATGGAATAGGGCTTATCTTAAATCTACATTTTCCGATTTAGAAAACAATAATCTAAATTCCGCACTAATGGCTGCTATGTTTATTAATCCAGATTTATTAGATGAATTCCGGCAGAGATACGATATTTTGCATACAAAGTTAATAACTGATGGAATTGATCCTGTCAAAATAACAATTACAAGATTATCCATAGATGGTCTTTGGTTTTCAGAAATATTTGGAATGGCACCATTAAATGAAGAACTAAAAACACAAGTTTTTGATGAACTAATAAACATGATTCAGGAGGACGAATAATGTCATATCTATATTTAGCACTTGCAATAGTGGGGGAGATTATTGGCTCTTCCCTATTAAAAGCATCTGAAGGCTTTTCAAAACTCTATCCTACAATAGGGGTAATAATAGCTTTCGTTGGTTGTTTTTTCTTTTTATCCTTGTCGCTAAAAACAATCCCCTTAAACACTGCATATGCATTATGGGCAGGTTTAGGACTTGTTTTGACTACAGTAATTTCAGTTTTAGTTTGGAAGGAAAAACTTAACATGGCTAGCATTGCAGGAATAACACTGATTCTTGTAGGAGTTGTAATATTGAATTTGTTTGGACCAGGACATGGAGAATCTGGTCATGAAGCAAGCGAAACTATTACAATGAATGAGACAATGGAATAACACATAAAAAAGTCCTTCTTAATAAAGAGAAGGACTTTTTAGCTTAATTAAGGGTATTTTTTGAAGTCCTTATTCAACAAACCTGCGTACGTTAGTTTAAGTGTATCACTTCACAATTCCAATAGAGTAGAGTTTATTGAGACATAATGAAATTAGCGTTTTAAATGACTTCTGACTGTCTCATAAGACTTGTATCAAATGCTTACCGTTGTAAATCCGCATTTCCCTGACGCTACCCCTAGAAGCGTCTTTTTTGCTTTTTAAGGGTTTTTACTAGGGGCAACCTCTTACAAAGGCGAGAGAGGCCCGTATGGCGTCTGTCAACGGTACCGGACCGAAGGGAGGATAAGGAGTTGATAGACTCACTTCACCAAGACCCTCTTGGTGTCTCAAAAGGCAACACCTTTTGAGCTGCCTACCGGCGAGGGAGCCCCTCAAGGATTGAGGGGTTGGGGAGTTCGATTAAGGGGGTCTGGGGAAGAGTTCCCCAGTGGGTTTGGGCAAAGCCCAAGGTTTGGCTTTTAGCGTCGCAGACCACATGAAACTTTGCGTGCAAAGTGTAGTGTGTTACACTTTCTATTAATCTATCGATTTTCAGAAAGGGTGCGTACCCCATGAGTTACTCCATTATCCGAATGCAGAAAATGAAATCAAATGGGATAAAAGGGATTCAATTTCACAACCAAAGAGAGAGGGAAAGTGAAACGAATCCCGACATCAATAAAGCTGATTCTCATCTGAATTATGACTTGATAAACGGTCAAAGGCAGATTGATTACAACGAGAAAATTAGCCAAGTAATTGAGGACAATGTGACCTCTGGAAAAAAGATCCGTAAAGATGCAGTTAAGCTGGCTGAATTCTTAATTACCTCTGACAAGGAATTCTTCGATAAAATTTCACCCAAAGAGCAGAAAAGGTATTTTGAAACGGCTCATGAGTTCCTTGCTGATCGATACGGTGAAAAGAATTTAATCTATGCGACTGTTCACTATGACGAGAAAACCCCTCACATGCACGTAGGCTTCGTTCCAGTAACGGAGGATGGCCGACTATCGGCTAAAGATTTCTTTGGCCAGAAAAAGCAACTGGTGAGTCTTCAGGACGATTTTAATCAGTACCTGAAGCAAAATGACTTTAATTTGGAAAGAGGGGTCTCGTCGAGCCGTAAACACGTGGAGACGGCTAAATATAAGGCTCAAACGTTTCAAAGCATGGAGAAGGAAGCCCAAGAGAAATATGAGCGGACAATGGGGCATATTCAAGAGATTGATGATAAATCGAAATCGATTGCGAATATCGAAGCTAAAAAGGTTCTAGGGCTTGTTGGAATGAAGGAACAAGACTACAAAAGCCTAGTCGATTATGCGACCAATGGTGTGGCTTATCAGCTACAAGCAGAGAATCTGCAGAAAGAGTTGGAAAAGACTCAAAAAGAAGTTACGCAGCTGAAAGCTGATATGCAAATTGGACAAGATAAAATTCGCTATTACTACAAAGATATTGAAGAGAATTTAGACTCCTTAGCAGAGAAAAAAGCACTGCAAAAAGTGAAGCAAACAGACATTGTAAAGAACTATGGAGACTTGATAGAAAAGTACAATGGACTCGTTAATAAATATAATGACCAGTTGAAGGAGAAAAAGGAGTTAAAACAACAGGTGGACACTCTAAAAATTGAGAACCGGTCTTACCAAAATGAGAATCGGGAATTGAAATTAGAGAACGGAAAATTGAAGGGAAAACTCGTGCAGATCAGCAAGGAGTTTTCTGTTTTTAAAGAGAGGGTGGGCAAAGTTTTACACGCTCAACTTGACCGAGTAAAAACGTTCTTGAGGATGAATGATGTAGACCGAAGTACAATCAAGTTCCTGGATGATAGGCAAGATAAATTAGTCCAGGACTCTTTAGAAAAAATGGAGAAGCCACAAAGGCAAAAAGGGATGGAGATGGAACGCTGATGAAGGTGAAACAATTGGTTGAGAAGTTGGAGAAACTAGACCAAGAGGGAGAATTAATGCTTTTTATGAGGGATAGAAAGAGACCTCATTTAGGTTCTGGAACTCTTATTCCAATAAAAGATATTGGTGTTTTTACAAGTGTTGACCAAGATTCAAATGAGGGCAAATATGCTCTTGAAATAAAGAAAGGCGAGTAGTTATCTACTCGCTTTATTTTAAGTTTTCACGTTCTCTAAGGGCTTTAAATTTATCAAATTGGCTTTTGTATTCAAAGTCCTTGTTTTCCTTTTTGCTGACAAGGATTTTACCATCGTATTTAGCAAATTTCTTTTTGTCATTGCCATCTGTCCAAGCAAGGTCTTCGTTCACTACATAGACGTTTGATGTTCCCATTTTTAAAACATTTAAAAATCCATTCTCCTCTAAAAGCTTTACTGCTCTGTAAACTGTTGACCTTGATTTGCCAAAATAATCTTCAAAAACTGCATAAGAACAAGCTAAAGCATTTCTGTTATCCATGTGTTCCAAGATAAAAAATAATAAAGAACTTGCGAAGTTATGATTTGCCATTAACCATCTTAATTCTGGCATGTTGTCACGATAAAGCTGGATGAAATTATGATTTTTCTTTTTCTCTTCAAATTGCTCTTTGTCTTTGTTTTCTTGCTGTTCAAGATCAATAAGTCTTTGAAGCATTTGAAGTTGTTCAGGGGTTAACTCAACATTAATTTTTCTCTGCTCGTCCAATTTACGCACCTCTGCT
>NZ_JBEOSM010000022.1:0-2939 GCF_040302945.1 Microbacterium sp. NPDC096154
CAAGTTAAGTTAGAAAGGGCGCACGGTGGATGCCTTGGCACTAGGAGCCGATGAAGGACGGGACTAACACCGATATGCTTCGGGGAGCTGTAAGTAAGCTTTGATCCGGAGATTTCCGAATGGGGAAACCCACTATCCGTAATGGGATAGTATCGTTACTTGAATACATAGAGTAACTGAAGGCAGACCCGGGGAACTGAAACATCTAAGTACCCGGAGGAAGAGAAAGCAAACGCGATTCCCTTAGTAGCGGCGAGCGAAACGGGATTAGCCCAAACCAAGAGGCTTGCCTCTTGGGGTTGTAGGACACTCTACATGGAGTTACAAAGGAACGGGGTAGATGAATAGGTCTGGAAAGGCCAGTCACAGAAGGTAAAAACCCTGTAGTCGAAACTTCGTTCCCTCCTGAGTGGATCCTGAGTACGGCGGGACACGAGAAATCCCGTCGGAAGCAGGGAGGACCATCTCCCAAGGCTAAATACTCCCTAGTGACCGATAGTGAACCAGTACCGTGAGGGAAAGGTGAAAAGCACCCCGGAAGGGGAGTGAAATAGATCCTGAAACCGTGTGCCTACAAGTAGTTAGAGCCCATTAATGGGTGATAGCGTGCCTTTTGTAGAATGAACCGGCGAGTTACGATTACATGCAAGGTTAAGTTGAAGAGACGGAGCCGCAGCGAAAGCGAGTCTGAATAGGGCGATAGAGTATGTGGTCGTAGACCCGAAACCAGGTGATCTACCCATGTCCAGGGTGAAGTCCAGGTAACACTGGATGGAGGCCCGAACCCACGCACGTTGAAAAGTGCGGGGATGAGGTGTGGGTAGCGGAGAAATTCCAATCGAACTTGGAGATAGCTGGTTCTCTCCGAAATAGCTTTAGGGCTAGCCTCAAGGTAAGAGTATTGGAGGTAGAGCACTGTTTGGACTAGGGGCCCCCATCGGGTTACCGAATTCAGACAAACTCCGAATGCCAAATACTTATCCTTGGGAGTCAGACTGCGAGTGATAAGATCCGTAGTCAAGAGGGAAACAGCCCAGACCACCAGCTAAGGTCCCAAAGTATACGTTAAGTGGAAAAGGATGTGGAGTTGCTTAGACAACCAGGATGTTGGCTTAGAAGCAGCCACCATTTAAAGAGTGCGTAATAGCTCACTGGTCGAGTGACTCTGCGCCGAAAATGTACCGGGGCTAAACGTATCACCGAAGCTGTGGATTGACATCTATGATGTCAGTGGTAGGAGAGCGTTCTAAGGGCGTTGAAGCTAGACCGTAAGGACTGGTGGAGCGCTTAGAAGTGAGAATGCCGGTATGAGTAGCGAAAGATGAGTGAGAATCTCATCCACCGAATGCCTAAGGTTTCCTGAGGAAGGCTCGTCCACTCAGGGTTAGTCGGGACCTAAGCCGAGGCTGAAGAGCGTAGGCGATGGACAACAGGTTGATATTCCTGTACCACCTTATGAATCGTTTGAGCGATGGGGGGACGCAGGAGGATAGGGTAAGCGTGCTGTTGGATTAGCACGTCCAAGCAGTTAGGCTGGTAATGAGGCAAATCCCATTACCGTGAAGGCGGAGCTGTGACGGCGAGGGAAATATAGTACCGAAGTTCCTGATTCCACACTGCCAAGAAAAGCCTCTAGCGAGATTCAAGGTGCCCGTACCGCAAACCGACACAGGTAGGCGAGGAGAGAATCCTAAGGTGAGCGAGAGAACTCTCGTTAAGGAACTCGGCAAAATGACCCCGTAACTTCGGGAGAAGGGGTGCTCTTTTGGGTGCAAGCCCGAGAGAGCCGCAGTGAATAGGCCCAGGCGACTGTTTAGCAAAAACACAGGTCTCTGCGAAGCCGTAAGGCGAAGTATAGGGGCTGACACCTGCCCGGTGCTGGAAGGTTAAGAGGAGGGGTTAGCGTTCGCGCGAAGCTCTGAATTGAAGCCCCAGTAAACGGCGGCCGTAACTATAACGGTCCTAAGGTAGCGAAATTCCTTGTCGGGTAAGTTCCGACCCGCACGAAAGGTGTAACGATCTGGGCACTGTCTCAACGAGAGACTCGGTGAAATTATAGTACCTGTGAAGATGCAGGTTACCCGCGACAGGACGGAAAGACCCCGTGGAGCTTTACTGTAGCCTGATATTGAATTTTGGTACAGCTTGTACAGGATAGGTAGGAGCCTTGGAAGCCGGAGCGCCAGCTTCGGTGGAGGCATTGGTGGGATACTACCCTGGCTGTATTGACATTCTAACCCGCACCCCTTATCGGGGTGGGAGACAGTGTCAGGTGGGCAGTTTGACTGGGGCGGTCGCCTCCTAAAAAGTAACGGAGGCGCCCAAAGGTTCCCTCAGAATGGTTGGAAATCATTCGTAGAGTGTAAAGGCACAAGGGAGCTTGACTGCGAGACCTACAAGTCGAGCAGGGACGAAAGTCGGGCTTAGTGATCCGGTGGTTCCGCATGGAAGGGCCATCGCTCAACGGATAAAAGCTACCCCGGGGATAACAGGCTTATCTCCCCCAAGAGTCCACATCGACGGGGAGGTTTGGCACCTCGATGTCGGCTCATCGCATCCTGGGGCTGTAGTCGGTCCCAAGGGTTGGGCTGTTCGCCCATTAAAGCGGTACGCGAGCTGGGTTCAGAACGTCGTGAGACAGTTCGGTCCCTATCCGTCGTGGGCGTAGGAAATTTGAGAGGAGCTGTCCTTAGTACGAGAGGACCGGGATGGACGCACCGCTGGTGTACCAGTTGTCTTGCCAAAGGCATAGCTGGGTAGCTATGTGCGGAAGGGATAAGTGCTGAAAGCATCTAAGCATGAAGCCCCCCTCGAGATGAGATTTCCCATAGCGTAAGCTAGTAAGATCCCTGAAAGATGATCAGGTTGATAGGTTTGAGGTGGAAGCGTGGTGACACGTGGAGCTGACAAATACTAATAGATCGAGGACTTAACTAAAA
>NZ_JBEOSM010000023.1:0-1796 GCF_040302945.1 Microbacterium sp. NPDC096154
TTATTTTTCGAGTAGAGGGTTAAAGAAGCCTGAAGAGTATATTTTGACGGAAAAAGAAAAAGAGACTCTGCTAAAGTCTCATGACGAATATATAACATATTCCAAAAACTATGAAAATGAATATCTAGGCAATATTCATAAGATACAAATTAACTTAAATCGCAAAAGTTAACAGCGCTATTTTAACACATAGAAAATAAAAATACTATGACTTTACCGTTTTCTAATAGCGGGTAAAGTGTTCAAACTTTGACAATGGGACTCCTATAATGGGGTCCTTATTTAATTTCCTTGAAAATATAAAATCCGCCCTTTTGCGTGTGGGTGGGGTGACTCCAGTTGGGGCCCCCGACACCGCAAGGCGGATTTATTTTATTTATAAAAGACCGAGAGAAATAACACTAACCATTATGGTATTGACATGATACCACTTTGATACTATAATGATACCATAAGGAGGTGAAGTTATTGGGAAAAGCGGTTTTTTCTCTAAGGCTTACTGAAGACCTACACGAATGGTTAAAAAAAGAAGCTGAAAAGAGAGGTATGTCGGTCAACGCTTTGATTTCATACATACTGAGCGAATATAAAGACGATAAAGAGTTTTAACGGAGTAGTTCTACGTAGTGAAAGCGTAGCGGTTCCTTTACTTGGAAAGGCGACTCTGATAACCTAGTTCGGTTTGCCACATTAAAGATTTCTAGAAGGTGGCGACGGTGGCAAGTAATCTGGGTCGCAAAGGTTCCGAGTCAAGGATTCATGGAGTAGATCTACGCAGTGGTGATGGTGAAGCGCAACTAAAAAAACAAGAAAAGAGGACGAGCACATGTTTAATATTTCTTATTACAAAACCGAAGACACAAAAGTAATGGTGGTTACATTACACGCACTAAAACAAACTATCATTTTGCAACCAGGATTCTTTTATAAAATTTCAGGAGTTGATAGAAAAGTAATAACCGGCTGCGGCGAATTTAGTGGTACAATTCTAGTAGATTTAGGATTTATATTTCCGTTTAAATCTGATAGAAAAATAGGTTAATATTTAATCGCTATTTCTGTTTCTTACTTAACTTGATTATAGCGATTAATAAGCAGAAAAATTTAGACAAGGAAGAGAGGTATTTTATAATTGAGGTATCGTCACAAACTAATAAAAAGTGGCGGTGTATGGGAATTATTGAGCTACGAGAAAGAGGTAGCAACAGGTAAAGATGCAGTTCGTGAAAATGCTGGTAGGAAAAAACAGTCTGATCATGATTGGATAAATGATGCTGAAACAAAGATGAAGAACAGGTCTGATGTGTTATATCGTGCAAGGAAGCAAGTGTTTAACCAAGCAAATGCCAATGCAAATGCGTGGAACGAGCAACCGAAATTTTTCACACTTACATATGCTGAAAACATGCAGGACATAAAACAATCTAACTATAACTTCAAAAAGTTTATCCAAAGGCTGAATTACACTTTAAAAATAAAACTAAAATACACTGCTGTAATTGAGTTTCAGAAACGAGGGGCTATACATTATCACCTATTGGTCTATAACCTTCCTTACACGCCTGTAGACGTTCTATCGGACATCTGGGGTCATGGGTTTGTTAAAATAAATAAAATAGACCACGTGGACAATGTAGGGGCTTATATAACGAAATATATGATAAAGGATAATATTGACGAAAGATTACTTGGAGAGAAGTCTTATTTTTCGAGTAGAGGGTTAAAGAAGCCTGAAGAGTATATTTTGACGGAAAAAGAAAAAGAGACTCTGCTAAAGTCTCATGACGAATATATAA
>NZ_JBEOSM010000024.1:0-1420 GCF_040302945.1 Microbacterium sp. NPDC096154
CTAGTACTACAGTCGCGTTTATGGCGTGTGTCCGCGGCGTAGATAATGGTGTCGTCGGGCGGTGTGTTGGTGTTTTCGGCGCCAGCGTGACCGGTGGAGCACTCGCGCGGGGTCGGCGGGCGCATTCAGCACGAGCGCAGCGATGAGGTGTCGGATCTCGGGCAGGCTCAGCTCGACGAGGTCTCCGTCTTTGTCTCCTCGAGCCCCCTTTTTGACCGGGTGACGGTGAGGAAGGCGTGGGCGAGCATGGAGAGCGTGATGTGCCGGTACCAGCCGGTGTACTGCCGGACTTGGTAGTGGTCCAGCCCGGTCTGCCCTTTCGCCGTTTGGAAGGTCTCCTCGATCGCCCATCTCGCGCCGGCGACGCGGACCAGCTCGCCCAAGGCGACGCGCTTGGGGCCGTGGCAGAGGTAGTACGCGAGCTCTGACGGGTCGGTGAGGCTGCGGCGGGCGAGGAGCCAGTACTCGGCATCCGGGTCGCGTTCCCCGTTGATCCGGGCGCGTGCCCACGCGTATCGGCGGTCGCCTTTCGAGCCCGCGCCGGCGGACCTGGTCCGCCACGCCGTGGCTGGGAGCTCGCCGATGAGCGCGTCGGCGCGGTACTCCTTCCCGAGGATCGACACGGTGGTCTTCGCGATCACCCGCTGGCTGGACGGCACGGCGAGCACGTACGACATCCCGCGATCCTCGAGCGCCTTGCGGAGCCGGTAGTACTGGCCGTAGACGGCGTCGCCAGTCACCCATGATGCGGGGACGTCGGCATCGATCGCGCGGGCCAGCATGCCCATCGCGAGCTCCGGCTTCGTCTGAAACCCGCGCTCCTTCGGGACACCGGCGCGGGCGCAGCGGGCACGGTCCTCGGTCCACGTCTTCGGCAGATACAGCTCCCGATCCAGGAACGTCCGGCCCGTGGGTGTCGAGTACGTCAGGAAGACGCCGACCTGCGCGTTCTCGATCCGTCCCGCCGTGCCCGTGTACTGCCTGGCCACGCCCGCGGACCGGTCGCCTTTCTTCAAGAACCCGGTCTCATCGACGATCAGGATTCCGGCACGGTCGCCGAGGTGCTCGACCACGTAGGAGCGGAGATCGTCACGGACCAGGTCGGGATCCCAGTCCGTGGTCGACAACAGCCGCTGCATCGGATCCGGCGTCACCTGACCGGCGTGCTCCGACAGCGTCCACGAGTTCTTCCGCTCCTGCTCCGACAGCAGCCCTCGCACATACGCGACAGCGTTCCGGCGCGGCTCCGAACGAGCGAACCGCGGCCCGATCAGACCAGCGACCTCATCCAGCTCCGCCGCCCACTCCCGCACATCCGCCACAGCAATATCGTCACCCACCGCCAAGGGTTAACACGATCATCACCCACAACGGCGCTAACGCGCCGCACCACGCGAAATAAACGCGACTGTAGTACTAG